>JBIJAX010000061.1:0-11310 GCA_044345485.1 Kapaibacterium sp. (SeqCode)
GGACATCCTTCCAGAGCAGGCGGACATCCTTCCAGAGCAGGCGGACATCCTTCCAGAGCGGGCGAGCCACCGGCTCGCCCCTACAAGTGTTGTGATTACTGCTGGCCCAACACATGAGCGCATCGATGCCGTACGGTCGATTGTTAATCATGCAACGGGCACAATGGGCTTTGCCCTTGCAGAGGCTGCGCAAAAGCGAGGCTATCTTGTTACGCTTGTGACGGGGCCAACATCGCTGCCTACACCATTTGGTGTGGAGCGCATCGATGTTGTGAGTGCTCAGCAGATGTACGATGCTGTGATGCGACATACAGATTCGGATGTCTTCATCATGGCAGCGGCCGTGGCAGACTTCACGCCGGCAGAACCGTCAGATCGGAAGATCAAGAAGGAGGCGATAGGCGATGATCTTTCGATTACCCTGACGCGCACGCGCGACATCCTTGCAGCAGTTGGCAAGAGCAAGAAGGAGCATCAGCGTGTTATCGGATTTGCTCTAGAATCAGACAACTTGCTCGAGAATGCCCATCGAAAGCTGGAATCGAAGAATGCTGATATGATCGTTGCAAACGAGGCGGGCAAAGCCGACAGCGGATTTGGCACCGGACAGAACACCATAACGATCGTTACTAAACACGCTCAACCACTGAGCTACCCTGCAATGTCAAAACGAGCCTGCGCCGAGGTAATTCTCGATGCATTGGAGAAGCTGTGATATCACTATCGAACATTACCGTAGACTTTGGAACCCGCGTCCTGTTCAAGGGCGTGAGCTTTCTCATCAAGTTTGGAGACCGCATTGGTCTTGTCGGCCGCAATGGAGCTGGCAAATCAACGATGCTCAGTATCATCGCCGGTGAACGCCAGGGAACATCAGGAGATGTGTCACGTCAGAACGGAATCCGTGTAGGGTTCCTCTCGCAGGACCTCACACTAGACGTTACCAAAACTCTGCGTGAGACTGCGATGCAGGCCTTTGAGGAAGTGCTTGCACTGCACGATGAGATCGACCGCATCCAGCATCAGCTGGAGACACGCACGGACTACGAGTCCGACGACTACATGAAGCTCGTGCAGCGCCTCACAGATGCAAATGATCTCTATGCGCGCCGAGGCGGCCTTACGATGCAGGCAGACATCGAGCAGATCCTCACGGGTCTTGGATTTGAGCGCGAACAACTCGACAACCCCCTCACGATGTTCTCAGGGGGCTGGCAAATGCGCGCAGAGCTTGGCCGACTTTTGCTGCAGCGTCCAGACTGCCTCTTGCTCGATGAGCCGACGAACCACTTGGATATCGATTCTGTTCGCTGGCTCGAAGACTTCCTCTCAAACTATGAGGGCGCAGTTGTGCTGATTTCGCACGACCGTACGTTTCTGGACAACATCACAAACCGCACGATAGAGATCACAAAGAATAAGGTCTACGACATCCCAGCTTCCTACTCAGACTACGAAGAGATTCGTGCCGAGCGCATGGAACAACAACGCGCAATGGCTGCACGACAGAGCCGTGAGCGCGACAGGATGCAGAAGTGGATTGATAAATTCAAGTACAAGGCATCGCTCGCCTCACGCGCACAG
This sequence comes from Kapaibacterium sp. (SeqCode), assembly GCA_044345485.1. GTDB lineage: Bacteria > Bacteroidota > Ignavibacteria > Kapaibacteriales > Kapaibacteriaceae > UBA10438. The sequence goes on from JBIJAX010000061.1 coordinate 1,585, forward strand.
TCGCGCATCAAGGCACTGCAGCGCATGGAAGTGATCGAAGTTGATGATCAGGATACATCGTCGATTCACTTCTCATTTCCACCAGCACCACGTTCTGGACGAACAGTTGTTGAATGCACCAACATCCAAAAGAACTACGGTGATAAACGCGTTCTCCGGGGAGTAGACTTTGTACTCGAGCGTGGAGAAAAGATCGCATTTATCGGGAAGAACGGCGAAGGGAAGACCACCCTTGCAAAGATCATCGCTGGCGTAGAGCCCCTTTCTGGTGGCAATGTGCAGGTTGGACACGCTACGTCTATCGGATACTACGCGCAGCACCAGGCTGATCTTATGGACGGTCACCAAACCGTGTACGAGATCATGGAGCAGGCTTCGCCCCCTGAAATGCGCTCGCGTCTGCGAACATTGCTAGGAGCATTCTTATTCAAGGGCGATGATATCAACAAACGTGTTGGCGTCTTGAGCGGGGGTGAAAAGTCTCGTCTTGCTCTTGCCCGTCTGCTCCTTCAGCCATACAACCTGCTGATCCTTGACGAGCCAACCAACCACTTGGACATGCTCTCGAAAGAAGTGCTGAAGGAAGCGCTGCTTGCCTACGATGGGGCTATGATCGTGGTTTCGCACGACCGTGACTTCCTCGATGGTCTTACCGAAAAGATCATTGCCTTTCGTATGGGGACGCTCAAAGAGTACGAAGGAGACGTTGACGCCTACCTTAAACTTTTGGGTGATCCGCATGTGCAGAATGCTCCGCCCCCTAATGAAATCCCGTTAAAGCATTCGCCAGCCGCCGCCGACGATAAGCCTGCCGTGCTGAGTCGAGAGGAACAAAAGGCGATAGAGCGAGAAAAGCGGAAGGCGGAACGCCGCATCGCTGAAATTGAGAAGCAAATCGGCGTGCAGGAAAAGATGATCGCAGACTTAGAAGTGATTCTTGCAGACCCCGAACTCTACAAGGACCCTGTCAAACAGCACAAGAGCACCACATCATACGAAACCGCAAAGAAAGTCGTCGCTTCGCTAACGGATGAGTGGGCAACACTTATGGAAGTGCTTTCGTAACCATCAATACGGAGTATACAATGGTACGCATCATCATTTTCTTGATGATCGCAGCTGTTACAACCAGCAATCTTGCATCTCAGGAGCAGAAACAGACCCGACAGATTTCGATGTATGGTCAAGCATCTATGATGGTTGCACCAGACATGGCAGTCATTTCCATTGGCGTCGAGACAGATGGTGGCAATATCACAGACATCAAGCGCGACAACGATCAGCGCGTTACAGCGATTTATAATGCCGTCAAGGAGCTGGGAATTCCAACCAAAGACATCCAAACCAGCGAACTCTCAATTCAGCCTGTCTATGACCATTCGAGTAAACGCAGAAAATTCCTGCGCTACGAGATGCGCAATCTCGTTGAGATCACCGTACGCAAGCTTGAGTTCATCGAGAAAGTCATCAATGCGTCTGTGCGCGAAGGCAGCAACGTCTTAGAGGGTGTGCAGTTCATCGTGTCAAATCGCGATGCCCTCGTTGATTCGCTGCAGATCGAGGCAGCCAAGAATGCGCGTAAGCGTGCATCAGATATCGCAAGCGCCGTTGGGGCTAAGCTGGGCAAGGCTCTAACGATTGCCTCCTCCAGAGAATATGAAGAACCCGTATACGGTCGAAGGGTCTATGCAATGGCCGATGCGCTTGCGAGAGAGGATTCGACTCCAGTCTCTGGCGGCGAGATGAAGCTTCGTTCGATGGTAAGTATTACTTTCGAGCTAGAATGATCAACAGCAAGCGCATAGTAGTTGTCATGCCGGCATACAACGCCGTGAAGACTCTCGAGCAAACGTACAGTGAGATTCCCGTGGATATCGTCGACGAAGTTATTCTCGTAGACGACCATTCGCGCGATACCACGTCAGAGCTTGCGCGTAGCATAGGCATACATCATGTGATACGGCACGACCGAAACCGCGGCTATGGTGGCAACCAGAAGACTTGCTACGCTAAGGCCCTGGAGATCGGCGCCGACATTGTGATCATGGTGCATCCCGACTATCAGTACACTCCAAAGCTGATTCCATCCATGGCATGGATGATTGCCAATGATGTGTATCCGGTCGTTCTTGCATCACGTATTCTTGGGAATGGGGCTCTCAAGGGCGGCATGCCGTTGTACAAATACATCGCAAATCGCGCCCTGACCTTTATCCAGAATGTATTAGTCTCACAAAAACTGAGTGAGTATCACACAGGATATCGGGCATTTTCACGTGAAGTACTTGAGCGCATTGATCTCGAAGCAAACAGCGATGACTTTGTGTTTGACAACCAGATGCTCTCACAGATCATCATGGCAGATTTTCCGATTGGAGAGGTTACTTGTCCGACGAAGTACTTTGACGACGCATCGTCAATCAACTTCCGTCGCAGCTCTATCTACGGCATAGGCGTGCTCACCACCAGCCTGCAGCACAGGCTCCACAAGTGGGGCATCCTCCGTAATGCACGGTATTCGCGATAACTGCTTACGCCTGCTTCCGTACACCGACAACATTGTACCGGTTGGTAACAAACTGCCAGTCTGCAAATGTGGCATTACCAGCAGGATTGCAGCCTGTACCGTGGAAGTCGCTGAAGGCTGCTGACTGATTCACCCAGACGAAGCTATTGAAGTTAAAGGCCACTGGAGCACCAGCCATCACGATAGCATCTTCGGCCTGCTGCATCTTGTTGGCATCTGTCGTGTAGACCAATGCACTCAACGCACCATGCTCACGGATGCTAGCTTCAACGGTCTTGAGTGATTCTTCGAATGAGGCCGTAGTGATCACAAATGAGATCGGACCAAACCACTCACGTGTGTAGACATCTGCACGTGAAACATCCGTACGTAACACCAGCGGTGAGTGCGAGCGAGCCTGATCAAAACCAGGTTGCGCGATCGCAGCAGTAGCCCGAATCTCAGCAAGACCTAAATTCAAAGCTTCGCCAAGACGTCCAGCAGTTGTTGGATTCTGGATTGCTCCGAGGGTTCCCGGACCTGCCTTTTCATTGTTTACCAGTGCATCGATCTTTTCACGAAGCTTAAGCGCAACATCCTCTACAGACACCACTGTTTCGCCCACCGTCATGCCGGACTCGGCGATAAAGATGTTCTGTGGTGCGGTGCACATCTGCCCCGAGTAGAGAGACAAGGAGAAAGCAAGATTATCCATTGCCTTGTCGAGATCATCTGTGCTGTCGAGAATAACGCAGTTCACGCCAGCCTTCTCGGTAAACACAACCTTGCCACTCTTAGCTGCCTCGTGCTCAATGATTGTTCCAAATGCAGAGCCACCCGTGTAGTCAATCACACGTACTGCTGGGTGCTGCACGTAGTCCAACGTAAGGGGCTTGGCGGCCGTATCGACGGCCATCTGGATCACGTTAGGGTCGAGTCCAAGCTCTACGAGCACATTGCGAAGCTCAGCGATAACGATGGCGATTGGATACACTGCACCTGGGTGCGGCTTTACAATAACACTATTGCCGGTTACAAGGCCAGCGAACATTCCCGGCGTTGTATTCCATACAGGGAATGTTGAACACCCGATAACAAGATTTATACCCTTTGGTACGATGCGGTAGGACTTGTCGATGTTGACAGCGAATTTACCCATCGGCTTCGACCATTGAACCGACTGCGTAAATGATGACTGTGCTGCAAGCCCCATGGCAACAGCTTCGAGAGCACGATCAAGCGCATGCGGACCTGAAGCCTGAAATGCCATCACAAAACCTTGTCCGGTAGTATGCTGCGTGGCGTAACCGATTTCAAAGAAATGCTTCGAGGCACGCTCAAGTCCCTCTACAAGAACCGAGGCACGTTCTGTTGCTGTAAGTGCCTGCCATGCTGTCTGCGCCTGCGAAGCACGCTCTATCGTAACGTCTACCGGTGAAGACGGGTAGGTGATACCTAGAGGAAAGCCATATGGCGAGGCTTCATCACCAATCCACTCGTCACCACCTGAAAGACGCTCAAACCTTGCGTTGAGTTGTCCCTTAAACCTCGCAAGACCATCATCATTTGCAGTTTCGCCATAGATCTTTCCACTTGGCGCTTCTGGCCAGTGCGCGTGAAACGTGCGCTCTTGGTTTGCGGTTACTGCATCTGCAAGTGTCTGTGAATGAGCTGAGCAAAGTTCTGACAATGTCATTGGTATGTCCTCAAAGTTTGGCTGCAAAGTTACGCAGGCCGTACCCTTCGTAACGGGTATCTTTGCGCATGAAACGATTCGTAATCATCGCCCTGTTGTGTGGGGCGTCGCAGCTGTTTGCCCAGCCTGAACAAAAAGGTCGCGCATATGCCGGCGTGATCAACGGAGACACGATTTGGCTTGACGAGTATTCCAAGGAGGTGGGTCGAAGAACGGAATACGTGCAGCAGCGCGGCAAGGTAGACCCTTCTGAAATCATGCAACAGGCATGGGAAGAACTCACAAAGCGCCGTCTTCTCCTCCGAGAATCCGTGCGACTTGGCGTTCGCGTCACAAATGCAGATATCGACAGCATATTCATGAAGGCCACTCCGGACTTCATTAAACGTGGTGTGATCGACGACAAGGGAAAGTTCGACCTTGAGCTCCTCAAGGCAATTCTGTACCGTCCAGACTCTCTCATCAGAGCCAATACCAATGGTCTTTCCGAAAAGGAGCGTGCCGAAGAACTCCTGCAGCTTAAGGCATCGGTGGCTCAGTGGAGAGAGCTTATCGGGCTTTCTGAAACAGAAACTCGTGTTCGCAGAGCAGTAACAGACACCGCTCGTCTCGACACAGCGAACCTTCGTCCACGGTTCCGTGAGGCAGCGACATCTGCAACCGCAGATGTGATCTACATACCATGTCAGACAGATCTTCCAGCCCCTTCAGTTTCTGAAATGGAGGCATTCCACAAGGCAAACCCTCAAGAGTTCACAACGACACAACCCATGCGCAGACTGGCATTTTTGGCGTGGCCCATGAAAGCCGCTCCGATAGACTCAGCGCTTGTACTGAGTAACGTCTCTCGGTTTGTGTCTCTCGTAAACGGGACTCGCAACGTCCGCAAGCGCGACTCGTTATGGCAAAGTATTGCCTCCACAACTTCCTCGGGAGGTGTGCGCTTATCCCCAGACAGTGCCGCTCATTCATGGTTCTATGGATTAGTTAAGGGCAAAAAGCCTGGCATAGCTGTTGGGCCCATCAGACATGCCTCTGGCGTGCATGTTCTACTCGTGGACTCGGTTGTTACCGTCAAGGGCAAGAAACTACCAGACATCAAGACACGGGTTATCGTAAGTGAGATCGAACCGTCACGTCAGACCGTTGATAGCATTCTGAAGATCGTTGATGATGCAGCAGGACTGTATGACCAGGGTATGGAGCTGGGAGCTATTGCCGGACGTTTCGGACGCTCTATAGAGCTATCCCCGTGGTTTACAGATGACGAAAAGATCTTTGGTTCGTACCGTCTTGGAGACATCGCATTTAAAACCCAGGTGGCTGCTGCGTGCGACCCCATCGATACACCAGACAAGGGTGTGGTGCTTGGGGTGGTGGTAGACAGTATTGACGCAGGCCCCCTACCATTTGATGCTGCAGCTGCGCGGGTTGCCGCAAGTCTTACCAGACAGCGCGGATGCGAAGCCCGTAAAGACTTCATGAAGACTGTTATGGGGCTTACTACACGCCTAGACGACGGTCAAATGTTTATCGCTGAAAACCCTAAGGGTGCTCAGATCAAGCGCGGTGTGTCGGTGCAAGGTGGAGGATTTATCGGAGAGGAATTGTACGATCCGACTGCCTCCAAAGAAATTCTTGCTAAGCCCCTTCCAGACTTGTACGGGCCCTTCCTCGGAGACCTCGGATGGTACATTGTAAACATCACTGGAATCGTCAAGGCTAACGAGGCAGAGTTCCCAATGTGGCTAGAACTGCGCACAGAAGATCTTATGCAGGAGCGTAAGCAGAATGTGTGGGATGAGTATTTGAAAACCATACGCACGTCTGCATCCATCGAGGACAATCGGTGGTACTATTTCCGGTATTAACAGAACATCACGATGTCCCTTCTGATACTTGATCTCGGAGGCGTGCTATTCGATATTGAGTTCGAACAAACCCGCCAAGCGCTACAAGCACTTCCAGGATATAACGGCACCCCGCTCACGTTCGGTGTTGAACAGCAGTCCGATGTATTCGTTGCATATGATCGTGGAGATATCACGACGTCAGAGTTTCGCTCGTCATTGCGGTCCATGTATGGTTACTCATGCTCCGATCAGGATCTTGACCGTGCATGGTGTGCAATCCTTGACAGGGGGCTATTTGCTGATGCACTGGATCGTGTTGCACGATTCAAGGCGCGCTTCAATGCCTCTCGTACGGTGATACTGTCGAACATTTCAGAGCTCCATCACCTAGACTCTGCCCAACGCTGCGCGCCAGTGTTTGCCGCAGTGGACAATGTCTACCTCTCCTATGTTATGCGCCTGCGAAAGCCTGATCCAAACGCATTCCTGTACGTGTGCGAGCGCGAGGGCTTTGCGCCATCTGCAGCTGTATTAGTCGACGATTCCTCAGCTAACTGCACTGCCGCATCGGCTCTGGGAATACACACGCTCCGGTGGGTGGAAGAACAAACAAAGCTGGACGCGTAAAGCCCTTACCTAGGAAGCTCCTGTCCCTTCGTTTCTCGAGCTTTAATCAGTGTTACAAGTCCAATAGCATAGGCCAGCGCAAATATGGAAATGGCATTGTGGTATCCTCCAAGATGCACCACCATCACGCCAAGAAAGAAGATGCCCACAGCCGTCAGAATACGGCCCAAGTTCATGCCAAAACCAGTCGCGGCTCCGCGGACGACTGTTGGGAACAGCTCTGGAATGTACCCGCTGAGTATTCCCTGATTGAGCCCAATAAACACGCAGATCACAAATGTTCCTGCAAAAAGTAGCGGCGATGGTCCAAGCTCTGTCTGCAGCGTGAGCACTGTTGCCACGATGCATCCAATGTACCCTATTGCAGCCGCCCTTCTGCGTCCAATGCGATTTGACAGTATCCCGCTGAAGAATCCGCCAAAGACATTTCCTGCACCGAACATAATATTCATGAGCGATCGGTTGTTTTGCGAATGTTCGGGAAGACTAATCTTCGCGACGTACGTAGGCATCCATCCAAGCACTGCCCAAATACCTAGTAGCATTGACCCAAACAATACAACCGCAACAATGAGATCATGCCGGTAATTGGGATGCCATAAGGATGCTCGGGCATCAGATTGGGCTGAGCCAGCAGCAGCAGACCACATGTCACTTTCACGGACGATCACGACAACAGCAAGCGCAAGCAGCATCGAGCTACTTGCAATTCGGTACGCCACGTGCCAATCATCGCTGATCTGCATGATCAATCCAGCGCCGATGAACCCCATAGGGAATGCATTGATCAACACGCCCACTACAATGGATCTGCTCGAGGTTGGGAATGCCTCTGACACCATGACCACTGATTGGGCTAAGACACTCCCAACGCCCATGCCCATTATGATGCGAATGATCACAACCTCTGTAAGCGTCGAAGTAAAACTGATCGCCAACATGCTAGAGGTGGCAAGTAAGACACTAACGAGGTAAGCCAGACGACGTCCCACTTTGTCCGACATCCAGCCGAGTGCGAATGCACCTAGTGCCCATCCTAGCAGAAATGATGAACCCCCGTACGAACCAACCTGGCGTGCAGCATCTGCCGGATTAACCAACGGCAATACATCCAAGGCTATGCGTGGAACGAACCCGCTGAACAGCTGCGCGGCCATTCCTGATGCCGCTGTGCATAGCATTGCAAGAATGTAGAGTACATGTCGGTGTTTCATTCACAAAGATAGTCGGATGATATATTTGCCTATCAGGGAAGCACGTGAAACTCGTGCACGGTTGCGCCGCCGTAACGGCAGACAACTCAGCCTTGTCTCAAGAGGACAGTCACTGCATGTGTGTAGATGATACACAGTGGGAAGACGGCTGGGAAGGATGAAGCCGAAGTCGGAATACCTGGTACATCTTTTTACAACTGGAGACGTGGTCTCCTCTGCTGCGCATCACGGCAGACAATACTCAAAGGGCACGCAATGCGTACCGCTCTACTCTTTTGTGCATTTGCACTTGCACTTACCGTTTCCGCTGCTCAGGAAAGGGCTACAACCCCACCACTGCCATCTGCAATTCTCTTGGACGATTCACTTGTCCATGTGCTGTGCGCCCGGCTCGATGCTGATTACGATGGAGACATTGATGCCGGGGAAACCCCAGCGTCATGGAACGTGTACAACCCTTCAACGTTTAGCCTACTCAAAAGCACCACATTCGAATGGAAAGACGTTAAGGTAACTCGCTGCGGTGCTACTCTTGACAAGGACATGCTCGATATCGTTGTGGGCGAAGACGTTGTGCGGTTCCAGACCACAACACAAACAGCTTTAGGCAAGCTCTACGAAGGCAAGATCTATGGTTTGGATGCCAGCCAAGACGGAAAGACTCTATGGATGAGCGAGCGTCCGTCCTTTACCGAGCAAGGCAGCGTGATCGAGTACCATACCGATACGAAGGACAAGCTTGTTATACCTGTCGGCATCAATCCACAGCAGATCTCCTATCACAAGACCGTAGATGGACTTGAACAGGTTCTGGTTATCTGCGAAGAGCTCTTCGGTAAAGGAAACGGAACATTCCGCATCATCGATCTGAAGTCGACTCCTAGAACACAAAAGATCATCGAAGTAGGTGACACACCAAACTACTTTGTTATTGACGGCGACACAGCTTACGTTGTTGTTAACGGCTCACATTCAATCGTGATCGTCGATCTTGTCAAACACGAGAAGATCGGCATCATTGATGTTGGTACAACAGGCTACGATGGTCCGCGCGAAGCCGCCGTCTGGTTTGACCCCACGTCAAAAACCAAGATGCTGCTTGTCTCGACGTTCGCTGAAGATATCCGCGTGTTTAATCTCTCTACCCGTGAGCTATACAAGAAGATCGACCTTTCGGCAAAGCCCGAAGGTATGGCGCTCAATGGAAACTCTCTCTGGGTTACGCAGACGTTTAAGAAGGGCACCTACGAGCCCTCTCAGGATGTTGCGATCTACGATCTTCTCAGCGCAGTTTCTGTGCGTAGCTCGGATGAACCCCTGCGCCCTAAAGCGCTTCTTGCTACATCTGGAGTTGTCCGCGTGGAATTCGAACCTGGAACATCCCTTTCGATAACGGATATTGCTGGACGCACGACTCCGTATTCCGCCGTAGTTTCGGGTTCACAGACCGTGGATTGCAGCATGCTGCCTCGAGGCACGTACCTGCTCACAAACGGCAAGGAATCTATAACACTCATGCGGTAACTCCTGATGAGACTTGCTCTCGCGCTTCTCGTTCTTCCTGCTGTTCTTTGTGCACAGCTTCTTCCAACCCCGCCGAGCTACGAGCTCGATCTCGCCTTTCGTGCAATGAAGTTCCGCTGCATCGGACCCTACCGTGCAGGACGCGCTTTAGCCGTAGCCGGACATGCAGACCTGAAGCAGACGTACTATTTCGGAGCAACAGGAGGGGGCGTATGGAAAACTGAGGACGGCGGCGAGAACTGGCGGTCAGTGTCTGATCATACGTTTGGCTCTTCTAGTGTGGGGGCTATCACGATAGCCCCCTCC
>JBIJAX010000021.1:0-36062 GCA_044345485.1 Kapaibacterium sp. (SeqCode)
TCATTACCGATTGCGTCGTTTTTACTTTTCGATTGACGGAGTAGATCTGTTAAAACCTACCCTCTCGTTTGCATGTTTCTTCTTGCTTCCTGTTGTCAAAGAACACCACCGATCTTCTGCAGCGACTCTGCCGCTGTGCCTGTTTCGGCGCCCATCGTTGCAGACTAGCCGCGCGGAGGGGCCACAAACATACGGGGAAAATTTGAATTCGCAAATGGTTTCTGAGAAAAAGTTGTTGTGGGGACGAAAAAAGTTTCGCTGGTTCGTGTGGAAAACGCCGACAATGCACGTAAAAGCCGTATTTTTGGTAACTGCGGAAATGTATTGTGTATTGAAATCGTCGGAATACTATGGCAAAACCACACAGTATCTTGTTCATTACGAGCGAGATCTACCCGTTTGTCAAGACTTCAGAACATGCTGATCTGTGCTATGCACATTCACTAGGTGTTCGCGAGGTTGGACACGACATACGCGCTATGATGCCGAAGTATGGATACATTTCGGAGCGCAAGAATCGCATCCACGAAATCAATCGCCTACGGGACATACCAATACCAGTTGGCGAAGAACCACACCTTGCCACGGTAAAGTCAAGTTCGATTAACAACCCACGAGTGAAGGTACAATCGTACATCACGACCAACACCGACTACTTGGACGTCAACAAGGGCATCGAGCACGATATCACAACTGGCAATGAATTCGCAAATAACGACGAGCGATTCATTTTCTATAGCCGCACGGTTCTTGAAACATGCCTGCTGCTTGGCTGGTTCCCCGAGATCATTCACTGTATCGGCTGGCAGGCAGCGCTGATCCCAGCATATATACGTACGCGCTATCCAAACGAATTCAAGAAGACCAAGATCGTGATGACAATCACTGATTTTGATCAGCAAGGCGTCTTCCCCGTAAAGTCATTGAAGAAGACAGGCCTGTCTGACGAGGTGGCCACATTTGGCAAGTACAAGAACAAGATGAACTTCCTACGCATCGGCATGGCATATGCCGACCGCGTAACGACAACGTCCCCTGGCTATGCCGCCGAGCTTATGGCCAACAAGGAATTCAAGGACAACTGGCTGCCGCTGCTGAATAAGAAGCCCCTTGTAGGAATCAATCACGGCATCGATCTGCTCCATTGGAATCCGAAGACAGATGCTTTCGTAAAACCGAAATTCGACGCTAAAGATCCGTCCAATAAGGAATCAGCCCGTGAGGCACTGCAAAAGCTCAGTGGGTTGCCGGTTGACGGAAAGAAACTGGTCATAAGCTATGCAGGCCCCTTGCGCGAAGACCGCGGTGCAGATGCATTTCTTGAATCCATCCCAGAGCTCGTAAAGCTCGGTGCACAGGTTATCATTGCCGGTGATCTCGTAACGCCGATGAAGAAGCAGATCGAGGCCGCTGCAAAGAAATTTCCAAAGGATGTGCACTTCCGCATCATGGATGAGGAATATCTCCATCATCTTATCGCGGGCTCAACTGTACTCGTCAAGCCTTCGCGCAGTGAATCTAGCGGACAGTTCCAACGTATCGCTCTGGCATATGGAACGGTGCCTGTAATTCGTCAAACAGGGGGCATCACTGAAGGCCTTATCGATGCCGATTCATCAGATAAGGGCAATGCCTTCCTGATGAAGAAAGGCGATGCCGCAGATATTACGAAGACCATGAAACGGGTTGCTACGCGGCATGCGTCACAAGAATCTTGGGACACGATCGTTGCCAACGCAATGACGACTCCAGTTGGCTGGGCTGCGTCTGCGAAAGCATACGACGAGTTTTACCGCACTCTTGTGAAGGAAACAAAATAACCGTGTCGCCCCGTCAACGCCTGCACGGGCTTACTCTGTGTGTCAGCGTCATATGTATGATGACACTGTCTGCCTGTAACGATGCGCCCTCGATTATTGGCTCTGAAGTTGTTCTACCGTCGGATTCTGCGTTCGCGGCATCACTGAGAACAGTAACGTCTGATTCACTCACGATGTTTTCTGGCGATTCAACGCTTACCAACCCAGTCCTACTGCCTTTGAGAGGCAGCATTACTGGTCCACTCTTTCTTGGATCAACTCCAACGTCTGAAGCCCGAGTGCTGCTCAGCCTCTCGAATTCTGACATCGTGCTGCTGAAAAGAGACACCGTGATCTGGAGCATTACAGACAGGGGGATCCTTCAAAAACCGGACACGGTGCTGAAGAATCTTGCTGAAGTGCTTTTGGCAGATTCTCTTATGGTGTCATCATGCCGAGTCCTTTTCCAATCACGCAGAAAAGAATACCATATCGGCGACACACTTGATACGACGTTATCGTTTCGTGCCTACGAGATCAAAAAGAATTTCAGCGCTCTTCCCACCTGGGACAGCATCTATGACTCGCAGGGCTATACGTCGGTGTACGATACAACCCAATTGCCAGTTGGCCAATACATCAACCAAAGCGGCACCCAAAATCCAATCACCGACGTTCAAATCGATAAGAGTTTCGCACTTCGAATTTTGAAACAGGGCATAGGCTCCGCAACCGCATCGGACATGTTGGGCGTGGCCCTCCATCCATATGGGATGAAATCCGTGCAGCATCTCGATGGCACGCTAATACTTGAAGTGCAGCTGCAGAAGGTTGGTTCAACGCGCAGAAAGTGGACCAGGCTGTTCCCGTTTACGTCATTCAATCTGCTGCAAACACGAGAAGCCGCCCCTGATGACGCAATCGTTCAAGGCGGACGCGAGTACATTGCTCGCGTGGTACTCAACTTGGATTCTATACCAGAGACAGCAACGATCTTTGATGGCGAGCTCGTTTTGCCCATCGACAAGGATCGGTCGCAGTTTGGCACGAACATTCAGCAACAGGGCTTAGGTGTATATAGCCCGTTGGAGAATTCAGATACCGTTTTTTTCGGTGCTCGAATCTCTGCCGATCGTTCGAAAATCATCGTATCGAACTTTGGACTGCGCTTACGTACTGTTCAGTCTCAAAATGTGCCGGTAGGCTCTCTATCGATGGGGCAGTTTCTTCAAGAATACGTCCATAAACCGGGTAAAGAACATCCCATCTACATCAGATCGAGCGTTAATACACGAATCGACAATAGACGAATCGACCGAATCCAGCTCATGAAGTCTACGAACCCAGCCGGACAGCGGCCATTTCTTCGCGTGTATTATTCCAGACAAAAGGCTACATCGTGATGCAGTGTTTTGTCGTTGCATTCATTGCATTGTTGGGCGTTGCCACACTGCATTCTCAGGGTGGCTCGAATTATTCGTCCGTTAGTATTGGAGACGTCGTTCGCTCAGTTGGTGCACGGTATGAGGGAATGGCAGGAACCTCTATAGCGATGCCCAGCCTCCAGGGTATTAACGTTACCAATCCTGCATTGCTCGGCATGTCTCCGTTTACACGGATTCAAACTGGCTACCGATTTGAACAGCACCTTGTTCACGGGGCACAGGGCCAGTTAGCACAGACAAGCGGCGAAGTAGATGGACTCTTAGCGTTGTTCTCTGTTGATACATCGATGGGACTTGGTGTCTCGTTTGGCGTTCTGCCGTACAGCAACATTTCGTACAGCACTAAACGAGATTTCATTACCTCAAGTCCCGAAGGTATGTATAGAGGCTCTAGCTCACAGTCTGGAACTGGTGGCATTTCTTCGATCTACATTGGAGCCTCATATCGCATCGCAGGCATTTATGTTGGCCTCAGCGCTCAACCTCTACTCGGACAAATGAATTATGATGACAACGATCTTGTTTCGGGTATCACAACGTTATCGTCGTTCAAATCAGAGTCGAAGTACCTCATTACTGGCGCTGCATACCGGATAGGCGCATACACAGAAGTGGTGCCATCTTTTCACCTAGGTGCGTTCTACTCCTTTGGATCTAATCTTCATTACGACAAGACAGCGGCACAGACATCCTATACCAGAGAGATCTCCGATACCCTAAACTTGCGGGGACGTGAGGTGTATACATTTTTATCGCGGTCATCATCCGGGGAATGCCCCTTGCCCACAACTGCTGGCATCGGTCTCTCCTATCGTATCGGCAGAACGCAGATAGGGCTTGACATCGAGCGCGGTGACTACTCTGCAGTTATCATTAATCAGCGCAATGATGCTGCAACAGGGCCCATGTTTCGAGCAAGCCTTGGCATCAGCCAGCAGGCAGCTGGATATGCTCCCACGTTTTTTGACAGATGGGGCTATCGTGGCGGGCTTGGGTATATCAAGCAGTACTACACCTTCAGAGGACAAGATGTGCACGAGGTATTCGGATCTCTCGGCGTAGACTTCCCTCTTGGTCAGAGTGCTACAGTGGACGCAGCCGTGCAGGCTGGATTCAGAGGCCCGTCAACAGGACTTTATGAGTATATCGGTCGGTTCTCTGTTACCGTGAGCATAGGCGAAATATGGTTTAGGCCATTCGCCAGAGACTAACGACCGTTACAATCGCGCTTTGTTGATAATGGCAGTTGTAGATCGCCCTTCTAGAAGGGGTATTGTTGCTACAATCCCTCCGTGTGCCTCTACCACATCTGCACCCACGATTGTTTCACGCGAGTAATCTCCACCTTTAATAAGCACATCAGGTAGTAATGATGAAATGACCCGTAGAGGCGTATCCTCTGTAAAGAGCACTACATGGTCAACACAACGGAGTGCAGCCAGAACCTCTGCTCGGTCATTCTCGGTATTTACAGGCCTCGCAGGCCCCTTGAGACGCGTAACAGACTCATCCGCATTGAGACCAACAACCAGCACATCTCCCATTGTCCGCGCTGCGTTGAGGTACATCACGTGTCCAGCATGAAGGATATCAAAAACGCCATTTGTAAACACGACCGTCTGCTGATGAGACCGTAACTCATCTCGAAGATCTTCCAATTGCGATTGCGTAGAAATAATCATGGGGGTGCACGACCTAGGACGCAACTGCAGTGAGAAGCTCGGCAGCCGTGATTGCTACGATGCCGGGCTCGGCCACAACATAACCTGCTGCGATATTGGCCAGCGACGCAGCTTCACGCACAGGAGCACCGATACTCATCATTGCTCCGAGAGTAGCGATAACGGTATCTCCAGCACCTGACACATCAGCAACATTCATCGCACGCGTTGGAACCGTACTAATCGAACCATCCTGTTCAATCAGGACCATGCCGGCCGCACCAAGCGTAATAAGCACATTGTCGCACTTGAGCGTGTTTCTTAGAGTGCGTCCAGCTTTTTCAATCTCATCCAACGTTGTCAGAGGCATTCCTAATGCATCGGCTGCCTCTTTCTTATTGGGTTTAAAGACCGTACATCCCACGAAGTCAAAGAAGTGTCGATGCTTGGGGTCTACAAACACAGGGATCTTGCGGGAACGGCCCAGTTCGATTACCGACCGAATAAGCTTGGGCGACAGCAGCCCCTTATCGTAATCCTCGAGGATGATACCCTTCAGCGCAGTGTGCTGCGAAAGCCTATCGAGTATATCATCGGCGACGCGTTCCGAGACATGCGTACGTGTTTCGTGGTCGAGCCTGGCAATATGTTGATTGTTCCCGATGATTCGGGTCTTCATGGTTGTAGGTCTCTCTGCGTCTGATGCAATAGCATCTGCCTGAAGACCAGCTTCCTGACACAACGAGCGCACCATTTCGCCCGCCTCGTCGCTACCAACCACGCCGCAAAGAACTGGTCGTGCTCCTAGACCAAGAAGATTCGTTGCAACGTTTGCTGCTCCACCGAGATGGACGGATTCGCGGTCGATATCAATCACAGGAACCGGAGCTTCCGGCGACACACGGTGCACTTGCCCCCAGAAGTACTTGTCGAGCATAACATCGCCAACAACAGCTATCTCAGCCCCCTGCAACGATGCGAGGTATCCCTGAATTCGCTCGAACTGCACGTCATGCATTCGGCAGCGTCCTCGTACCCATTTCACGATCGAAGAGATAGATCGATGGTCCGTCTGAGCCTACCATCCGCAATCGCTCAATGATATCAACGACAAGTGCCTCTTCTTCGACTTGCTCGTTGATAAACCACTGAAGCACGATCTGTGATGGAAGGTCTTTACCCTGCAGAGACAGCTCATACAATGCGTTAATGCTCGACGTAATCTTCTGCTCGTGCTCTCGCACGCGCTCGAAGACATCAAGGGGCGAGCTATACGTTGCCGTGGGAGAGGCAATTGCGTGCAGTACAACTGCTTCACCACGGTTGTGGAGAAAATCCACAAGCTTCATGGCATGCTGGGTTTCTTCTTCCCACTGCACCCGCATCCACTGCGCAAACCCTGGTAGATTATTTTCGGTAAACCAATTCGCCATGCTGAGATACACATATGCGCTTTGGAATTCTGCCTGGATCTGCGTGTGAAACGCATCAACGAGATTTGTCTTCATAGCCATAGTTAAAATTACCCAATTCGGGGCTAGTTTCGGATTATAAATCTACTCACCTCACATCAATTATCGCACATGAAACGCAGCACTGCACTTACACGTATTTCTGTCACAAATGCCGAATTCTACGGCTATCATGGCGTGCGTGAAGAAGAAAAAAGTTTGGGAGGGCGCTACCAGGTTGATATTGACGTGTGGTGCGATACCGTCAAAGCCGTCGTAAGCGACGACATAAGTGACTCCGTGAACTATGAGGAATTGCTGTATATCGCCAATGAAGTGATGACCGGCGAGCCCTGCGAGCTCATTGAAACGCTGGCCTATGACATTGGCTCTGGTGTGATGGATCGATTCTCGCAGGTTAAGCAAGCTATAGTGCGCGTACGAAAGCTTACCGTACCTATTCAAGCCGTATTCGAGTACGTTGAAACCGAGATCACGATAACCCGTGAGGGTTGATATCCATGCATCAAGTTCTGCTCTCGCTTGGAGCGAATCTTGGCGATCCGATTGCAACACTCAATCACGCCATCGCGTGCATCCGTGAGCAGGTACTTGTAGATGTTCGCGTATCTGCACTCTACCAAACAGCACCCGTCGGCATCACAGATCAGCCTGCATTCATCAATGCAGCGGTTGTTGGTTTGTCTGCAGCAGAACCCCGCGAGATTCGAGATGCATGTAAGTCAATCGAAGTACAACTTGGAAGGCAGCACAGGGAACGCTGGCATGAGCGTGAAATAGACATCGACGTAATCCTCGTTGGCAGCCGCATCTATTCTGACGACGAACTGCATATACCCCACTTGCGCATGCACGAACGCCGTTTTGTCCTTCAGCCTGCCTGCGATCTCATTCCAGAGACTGTCTGTCCACGCTCCAATCTAAGCCTGTTGGAACTACTCGCGCGGTGCACGGACGACGTATCAAGGCCAGTTCGCATCGCAGAGCGTCAGATATCGATCTGAGATTGCGTCAACGGATCACTGAGTAAGATTTCAGCTCGAACACGTCGCGAATATCTGCGGCGTTGCTATCAATAGTTACAAGTCTCGTGTACATGCCAATGTCCTTGCAATACCAGAGTGACATGCCCGAGGTATGCTGCACAGTGCTTCCGCAATACGCGCCTATCGTAGAGACCGAGACATCAACAACGTTACAATACAGCGTTTTCCCGCTCACTACCATTGAGTCTTGCCGCACAAATCTTGCAGTTACAGTAGATGTTAGCGAATCTCCCGAATTCATAGAGCCAACTGTTACTGTATATGGGTTGCTATCCTTAGACGGCAACAACACCCAAGGGAAAACATGCGAGTCGTAGATCTGCTTTTGCAAGGAAAAGAAGACACTGCTACTGTCTATGCAAAAGAACTGATGTGCGAGCTTCTTCATCCCGTTGCTTCCGCCGTTACGCAGCGCATCCGATCCATAGTTATTCTCGAACACCCATGCACTATCTCTGCCTAAATACGAACCGTTGTCCTGGCGAACAACCCATTCACGAAGCTGTGGCGTCGAAACAGTACCAGCAGAATCCCGGTAGTTTTCGTAGACAAAGGAACTACCAGTTCGGGGCACCACCGATATTGAGTCATTTGGATTCGGTGGCGTAACAGCAGGCTCGTCTGTGCAAGAGGCGATGAGAATGCTAACAGCAAGGAAGCAAAGACAGGGTTGCACGAAGTATAATTGTCGCATTGACGTAGTCGAATGTACAGGTTGACGGATTGGCAATGTTACTGAAACCCTGTTGATTAGGCACAATTTTCACGATGTGGAATGGTCTTGGGGCACAAGCCAGTTATGGCCTGCAAGCTCATTGCCTCGCCCCAGTGCCTTATAGCGAGTATCTTTGCCACATGCGTATTCCCCAACATATCATCGAAGAAGTGCGAACGAGGTCGGACATCGTTGACGTGATAGGCGAGTATGTAAAGTTGCGTCATACAAGTCGCAACTACCTCGGGCTGTGTCCGTTTCACAAGGAAAAGACACCCTCGTTCAACGTTAACCCTGAGCGTGGAATCTACAAGTGCTTTGGCTGTGGCAAGGCTGGCAATGTTATCACATTTGTCGAAGAGCATCTCCATATGGGGTTTGTTGATGCCGTAACGTTTCTTGCAAACCGTGCCGGGATTGAGATACCTGAAGAACGCCGTGAAGACCCCACAGGGGAATATGCTCGGCGTGACAATGCATTGAGGGTTTTGCGCGAGGCAGCTGAGTTTTTTCAACAGCATCTTGCTACTTCTGATGGTGCCCCAGCGAGAGCATTCTTCTCGAAACGAGAATTTTCTGAGCAGACACAGCAAGATTTCAAGCTCGGTGCAGCGCCCGCTTCGTGGGATGCTACCATGAATCATTTGCTGTCAAGGGGCTACGCAATCGAACACCTCGTCGATGCAGGGATAGTAATCACACGTGAAGACGGTAAAACGTACGACAGGTTTCGCGGCCGTGCGATGTTTACGATTTCAGATGACGCCGGACGTGTTGTGGGCTTTTCTGCGCGAACGCTTACCGACGAGGCTGGTCAGCCAAAGTATGTAAACTCTCCTCAGACGATTGTCTTCGAGAAGAGCCGACTTCTCTACGGTCTCGATCGCGCTAAACGATCGATATCTCAGCAGCGCACCGCAGTTCTGGTAGAAGGACAGGCAGACGTGATTACCCTGCATCAAGCTGGCATCACAACAGCTGTGGCAAGTTCAGGTACAGCGCTAACACCCGACCAGCTCCGCATTCTCAAGAAACATGCTGATGTAATCATTCTCGTATTCGATAGTGATGAAGCAGGACAAAAGGCAATCTCCAGAGGTATAGAGCTGGGTCTTGCCGCTGGGTATGATGTAAAATGTGTGGCATTACCTAAAGGACAGGATCCCGACTCACTTGTGCGGGAGCAAGGGGCCGATGTTCTCAAGAGCCTGATGCTCAACGCTCCGTCATGGTTACAGTTTCAGACTGAACGGTTCCGAACACTTGGTCAGCTTGACGATGCAGCACAACAAGCGCGCGCTGTACGTGTGATGCTCGAGTGGATTTCGCAGGTTCCAGATACGCTGCGCCACCCCTTTCTCATAAGGGAGCTCAGCGATGCCTTTCGCCTTAACGAGCAGTTTCTGACTGCCGAACTGCAGCAATTGCGCACGGTGAGCCGCTCAACTGCACATGCTGTGCCGCACACGCAGCCGACTCATCAAGCGGTACCAATTCCAGGTGTTCCTCAGCCCCCTCGCGAGATTCTTCAACCAACCACCACTGCGGTAATGCTTCCGCCAGAACGCGAACTCATACGTATTGCGTTAAGTTCAGAACATGGTTTGGCAATACTGCTTAACGAGGTACACATTACCGAGCAGCATTTCTGGAGCCAAAGCGGACGCAAGATTTTTCGGAGCATTCTTGTTGCTGAGGAAGAGCACGGCAATGCTGCGGAACATATCATACACGACGCTTCGCTCACCTCTGATGAACGACGTGAATTGGCCGATGTACTTTTTGCTCATGCTACGCCAAGCTCTGTTTGGAAATCTTTCGATGTCGATTTGCCCGATATTGATCTTCTTCGGGTTATTCGGGATGCTCTCGTAAAGATTGAGATCCATCGAACACATCAGGAAATCGATACTCTCACACAGCAAATCGAAGTTACTCCCGACATGGATGAACGCAAGCGTCAGGTATATACCATATCACAAAAGTTCCAGCGCCGAGAGGAACTGCGACGCATTCTTGAATCTGACTCGAAGGATTTCTCGTGGCTGCGAGACGATTCACGTTCCTGAATATCATCAGCTCGGTGCTTCTTGCCTTGGCTCTCTGGCTCTACGTTTCACTAACGCGGACGTATGAAGGCGATATCCAGGTTCCAGTGATTGCGATACCCCCGTCTGGGCAAACGATCTTGTCTAATGTACCCAAGTTTATCACTGTACATGTCCGCACGAACGGGCTGAGCTTGGTAAACATGACATATTATAACAAGCCACAAGCATGCACTCTGCATGTCGCCAAACTCACATCGCTTGGACCTGAGCAGTTTGCCATGACGAATGCAGAGCTACTCCGTGTGCTATCGGATGTTGTGCCTTCGCGCATGCTATCTACTGTTCCGTCTGAACTTGCCTTCACCACCGGCACACCTGAGATTAAAAAGGTGCCACTCACAGTTCCCTATTCCATCAATGTTCGCCCAGGATTTGTTCTTGCAACGCCCCCTACTCCCGAAATACAGATGGTAACGCTGCGAGGTATGAAGTCTGTTGTGCAGAACATCACCCAGTGGTCAACGCAGAAAATCTTTATTGAGGATGCTCACGAAGCATCGACTGTTGACGTTCCTGTCCTTGATTCACTTACAAACGTTCTTGATGTGGCACCGAAGACAATCAAGGTAAAGCTTGACATCCAGCGCTTGGCTGATCAGGTTATTCTTGATGTGCCCGTAACGCTCATTGGAGCCGCAGCCCAGTCGGACGTTGTGCTGCGTCCAGCACGAATAGATGTAACGGTGCGAGGGGGCGTTGAAAACATCAGCACACTCACTCGCGACGATATTGCAGTTGAGATCGAGAGTATCCCGCCTTCTGGGTTTGCAATACCGAAGATTCGACTGGCAAAAAATGCGCGCGTCGTGAGCAGCTCTCCCCGCTTAGTCCACGCAGTTCGTACATCTCGTAAGTAACACCCCTCCTCTTGCGATCATCGAATCAGCAGTGATGAGTCTCCGTAGGATAGAAATCGGTACTCGTTCTCCAATGCTGATTCATACACTCGCCGCCAGTTGTTCTCGCCCATAAATGCCGCAACGAGCAACATTAGCGTATTCCCCGGCTGATGGAAGTTTGTAATCAAGGCATCTGCTGATGCGATGCGGCAACCTGGTGCAATCATGATGCTGGTTTGCCCCCAAAGGTTTGAGAGCTGCTGTAGCTCCATCCATTCACACAATGCTGCAAATGCTTGTGCGCGGTCTACTGTTGCGAGCGATCGGTCAAACGCCGCCCATTGGTCTACGTTAACGAACTCCGCCTCTGGCGACAGCCCTGTTACAATGCGAGCCCCGATCACAAAGAGTGATTCCATTGTACGCAAGGAGGTTGTACCTACCAATGTTAACCAAGGGTTATCAGACAATGAGTGCGCAGCCAAGTGTGCAACTGCATCGTATGATATACCAAACCGTTCGGCATGCATGGTATGATCTCGCGCATCTGTTGCAGTTACAGGCTGAAATGTTCCCAAGCCAACGTGCAGAGTGAGCAACGTCGTTGCTATGCCTTTCGCTTCGAGCTGATCCAGCACCCTCTGTGTAAAGTGAAGCCCAGCTGTTGGAGCTGCAACCGAACCTTCTTCCCTTGCATAGACTGTCTGGTAGCGCTCGGCATCAACGGCCTCGACCTCCCGGTGAATGTATGGTGGCAGAGGAAGACGTCCGATGTGTTCAAGAACAGTACCTAACGTCTGCCCCCCTTCCCAGCGAAGCTCTACACTCGCACTTGTTCCACTGCGTTTGAGCACGGTGGCCGTAAGGCCGCAATACTCATGTGTAAGCACGGCGCCTTCGTGCACGTTACGTCCACCTATCATGCAGTTCCAGACGCTTTGATTCGTGGACTGAAGCGTGATGACTGGATCGGCAGACGGAGACATTGGGTCCACTAGCAATACTTCAACCCTGCCACCGGTCTGCTTGGACATCAAAAGGCGTGCAGCGATTACACGAGTTGAATTCATAACCAGCCCTGACCCCCCAGGCAACAGCGAGGCCAGATCTCTGAATTGATGATGCTCTATAGATGCATCGACGGCCGAGAACTTGAGCAACTTACTGGCGTCTCGTTCGTCTAAGGGGTACGCTGCAATTCGCTCTGGAGGCAACTCATAGGAATACTGCTGAATATCTATGGTTGGAATCGACTGCTCGGACACGAATACCTCTAGTTTTGCAGGAAACAACTGTTGCTAGTGAAACCTTTCTTTGACTCCATTTGTCGCAACTAGCACAGTGACGAAATCATTGTTCATTTCACGTTACGATCAACATGCAAGATAGCTATCAACCCATTCCACCTCCTCCAATGATGCAGCCGTCCAAGAAGCGTTCTCGATGGTGGATTGTAGTTGCGATCATTGGCGCCGTGATCCTAGTTCCAGTCATCATGCTTGCAATCATTGCTGCCTTCATAGGCGGCGTGGTCGCCGGACTCGAATCAGACGAGCATGAAGTCCGTCCAATAGCTGATGCTACAGTTCTGACTGTCGATCTCTCAGGGGGCTTGCCTGAATATGCTATCGATATGCCATTCTCCCTAGATAACAGTACCAAGGGTCCGACCCTCTTCGAAACGCTTGATGCGATCGAGCGTGCCGCAGACGATCCAAAGATCAAAGGCATCTACATCCGTAGCGGCGGTGCAGGTATAGGGATGGCAAAACTCACTGAGGTTCGCGATGCATTGATCAACTTTAAAAAGTCCAACAAGTTTGTCTACGCATTCATCGATAACGGTACGAAGGCCCAGTACTATGTGGCAACGGCGGCCGACAGCATATTTATGCCACAGGAAGGGCTTCTGGAGTTCAACGCATTTGGAGCTTCTGCCCCCTTCATGAAGGGCTTGTTTGACAAGGTTGGCGTTTCATGGCACGTCGAGCAGTTTGAAGAGTATAAATCAGCTGCAGAGACAATGTCACGTGAGAACTGGTCTGCACCGGCCAAGGAAGAGGTACGAGCCCTCATTGCACAACGGCAGTCCATGTTTGCTAATGCTGTTGCAGCATCGCGCAATATTTCCGCGTCGAATGTTGTAGCACTCATGTCACGGGGCTTGTATGTTCCAGACTCTCTGCTCAGTAACCGTCTCATAGACGGCTTTGCAAGAGAGTCGGAGCTGAAGGAACGCATCCAACGGCGGCTCGATCCTACATCTACGGATGAACATCCGAAACTTGAAACCGTATCGATTTCTCGATACCTTGCAGCAGTCGAGGATCCGACAACTACTGCGGACAAAGGCATCGCGATTGTCTACGCAAGCGGAGCTATCAGCGACGGTGTCAACAAGAATGCCTTTGATCCCACCGGTATTTATTCGCGCACGCTGATCAAGCACTTGCGTGATGCAGCAAGTAACGACGAGGTGGATGCCATCGTCTTACGCATTGACTCGCCAGGGGGCTCTGCCTATGCATCTGATGAAATCTGGGCAGCCATTCGCGAGATTCGGAATGAAAAGCCCGTTATCGCCTCGATGAGCGATGTTGCAGCATCAGGCGGATACTACATTGCTATGGCATGCGACACGATTGTTGCCCATCCTGCAACAATCACGGGATCGATTGGCGTGATCATGGCGATTCCGAATTTCTCCGGAACAGCGTCAAAACTTGGCGTTACGGTAGACACCGTTTCCATGGGTGCTTCGTCGAACTTTATGAATCCCTTGATGCCCCTTACTGATGCTGACAAGGCCCAACTGCGTTCGCTTGGAGCGGGCATCTACAAGCGGTTTGTGCAAAAGGTGGCCGTTTCGAGAAAGAAGGAGTTTGAAGCCGCACGATTGTTGGCACGTGGACGCGTGTGGACGGGTGAAGCAGCGCTTTCTGCAGGGCTTGCAGATGTTTCAGGTGGCATCAAGAGCGCAATTGCAGTAGCGAAAGAGTGCATAGGTGCTCAAGCGGACGAGCGCGTTGCGATCCTAACATATCCGGAAGCAGACGAAGGATACCAATCCGTGCTTCGAATGTTCAACATCGATAAAAGTGAAGACGAATCGGCCGCATCTGCTGCTACGCTTATCATGCAACGTGTAGCCAACATGATCGGCACATCACAGGGTACCGCAGAACGCGTGATAGAACGTCTACCGATCGGATTGCGTCAGCAGGCGGCATACTCAATCCAGCTTGCCGATGTAGCCGCCAAAGACCGCGTGATAATGGCGATGCCTATGATTTTTCCTATGGAGTGATCTCTGCGCGTGGAGTGTTCACCACGCAATCGGCGAACAACACGGACATCATACTTTTACACAGCAGCGCCCCCCTGAAAAGGAGGGTGCCGTTCTTCGTTAAGCCCGTATCTTTGCGTCATGAATCTAGAAACATTCCCCAATCCACGGCCCGGCCGCCGCTATACAATCACTCATGTAAACCCAGAGTTTACATCAGTTTGTCCAAAGACGGGGCTGCCCGATTTTGGCACGATCACCGTTGAGTACATCCCCAACGAGACCTGCATTGAGCTCAAGGCACTCAAATACTATTACTTCGAGTTTCGCCAGCGTGGGATATTCTACGAAGCCGTTACAAATCAGATCCTTGATGATCTCGTTGCAGCCTGCGATCCAGTATGGATGCGCGTCACGGCCGATTGGAAAGCACGTGGTGGCATCAACAGCATCATCGTTGCCGAACACAACAAGGCCTAACACCATGCGTACGACAATCTCTAAGCAGTTCCGTTGGGAAATGGGGCACCGTCTTCCAATGCACAATGGCTTATGCCGCAACATCCATGGTCATTCCTACGAGGCACATGTCATCCTTAGCGGAGAGCTCGATGAACAGGGCATGGTGATGGATTACTTCGATATGAAGGGGCTTATTCAATCTAAGGTAGATGAGCTGGACCATTCCTTCTTGTGCGATAGCTCTGATAGCGTTGTCTTGGATTTTCTCATCGAGCACAAGCTGAAACATGTAATCGTTGATTTCCCAACAACGGCAGAAAACATCGCCCGGATGCTGTGCGACCATGTTGTTGCAATGCTACCGGCACAGCACCGCCTAGATGCCGTGAAGATTCGTGTGTTTGAAACCGAAAAAACCTATGCTGAAGTGGAGCAATCACTATGAGTGTTCGAGTTCGATTTGCCCCCTCTCCAACGGGCTTTCTCCATATCGGCAGTCTGCGGACGGCGCTATACAACTACCTCTTCGCTAAGCATCATGGCGGCACATGTATTCTGCGTATCGAGGACACAGACCGCACACGGTTTGTTGAAGGAGCCATTGAAGAGCAGATCAGCTCACTTGCTTGGGCTGGCGTAACATTCGACGAAGGTCCCCATGTAGGCGGCAACCATGGTCCGTACACCCAAAGCGAGCGCTTCGACCTGTATCGCGAATACGGTATGAAACTCGTTGAGAACGGCACAGCCTATTACGCGTTTGACACATCAGAAGAGCTCGATGCCATGCGTGCACGTCAGCAGAACGCAGGCATTGCGCCCAAGTACGACCGGTCTGCAATGCGCAACCAGTACACATTGGGAGAGCTTGAAACTGCGCGGCTACTCGCCGAAAATGCACCGCACGTTATCCGACTCAAGGTGCCGCTGCAGCAAGACATCAGATTTAACGATTTGATTCGGGGCGAGGTAGTCGTAAACGGACGTGAAATTGACGACCAGATCCTGCTCAAAAGCGATGGATTCCCGACATATCACCTTGCAAATGTTGTTGATGACCATTTGATGGAGATCACTCATGTCATTCGCGCCGAAGAATGGCTGCCGTCAACTCCGAAACACATCATTCTGTATCAGGCATTTGGATGGGAACCGCCAAAGTTTGCGCACGTGCCGCTCCTGCTCAATCCAGACCGGTCAAAGATGAGCAAGCGTCATGGCGATGTGATGGTTCGCGATTTTGCTTCTAAGGGCTTTTTTCCTGATGCACTCGTGAACTTTGTTGCATTATGCGGTTGGAATCCCGGAACCGACAACGAGTTCTTCTCAATGCAGCAGCTTATTGATTCATTCACACTCGAACGTGTGAACAAGGCGGGCGCCGTGTTTGATTATCAGAAGCTCAACTGGATGAACGGAGAGTATCTAAAGAATCGCGATGTTCATGATCTTGCCCGGGAGCTCCATCCACTGCTTGTAGATCGTAGTTTCCCGTATATCGAGGAACGCTACGTAGCTGATGTGATAGAGCTTGTTCGGGAGCGGGTGGCATTTCTTGCAGACATTGCAGACTTTGCAGATTACCTATTTGGCGATACACTGGCACCACTCACACCTGAAGCTCTCGATGTGCTGGGGAAGGTTCCTACACTAAACACTGCGATGGAAACGTTCAAACAAGGTCTGGGGGCCGATACACTTGCAACACAGGAAGCATTTAAGGGGCTAGCACAAGCCGCTGCAGATGCAGCTGGGGTAAAGCAAGGAGCTCTGATGAAGCCTCTTCGACTTGTACTAACGCACCGTGAAGTGGGTGCCGATTTGTTTAGAACAATACAGTTGATCGGAGTGGAAAGATGCCTGCAGCGTCTCGACGCGTTTCTCGCTGGCTGATCCTCATAGGATCTGTGGCTGTCCTTGCGGGGTGCTTGTCTGCAGTGCGGCAGCGGCCTACAGCCCCAGCCCCCTGCGTTCGGGAGAATCAGCGGGATATCATTATCCGTTGGGGTACCGAGGACGACTCATTGAAGACCCTAACAAGGTATTCGATGAACACTAAGGGGGAAATCTTTTACTACAGCGGTCCGATTACTGACACAGTAGCAGAAACATATCGTACTCATCTTGATGCTGCCGACTATTGCGACATGGCATCGTCAGTGAATACTGCGTTTCTCAAGACGCAAGCTTTGAGTGTGCGCGGTAAACGAGCGCGCTACATCGAGTACATCAACCCGCATACAGATGTATATTTACGAGCAATGTGGAATCCAGATCTTTCTACATTTCAAAGTCGAGACATGAGGGTCGAATATCTTCGACTCATGGACTACTTACAGAAATATTAATACCGATGAAGATCCTGATCGTAGACGATAATCGAGACTTTTCTGCTACCATAGCCGATGTTGTGCGTGCACAAGGTTGGGAAGCAGAAGTGCGAAATAGTCCTGAGCAGGCCGTCTCACTTCTTCAATCTAGTGCGAACGAAATCGCGTTGATGCTTCTCGATATTGAGTTCGGAAGCGAATCCTCGATGACGGGCATCGATGTACTCGGACGGTCAATACGCGAGTTTCCCAACGTCCCTGTGATCATGATTTCCGGCAAGGGCACCATCGAAATGGCCGTTCAGGCCACGAAGCTTGGTGCGATCAACTTCATTGATAAATCTACGCTTACAAATGAGCGTCTTGTTGGTGTTCTAACAGCGGCGATGGACCGGATCAAAAGCGGGACATCAAATGATGATAAGCGCCGTATCATGGAATCATATGGGATCATTGGCTCAAGCCAGGCCATGATGGACGTAGCCGATCTCATTCTGCGCTATGGACGTACCGATCTTAACGTCTTGATTCTCGGCGAGACGGGCACAGGAAAGAAGCTCGTAGCTCAGGCATTGCATGCTGTGAGCCGTCGCGCAAAGCAGCCTTTTGTTACCGTAGACATTCCAAACATTCCGCGCGAGTTGTTTCAAAGCGAACTGTTTGGACACATGCGCGGTTCATTTTCAGGTGCGATGGAGAACAAGCGTGGCCTGTTCCACCAGGCACACAAGGGCACGTTGTTCATGGACGAGATTGGCGATATGCCACAGGAGCTCCAAGCGAATCTCCTGCTGCCCATGGAACAGCGTGGTGTGCGAAGACTAGGGTCTGTTGAGGTAGAGCCTGTTGATATTCGATTTGTTAGCGCAACCGATAGAAATCTTATTGAGGCCATGTCTGAAGGCCGTTTCCGCGAACAACTCTATCATCGCCTACGGGAGTGCGACATTTATATTCCTGCTCTGCGCGAACGTTCCGAGGATATTCCTGAGATCGTAGAATACTACGTTGGAAAGCACAACAAGGATATGGGCGATAATAAGTCGGTCTCTCCTGGTGCTATCGATTATTTGATGCAATACAGGTGGCCCGGCAACGTTCGCGAGCTTGCAAGTACGCTGCGTGTCGCATTTCAGACAATGCCAAATGATGAACTCGAAGTTGCTGATCTTCATAGGATTCTTGGGCGCTCCGTTTCAACATCTATACCTGTCCGTGCTCCAGAGACTGCTCAGGTAGTGTCACAAGCATCTACCCAATCGCCAGCAGCAAGTGCTGTAAGTGAATCAGACGGCGGCTCTGATCGAGAGAAGATTGAAAAAGCGCTCGAAAAGACTGCCGGGAATGTTTCAAAGGCGGCTGCAGTGCTTGGTATCAGCCGTGAGACTCTTCATACAAAGATTAAGAAGCACGGCATTGATGTAGCAAGGTTCCGTGCTATATAAGCATGGCTGCGCACAGTGAGCGCAGTTGGGCATGGAGTCCAACATCATGCACGCGAATTACGTCAACAGGTTTGGAAACTAGCAGGGCGTGAGCCATCGCCGTTACAACGTCACGAGCAGCAGGATCGGTGATCCCCGTAACGGCACCTAGAAAGCGCTTACGAGAGATTCCAAGAAGCAGCTCGTTTCCAATGCCTGCGAATGATTCTAGTGCTCTAAGCAGTGAAAGGTTATGATCAACATCCTTGCCAAATCCGATACCCGGATCAACGAGGATGTGCTGCACGCCCCTTGTGCGCGCTACTTCTACGCGCTGACGTAGGTAGGTTGCTACTTCTTGAACCACGTTGTCATAGCGCGGATTATCCTGCATCGTACGTGGCGTCCCTTGCATATGCATCAGTACGTACGGAACCTTAGCCTGAGCTACTACATCAAGAATTTCTGGATCAGCAAGCCCACCGCTAACATCATTGACCATCGTAGCACCAGTAGCAAGAGCATCTGCCGCCACACGCGACTTTGTGGTATCAACAGAAATTGGGATGAGCGGATTGACGCTGCGTATACCTTCGATGACAGGAATCACTCTGCCGAGTTCTTCCCGTACGCTTACGCTCTCAGAGCCAGGTCGTGTACTCTCTCCGCCAATATCGAGGATATCTGCACCTTCAGCAACAAGCCTCAAGGCATGTGCAACAGCATTGTGATGAGAAATGAACTGTCCGCCGTCTGAAAACGAATCGGGGGTAACGTTCACCACCCCCATGATGCGAGGAAACTGCCGGTTCATACCACGTCGCGAATCATCGTTACAATGTCGTCGAGTCGCTGCTGAGTTGCCTTACTTGGCGGGATAAGGGGCAGGCGGTATGCAAGTTCCACATGTCCGAGTTTGTGCATGATGTACTTTATCGGAAGCGGATTGGACTCATAGAAGTTCGCGGCATAGAACGCCATACATGCCATGTGGTGCTTACGCGCCTCTGTGATGTTTCCTTGCAGCGCGGCACGAACGAGTGCACCGAACGTGCGCGGGAGATAATGCGAAATCACTGCAATTACGCCCGAGCCTCCGCATGCAATGATCGGGAGGGTAAGCGAGTCATCCCCGGCTAGAAGTGAAAAATGCGGAGGAGCATGACGGATAATCTCCGACATCTGCTCGAGATTTGCCGAGGCTTCCTTCGTGGCAATGACGTTCGGACAATGCTCTGCAATAGCCAGTTGCGTTTCTGGTAGCATATTACTCGCAGTCCTGCCAGGCACATTGTAGAGGATTTGGGGCAAGTCTACAGCTTCACTTATCGCCCGATGATGAGCGATAAGTCCGGCCTGCGGAGGCTTGTTATAGTACGGAGAGACCAGAAGCAACGCGTCAGCCCCACAGCTCTGCGCTAGGCGCGAGAGCTCTATGGTTGCACGTGTGTCATTTGACCCTGTGCCAGCGATAACGGGTATGCGTCCTGCAGTGTGCTGCACAGCAGTAGACCAGAGCACCTGTTTTTCGTCAGCGGAAAGGGTAGCCCCCTCACCAGTTGAGCCGCACACGACGATACCGTCAACGCCAGCATCTATCTGCTGGGTTATCAAGGTTGTAAATGCGCGTAGATCGAGATCACCGTCCGACGTCATTGGCGTGATCAATGCAGTATATAGGCCTTGAGCTTTCATCATCCTCTGATTGACTGTCGTTTTACAAGGTATTCGCGCAATGCTGTGTCAAACGGCGTATCTGTTGTTACGCGCATGTAGTCTATGTTCAGGTCGTGGCAGCCCCGTCGCAGGTTTTGCGTGAACTCTTCTACCGCCGCTCTGTAGGATCCGCGGATTTGCAACGGTTGCGTGGGCATTTCTTCACCAGTTTCGATATCTCGAAAGACTGCAGAGGCACCAAAGTCGAAATCTACTTCTCGTGGGTCGAGAACTTGCAGCACGAGCACATCGTGCTGATCATGACGAAAATGTCGAAGGGCGCTGAGTATTTCTGTGGGGTCGTCAAAGAAGTCGCTCAGGATTATCACGAGTCCCCTGCGCGAGAGCTGATCTGCGACATGATGGAGCGCAACTGCAGTGCCTGTTTGCTCAGCAGGCCTCGCAGTTTCCAGAGCTTTCATTAGCTCCTGGACGTACGACATCTTTGATCGTGACGGGAGGAACGTCTGAACATCACTGTTGTACAGTGCCAGCCCCACTGCATCGCGTTGCTGGAGAATGAGATATGACAGAGCTGCCGCCAGATACGTGGCATATGCATACTTCGTAATGTGGCCCTCCGAAGCATAGGCCATCGAAGCACTCATATCTACGCACACCATTGCGCGCAGGTTTGTTTCATCCTCGTACTGTTTAATGTAGAAGCGATTGGACCGACCGTAGATCTTCCAGTCGATGTGCTTGAGCTCATCCCCGCGTCGGTATTGACGGTGTTCTGAGAACTCCGCAGAAAAGCCATGGAAGGGGCTTTTGTGAAGTCCAGTTATGAATCCTTCAACAACGAGACGTGCACGTAATTCCATGCTGCCCAATTGGGCAACAACTTCTGGTGTTAGCTGCATCTACAAAGTTAGCTTGTTGCTTGTTCTGCATTCAACGAAGTTGAATGCTGTAGTGCAAGACGTACCAAACCGGCTGCATTGTTTACACCCAGCTTTGTCATAATGCGTGCGCGGTGCGTTTCAACGGTTCTGCGGCTGATTCCGAGCCGCTCAGCGATTTCATGGCTTGTAAGACCAGCAGCTACATGCGAAACGATTTCCATTTCACGCCGTGTTAAGGCCGTATCAAGTGTAGTCTGGCTCTGAGTGGTCGGTACAGCCGAACCTTGTTCAAGCGTCCGGCGGACTGTGGCGTTTAGGATTCGCTCGCCCGTGCCCACAGACCTAACAGCATGTGTGAGTTCATCAGACGTTACGTCCTTCGTAAGGTAGCCACTTGCACCGTGCTCAAATGATGAATGGATAACTGATCTATCCAATGCGGCAGACAACATGATCACGGAAGCTGCACTGTTGTCTCGTTTTATGTGCTTTAGTGCATCGATACCCGACATCAGGGGCATCCGCACATCCATAAGGACAACCTGCGGTCGAATTTCATGAGCTATCTGGACAGCTTGCCCACCGTCAGCAGCTTCTCCAACCACCACAACGTCGGGATCTTTCGACAGCATATGTCGGATTCCGATTCGCGAGACTTCGTGGTCATCTGCTATCAGAACGGTGATTGGTGGTTGCATCTCGGGAATAACTATAAATCACGGCAAAAAGTTACCGCCAGAAAGCAAAATAGTTTAAAATTCTCCGAAATCCTGCTTTACCGCCTCAAGCTCTGTTAGCCAGAGCGTCGTGCTCATGTCACTCGGCATACGCCAATCTGCTCGGGGAGATAGTGCCACCGAGCCAACTTTGATACCATCTGGTATGCACGACCGTTTAAACTGGTTGACGATAAATCTTGTGAGAAAGACACGGAACCACTCCAAAACCTGAGCATGTGAGTACCTCGGCGCAAAAGCAATGCAAGCAAGGATGGCAATTGTTCGGACAGATTCTTGAAGTCTTACAAAGCGGTACAGGAAGAAATCATGCACTTCGTAGGGACCCAGCACATCTTCTGTTTTTTGTGCTAGAGAGCCATCAGCCCCTTTCGGCAGTAGCTCGGGAGATATTGGCGTATCGAGAATATCGCGCAAGATGACGGACACCTCCCCACCTGCTTCGTCTGCGTACCATGCAATAAGGTGCTGCACCAGCGTTTTGGGCACACCCGCATTGGGGTTATACATACTCATATGGTCGGCATTATACGTGCTCCACCCTAGCGCGATCTCAGACAGATCACCCGTACCTACAACGATGCCTCTATGCATATTCGCAAGGTCCATCAGGATCTGTGTACGCTCGCGGGCCTGTGCATTTTCATACACGATGTTCGTATTGGATGGATCGTGTCCAATGTCTGCGAAATGCGTTAGAACAGCGCTCTCAATAGGGATCGACTCAAACGAAACACCGAGCGCATGTGCCAGAGCACCAGCATTCTTCAGCGTACGGTCTGTAGTTCCCATACCTGGGAGTGTAACTGCATGTATTGCACTATACGGCAGACCCAAAGCCTTGCATGCTTCGATACACACAAGCAGTGCGAGTGTAGAATCAAGACCACCAGAAAGACCTAGCACAAGCTTCTGCGCACCAGAGCGCTGAGTACGCACAGCTAATCCGGTGGCCTGAAGAGAGATGATTTCATGACACCGCTCAGACCTATCGAGCTCGCGACTTGGTACAAAGGGGCTTGTGTCTATACAACGTAAAACATCATGTTTTGCAGAAACGGGTACGCTGGTAACAGCCCTGCGCATTTGCTGCCTCGGCTCCTCCTGCGCAAACGATGTAGCACCAAGACGTTCACGAATGCAACGCTCGAGATCTACGTCTGCAATCACAGAAGCCCCATGTAATGCATAGCGTTCGCTTTGAGCCAGCAGCTCTCCGCATTCTGCTATCATGCAGTGTCCGCCGTGGACAACATCCGTTGTGCTCTCAGTAGGCCCTGCAGACGCGTAGGCATACACTGTATACGTGCGGGCTGCCTGCATCTGCACGAGAGATCTGCGGTAGGATGCTTTGCCGACGATGTCATTACTAGCTGAGCAATTCACAATAAGCGTGGCACCGTTTCTGGCCATATCACCTGACGGCGGTTCTACGGACCATAAGTCTTCGCACACCTCGAGACCGAGCACCAGATGCGGGCGCGTTGCATCAGCAATCAGAACATCAACACCGAACGGAACTTGCTGCCCATTGAGATCGATCTGTTCATCGCAGATTGCACGTCCGCTGGCAAACCATCGCTGATCGTAGTACTCGCGTGTATTGGGTAGAAATGACTTCGGTACAACAGCAACGATTGCTCCATCGTTGATCACAACCGCCGCATTGTAAAGTTTGCCTCGCCATTCCAGCGGTGCACCAAGGACGAGCAGAGTGTGGAGATTCTCGCTAAACGCGCGAAGATCCTCTAGCCCCTTGAGAGTGGCTTGAAGAAGCGTTGGCTGGCGAAACAAATCACCACAGGTATAGCCTGTAATGCAAAGCTCTGGAAAAACAGCAACGTCTGCCGACAAGGCATGAACTTCAATAGCTCGGCGCTTGATCTCCTCTACATTAGCAGCTACATCAGCGATCGCTACGCGCGGGGCGCAGGATGCAATGCGAAGGTAGCCTAGTGAAGAGATCAGCGCGGCATTCATGTTGTCTGATCGAACACGTGCGAGAGCACTTTCTCGAACGCTGTAATGCCCTTACTGTCTGCGAAGATCTGCTTATCCAATTTGCCAAGCGCCTTTTCGAGCTGCTTGACACGATTCGTTCCCTCGCGCGTGAGTTCAACGATGCGAGCGCGTGAATCATGTGGATCTTCTAATCTGCGAACGATGCCTGCTTCTTCAAGAGCACGCACGTTCTTCGACAGCGTCATAACATCGACACCCGCATATCGTGCGATGTGCACCTGCTTAGCAGATCCGTCGTTTTTCTGGAGTGCTTGAATTGCAATCAGGACGTTAAACTGCAGTGGAGAAACACCTGCCTGACGATAAGCGTCGTCAGCAGCAGCTCGCCAACGGGCAGCTGCGAGGTACATATGTATGCCTGTTCCGCTCACAAGCGGGGCTGGGATTGTTGTTTTCTTTGACATGGGCTACAAACCTATGGAATTGATTGAATTCTCCACATAGTTACGATAGGTGAGAAGCAAAATCACTGCGGTATCTTTGCGTTCTCTGTCCACTATCTAACGAACTATACACCGAGTTAGTTCGTTTAACGAATAATGAGAACTTTTGTTACTTCCCTGCTACTACCTTTTTTTACGACGTGCGTACTCGCACAGTCAATCAACATTAAGGGACGTGCCCTCCAGGCAACTGATGCAAGCCCCGTTCCTGGTGCATCCGTGCGAATGGTATCTATAAAGGACTCAACAGTTGCGAAGGGAGCCTATGCAGAACGCGATGGTGGGTTTTCTATCAAGGATGTTCCATTCGGTGCATACAAGCTCAGTATATCAGCTATCGGATTCCGAAAACTTGAATCAACCGTGTTTGTGCGCGAAGGCAAGGCTGATGTTGGTGTATTCAGACTCCAGGTAGATACCGTCCGTGCTTCTGCAATTAATGTTGAGGCAACGGCAATACGGATGGAGGTTAAAGGCGACACGATGGACTACAATGCTCAGGCCTTCAAGACCAATCCCAATGCAACCGCTGAAGACCTTGTAAAGAAGATGCCTGGCATTACGGTAGAGAATGGTACGGTAAAGGCACAGGGAGAAGAAGTACGTAGAGTTACGGTAGACGGTCGCGAGTTTTTCGGTGATGATGCGCAGGCTACACTTCGCAATCTCCCTGCTGATATGGTGGACAGGGTTCAGGTCTTTGACCGCGGCAGCGACCTGTCGATGTTTTCCGGTTTTGATGATGGCAACACATCGAAGCAGATGAACGTTGTTACGCGGAAGGATAAACGTAACGGCTCCTTCGGACGCGTGTATGGCGGATATGGGGATCAAGACCGCTATCAGGGTGGCGCCACGATCAACAACTTTTCAGGTGCACAGCGCATATCGCTCATCGGTATGGCGAACAACATCAACCAACAGAACTTCTCCTTCCAGGATATCCTGGGTACTATGGGTGGTGGTGGTGGAATGTCAGGGGGCATGGGCCGCATGATGTCTCGCTACATGAGCGGCGGTGGCTCGCAAATGATGATGCGAATGGGCGGTGGCGGTGGTGGTGGCGGTCCGATGGGCGGCTTTTCAAATTTCTTTGTTGGACAACAAGGCGGCATTGCAGCGACGAAGGCCATTGGCGCGAACTACAGTGATCAATGGGGACAGCGCACTAATGCTTCGTCGAGCTACTTTTTCAACAATGCCAACAACGATCGCACAACAGATCTAGACAGGCAGTATTTAGCGGCACAGAATCTTGGACAGGTCTATACGCAGCAGGACACTGCAAATTCCAACTCCAACAATCACCGATTCAACATGCGCATTGAGTCGGTCATCGACAGTGCAAATGTGCTTGTTGTTTCTCCGCGCGTTTCATTTCAGGGTACACAATCGCTGAGCAATGTTGCCGGAGCTACCTCCTTTGAAATAAATCCATTAAACACGACTTCAACCCTTAACGACAACACAAACGGCGGATACAACGCGTCGGTTTCAACAACCTATCGTCGGTTGTTGTCATCCAACGGGCGCACCATTGCGGCAACATTCAATGTGGATGGTTCAAATCGTTGGAACGAGGGGGCACTCCGTTCAATTAATCAGTTCTCAGTGCCGCTCGATTCTTCGTTTCAGTTTGACCAGCGCTCTGTTGGAGGATCAACGGGTCTTACCCTTAGTGGTCAGCTTGCATATACAGAACCAGTTGGTGAGCGAGATATGATTCAGGTGTCCTATGAGCCGTCGTTTACTGACAACACCTCACGTAGAACGACATTGAATCTCGATACTGCAACTAATACACTTGCCAAGCTTGACAGTTTGCTGAGCAACAGTTTCAACAACGGGTATAGCACGCAGCGCATTGGTGCACTGTATCGCATGCGCGGTGATAACACGATTATCACATTCGGCGGCAATTACCAGCATGCACAGTTAACTGGGGAACAAATATTCCCGCAGACTTTCCGCGTTGAGCGCACCTTCCAGAACTTTCTGCCTTCATTGATGTGGCAGCAGAAGTTTTCGCAAGCCAGCAATCTGAGATTGTTCTACCGAACAAACACCAATGCACCATCGATCTCGCAATTGCAGGACATTGTAGACAACTCTAATCCACTGCAGCTCAGAATTGGTAACCCGAACCTTGTTCAGGAGTACACGCACTCTGTTAATGCTCGATTTGTTGATGCGCAGTGGATGCAGGGTAAAACAATGTTCGGATTTGTGAATGTGAGTTATACGCAGAACTACATCGGAAACTCCATTGAGTTTCTCCGTGCCGGAGACACCATTGGGAGAGCCCAGTTCAGCGGCATTGTGATCGGACCGGGAACACAGCTGTCCCGTCCAGTAAACCTCGAGGGTAACTGGAATCTCCGAAGCTTCTTTACCTACGGATTCCCTGTCATGGGATGGAATCTTAATCTCAACTCAGGCGTGTTCTATACCCGCACGCCGGGACTTATCAATGGAGCTACGAACCACTCCAACTCCACCACTGGAAATGCTGGACTCTTTCTCAGCAGTGCGGCATCTGAGGATTTGGATGTTTCGATCTCGTACAACGGAATGTATACCTGGGTGAAGAACAGTATACAGATATCGGCGGACGACAATTACTTCACACATGTTGCAACCGCGCGTGTGATCTGGAATGTGGGGCCAGTTGCCTGCAGTACTGATGTTAACCAGACGCTCTATTCCGGTCTTGGCACTGAGTTCAACCGTAGCTTTACCGTCTGGAATGCCGGCGTGGGGTATCGATTCCTCGAGAATCGTGCTGCAGAACTGCGCTTCTCAATCAACGACATCTTGAATCAGAACGATGCGATTAACCGCAGCATTAATGATGTGTCTATCGAGGACACCAGAACAAACGCATTGCGCAGATTTATGATGCTAACGTTCAGCTATGACCTGAAGTCGTTCAACAAGCAATAGCGTGAGGCAACTACCTTAGTTTACGCCTTCTCTTCATAAATGGCTTCTCGAAGAGCACAAAAAGTACTGATGATATAGCAATAACTGAGGCTGTTAGCACTACTATCTGCGTCATGATAGCAGTCAGTGTCGTCGGCACTTCCTTACCAAACACCAGCCAATCCCAGAACTGATGGAGCGGCCAGAGCATCAGCGTGTGGTAGAGATAAATCGTGTAACACATGCCCCCTATCGCCACGATCCAGCCGTTGCGGAAGAAGGCTGACAGCAGAACGCCACGGAAGGACGCTACATAGGCAATGAGGATGAGTGCAAGTACATACAGGTCATGTGTATGGCTTTGCCCTACGAGAAACGGCCCAATGCTCCATGCAGATAACCCGATACCATCCCAGAGATACGACCGCGTCGGTGCTTGATTCTTCCAATCGATGATATAGATGTCAACAAGTAGGAATCCGAGCAAGAAATAGTACAAAAACGGCACAACAGTCACTGCGAAGGGGGCGCGCGGAATCAGATACATCATGCCGTGCGAAACAATGATTGCTAGGACGATAAGCACTCTCCGCTCTGCATGATTGCGTACCCTAAAGACCGTAGCAAGCAGTGGAGCAATAATGTAGAACTGTACTTCTACCTCGAGTGACCATGCAACGTGGTTAAGAGCGAAGTATCCCGGAGAGTCAAGTGCACCATACAAGGCGCCATGCAAATACAAAGCATGTGCGCCAAGATGTTCCAGATACTTACCTATATCGATTGAATTGGTACCGTCATCCAGAAACAAGGCAGCAACGAGGAAAGGAATAAGGCTAATCAAGTATGGCGGCTGAAGTCGGGTAACCCTTCGCCAGAAGTACTTTTTCAGCAAAACGGGGCTGCCCCCCGCAAGGTGCTCTTGCGCGAACGGTAGAGCTAGCACGAAACCACTTATTACAAAGAACAGCTGGACTCCAAAGAAGCCACTGTAAGCTAACCAGCCTGCTATATCACCACCTGGCTTCCAGAACGGAAGCGCAGGGAACTCGAAGTAGCGAGAACTTAGATGAAACACTACCACGGCAACGATCGCAACAAACCGCAGTCCATCTATCTCCGGGATAAACGTCCCCGACGACGTTGCACGCGATACTGCCTTTAGCAGTCGGGATAGAGGGTCCGGAGAACGCATAATGAGGGCCAAACATACAAAGGGATGATCTACTTGCCTTGCAGCTTAGGGACACAACCATAGAAATGGTATCGGAGAGCTCGTTTTTTTATAGATTGTCCGATACTTTCCAAGGGGTGTACCATGCGTCGTCTATTTGTTACGATTGCTGTTCTTTTTGCGTGCCTCATTCAGCTAAGCGCGCAGTCACCTTTCACGGGCTCTGCCACCTCAGATGGCTTTACAATCACAAAGGTTGTGAGCGATACTGCGATCAATACTGGGCAGACCTTCTCGTATTCGATTTACTTTACCATTCCCGCTGGTGCAACGAATGTTACGGTAAGCGATTTACTTCCACCTAGTCTAGAATTTCTAGCCGCCACATACTCAGCACCTGGGACAACGCCCACAGTAGCGTCCCCCACGGTAGGGACACTTGGTGGCACTTACTCGCTATCATGGACATCGGTGCCGACTGGATGTGCTGGTTCTATCTCGATAACAGTGCGTTTCCCCAATGGCATTACATGCCCTGGCACTACTGCGCGAAATCGCGCATGCCTAACAGGCACAATTAACGGCAAGACCGTTGATCTATGCACGCCATATCTCTCAACTCGTGCTAAAGCCGTAGACCCTTGGCACATCAACAAGTACGTTACAAACGCTGCTTGGCAAGGGGGCTCCTGTCCATATGCAACAGCAGACTCAGTTGTAACATATCAGGTATGCGTTTATAAGGACGTGGGCAATACTGGACAGCTCAACCTTGTAAATGCAGTGGTAACAGACGTCCTTCCACTTGGTGCCGTGCTGCAGTCGTCATCATGCGGTGCCACACAGAGCGGACAGACAATTACCTGGAACGTTGGCAATATGTCAGCCTTGTCGCAGTACAACCAGACGTGCTGCACGTTCACTGTGCTTTATCCTCGGGCGCTATTCCCGACAGGATCACTCATCACAAACCAAGCCACGCTTGCCGGGTCACTCGGAAGTACACAACTGCCTTGCGGTCCAACTGCCGACACTTCTCAGCAGACATGTGTGGAGATAAAGAACATTATCAAGGGTACTATTTCAAAGTTTGCATATACCAATAGGCAGCCAGGATGTCAGGGTAAGTATGTGATCTGGGTTTGCAACAATGGAAACACCCCGATAACGAATTACACTGTCACAGATAACGTTCCTGCTACCTTGACTGGCTTGTCGATTGGCGCTACATCGCCATTGT
The DNA here is from genome assembly GCA_044345485.1 of Kapaibacterium sp. (SeqCode). Classification (GTDB taxonomy): domain Bacteria; phylum Bacteroidota; class Ignavibacteria; order Kapaibacteriales; family Kapaibacteriaceae; genus UBA10438. The sequence continues at coordinate 29,690 of JBIJAX010000021.1, forward strand.
TAAACGTAACGCTCGTAGGAACGACTGTAACAGCAACTACCACTGCTACGCTGAATCCAGGGCAGTGCGTCTATTTTGAGATCAACTTTACTATCCCTGCCAATGCGACGATTGGCTCAACTATCACGAACTGTGCAACACTTACTATCCCATCTGTTGCACCTGTAACGGCATGTAATTCATTTGTTGTGGATGCCCCAGCACCTACGGCATGTGTTTGGAAGGAAGTCTGCAACGAGCAAGTGAACTACACTCCTGGCTCAATCTTCCGATACCGGCTGCGTGTTCAAAACATTGGTGGCCAGCCCCTTACTGGAAGTACAATAACCGATCAGCTCAACCCTAATCTTCAGTACATGGGCAACCCATCGTACTACTCATCAACGAATTGGGCCGCCCCTTGCCAAACGACCTCAAATTGGTCTGGCGTAAATCTGACGTACAACGCGGGCACAAACACCGTTGCTGCCTCGCTGCCAACGATCCCCGCATCGTGCCAAACGATCTTCTATCCGAACTGTGGAATGTATGGCACATCGGGAATCCCGTTCTATTACATCGAGTTTGATGTGAAGGTAGTAGACACCTCAGCGCTTGGTAATGTGCCAAATCAGTTCGCTCTATCAGGTGGAACACTCCCAACAACAGTCAACTCGAATATTGACTACGTTACTGTTGTTGGTGTATCAGGCTTTACCCTTACGAAGGGCGTTCGCAGCGGTGGATCCGGCCCATACTCAGCAGCCGCAAATACAGGCGCTGGTGGCAACGTAGACTACAAGCTGCAGTTAACTATTCCGCCTGGTAACGTTGCACTCCGTTACATCACGTTCGCAGATCTACTGCCGATCGATGATGTTACTCTTCCAGATAAACTCATCATCGGGCCTTGCACGAGCCGCGGCAGTGTATTCGACATGCAGTATTCTTCGTTTATCGCTGCAAGCCATCCGTATTCGCCGTACACCAACAGCACGCCGGGGTTTGCGTCAATCTCGAATCTCGTACCCGTTGGAGCACCTACCGGCCTGTTCGCCGCATCATGTGGAACGAGTGGGACGTGGGGCCTCGGTATGGCTATCGGTTCTCAAAACCTGGCATTCGGGTATACATCGAACGCTATCGGTTCGTTAACTCCTGCTACGATTGAGTTTACGGCTACAACGGCGGCAACAGCACAAACCAATCAGCTTGCATGCAATTCATTTGTTGCAAGTGGTGCCGTGCGCCACTTGCTCTCCAGCACGATTACCCAAGACATTCCAGTTGGCATGTTGGAATCGAACCTTGCCTGCGTAACAATCAAAGACCAAGGCTGCCTTGGCAATTCAAGCTTGAAGATTGACTGTGCAGGGAAGGATCAGCTTGGCAATCAGCAGTATGCGATCACAATCAACGGCTCGTATACTACTACACCTACCGCTGTGCTCACGTTGAGTTCGCCGCAAGGCTCATTTGCACCGGCATCATTCCCGATAGCGTCCGGACCATTCACGATTAACACAACGTTTACTGACCTAGCACCTGCGAATACTGCCATCACGATCTACTATTCTATTGTTGGCCCTAATGGCGTTGAAATATGCAAAGACAGTGTTCAACGTGACCTGCCTCCATGCCCTGGTGGCGGAACAGCTGACGACTGCTGCAAAGAGTTTATTCGCCGCGTGACCAAGAAGAACATTTCATACAACAATGCTGGCAACGTGAGCTTGTCCACGACGCTTATGGCCGGACCAACACCGATCAAGCAGGTAACAGCAACACTGGTAAGCGTTCAGCGCAGACGAGTTTGTGGCAATACGGCAAGTGCGTGGGAACGTTCATTCGGTGACATCAATTCTGGGACTCTCGTTCCAACATTGGCACCTGGCCCTGTAACCTTGCAGATATTTAGTCGCGAAGCATCATGGGGTCCTGGTGAGTGCCTCAATTTCATGCAAGGGGCTGGTATGCAGCTCAACATGGTCTTCCCTTCTGTCCCTACAGGGCCGCTCTGCCGTGACACGTTAGTGTTTGCGATTCGCTACTCATTCACAGACTGCAAGTGCGTCACGTGTAACGTATTGGTGTATGACACACTCGTTCGCAAGTACAAGCTTACGCCATGGGACCAAGCAGCGAAGTCGTTTACCGGCATTCGCAGCAGCACTAAGGGCTCAGTGGAAGGTACCCAAGCCGATTCAGGTGCGGCTACAACATTCACCATGTCGAGCTATGACAATGGCAAGCTCACGATCGTAAATCCTGAAGTAAACAACGATATAAAGATTGTTGGCATCGAGGCAATCTCACCTGTTGTGAAGCTCAATGGAATCAAGGCAGGTCAGGTTAACGGCGTTATGAACGGTCCTGTTGCATTCCTGCCACTAGACTGCCCTCCTGGCAAGACGATTGATGTTGCATTTACCTTTGCGAACTCTTCCAAGGCAATGCAGTTCCCGGTCGATGTGCGATATCTCTACACCGACAATCTCACTACTGCTCCAGCATTCAGCGAGACTGTCCGATATCTGGCCCGTGTGCCAAACAACAAGCCAGATGTCATTGCAGGAGATGCCTCAACCAAGCCTGCAAATGTGAAGACCTTTGCATTGACGTTTACAAATGCGAATGGATATAATGAGCGCGTTGCAGGATTTACGATTACCTCGACTGGTAATGCGACCATCCTGGCAGCAGGACCGAGCGGACAGAATACGAAGTCTGCAACGTATGCCATCATTAATGGCGGCAGCACTTATGTTCTCAGTGCTCAAGCCGACGGTGACCTTGGCGTAGCTGCTGGCGGAAACGTGAAGCCGATGTTCCTGACACTCGCGAATGTTGAAGCAAAGGAAGTTCCGTTTGACTTTGAAACATATGATGCGACTGGTCAGCTTCTCTCAAAGGGCTCGTTCGTTTTGAGTGACCCAATCTCATCTGTCCGTGGCAATGATGATGCGCCAGCAGAGGGTATTGTGCAAAACGTAATGCCTAACCCAGCTGGTCAGGCTGTCACCGTCTCTCTCAACATCACGACAGTGGTTCCACAAGCGAACCTCACCATCACAGACCTACAGGGCCAGGTTGTGGCAACGCTGTTGACGTCAATGCTTGATGCTGGCAACCATATCATTCACGCCGACATCTCGCACCTTCCAGCTGGTTCGTACTTCGTTACACTTCGCACTCCAACTGGCATCGTAACAAGTCCGCTTAGTGTGGTCAGGTAATCTGCGTGCGCTGCACGTGCTCGCACTCTAGCGCTCGATTCTATACATTGTCAACGCCACATCGGTTTCCACCGATGTGGCGTTTCTGCATATGTAGAGCATTTGGCCTTGCATTTCAACCTACTCGTAGGTTGTTAGTGTTGATCTCCCTTACTGCGTGAAGACGCTCGCGTCTGAACGAACTCTATGGTGCGGCGGACAACTTCATCAACGCTTGCTGACTCGGGAGCATAGCCGATCTCATGCGCATGCGCATCTAACTCAAAGAACAACTTGGCATTCGTGCCGAGTTGTTCATGCATTGTGCGCATGGCATCGACACTCACAAGTGAATCCTGCACATCCTTGTTCTTATACCAGCACATAGTAAGCACTGGCTGGTGAACATTATTGAAGGTCTCAGGCGTCATCGCAGCTTCGAGCAAAGCCTGCAGCTGGGGTATTGCTTCAACTCGATACTTCATGTACCAGTACTTTGCCCTGCGTGGATCTGGCATGGTTACCTGACGGTAGTCTCCACCAACGATTAACCTCGTAAGCTGCAAGCCCCATGGCCCATTACTTAGAAAACTCAGCGGGTGCGCTAGTCGGATGTTGGGGGACCAATTCACAACACCATCTACATCTTCCGGATACCTTGCTGCGAGCATCAACCCAAGCGTTGCGCCTGTTGAAGTACCCACCACAATCACGCGTTTGCCTAATTGTCTGCCTATCGCCAAAGCATGAAGAGCGCTTGCATAGACAGAATCGGGTGAATAGTCGAGAAAGGGCTCATCCACGCGGAGACCATGTCCATGCAAACGCGCCAAATAGACGTTTGCATGAAGCTCTTTCGCCACACGTTCAATCGCGGGAGATCCATCATGCCATGTTCCCGAGAAGCCGTGCAGATATACAAGCGCTACATCGGTCTTCGTAGGGACAGAGTCTGCCCACAGGATCTGGGCTTCTACTTCCGGCTTTGTGAGATACTGGGCTTCATGCGCCCTCACTGAGCTGTCGAGCTCGATGAGGTTTGCTGGCATGTTGGGCATAGCCACGTTGAATGATGGTGTAGGCGTTGAAGGTCCGAGGGCAAAGAATACTCCCAGAACAATCACGGTGGCGACAGGGATCACGATAAACTTGCTCATATGCAATTATATTGGTGATTCGATCCAACAATTTACAATTGTACAAGTGTACCCCTGTACCTATTGACTTCCCCCCTATGCACTTCGTTGTTTTTATCCTCATTACACTCACATTCACTGTCTCCGCCCAAATCCGTCCTTCACGCACGTGGCATACGGACGTTGCACGTGCGCGAAATGTGCAGGGACCAATGCCATCGCTCGTTGGCGGCGCTGAGATTCAACGTTCCAGTGGATCGCTTGGCGGAGAGCAGGCATGGCAGTTTCGGACGCATGTTCAAGCTGAGACATACCGGTTTACGGACTCAACAAATGATGTGCAGCTCACAACGTCGATTGAGGCTCATCAGGAGCTTACCGCAAATCCGCTCAACGACATCTCGTTCAATCCCAGAGCCATGCGATGGGAAGAGTTCTTCTGGTTTCATGCTGGACTTCGAGATGTATCTCTACGTGCAGGTTTCGTGCACAGGTGCAAGCATGATATCGATAACCTTGGTGGACCCGACGAGACTAACCCAACGAGCCCCTTTTTGGCAGAGCAGCGAACAATTATACTCACCGGGCCAACCATTGCGGCAACGTTTGCACCTGTGCATGGCACAGCGGGTGTATTCACGGCCTCATGCGGCGCAGAATACTTTCTCAACGCGTCCGATAATCGCAGCCCTGCAACAACGAACATGTCGTGGAATTCCATGCAGGGGGCTGCGTGGTTCCGCGCTCATCATGCGTACGGACTATCTCCGCATTTTGAGCTTGTAGGCACAGCTTACGCAGCATTGCCTTGGTACTCGTCGAGAGGCGTTTCCGATGGCTCCCTACCCTTCGTGGCCAGAGCAGAGATTACCATTGCTGCTCGCGGGCCTGCTGCCAGGGCAGAACTTGCACTGGTTGCCGAACGAATGTTCGACGAGGTGGCATTTACCGCACCTCAGTCAACGTCATTTGTTGGGATTTGTATACGGTTTATACCACCGGTGAAATAATCGGAACCTTTTTGTCCCTTACATTGTCTATGCGGTTGTGGACGAACAACTTCTTTCTAGGTAACAACATGAAACGCACGATTCTGCTCGCGATTCTCGTCACAACAACCTTTCTGTCTGCAATAGCTCAGCGCGACACCACGGCGCTGGGACTAACGCTCTACGGAAAGCTGCTTCAGGTTTCGCCTACCCTGCTGACAATCGAAGAGTATGAGAACGACAGCGCGGTAAGGGTCCAAGAGGTATCCATTATCACCGAAACGCTGATTGACGGTTGCACGCTAGACAGCGTTCAGCTTGGAGTGAATACCTTGGTTGTGCTCTCTCCTACCAGGATCTATCCGCCTCAGGCAGAGATCGTCAAGTTCGACGGCTGCATTGCCCACGTTGATGTCATGGCCGTTGTCAACTCGATTACGGCAACGGCACTCGAGGTAACAACAACCTCGTCGTCGGTGTATGGCGCAGCTGGTACAGCTGTGACGTTCGATGTTACCTCACTTTCACAGTACTACTCGTGCGACGGACTTCCCCTCACTCGCGATGATGTACGTGTGGGAGACCCCATCTACCTCAGGTCGAGTGGTCCAACAACCGACCCTGCTGTAGCATATCTGCAACTTCAAAACGATTGTTCCCAAGTTTCAGCTGCCGAAGCAACGTTTGTGTCAGTTGTTGATTCTGTGATGTATCTGTTGGTAGACAACACGGCAGATACACTCGCACTTCTGCTCGATGCCGACTTTATCAACTCGCTTGTGCCCGGAGACAGTGCTCTTCCGCTTTACAGATGTGACGGAACGCCAATGGATCTTGATGAGCTTCTTCCAGGGATGTCGATGTCCGTTACGTATTTGATTTCCCCACGTAAGGGCACGTTCTTCCAGTATGGATTTGTGCGGGAGAACTGTCCATCATATCTGGGGGGAACAATCACAGATATTGACGGCAATGTTGTGACAGTCACGCAGTACAGTCAATCATGGGAAGGAACAATCACAAGCGAGACGGAGATTGTGACATGCAAGGGCGA
>JBIJAX010000062.1:0-11183 GCA_044345485.1 Kapaibacterium sp. (SeqCode)
CTTTCAGCTGCCTTCGTTCTTGTGTTCATTTTAACACAATTGAGTCTTCGTGCACAAAGCACAGTGCCTACCTGGTCGTCCGACATCGCCCAGATCATCTATACGAACTGCACCTCGTGCCACCGCAGTGGTGAGATAGCCCCCTTCAAGCTTGAGACCTATGAAGAGGCGCAAGATGTTGCCTATTCTATTAAACGCGCGGTAACAGAGGGTGAGATGCCGCCATGGCCTCCCGTAAAAGGACATGGCACCTTTGTTGGTAACCGATCATTGTCCGAAGAAGACATTGCGAAGATTGTTTCATGGGTTGACGCCGACATGCCGGCAGGAGATCTGGCGTCAGCACCAAAACCGCCCGTCTTTCCAAATGGATCACAGCTGGGTACGCCAGATATGGTGTTAACAATGAGCGAGAAGTGGACCGTACGAGGCAACAATAAAGATGTCTATCGGTTCTTTGTGCTGCCCACGAATCTGCTTCGCGACAGACATATCAAAGCATTGGAGTTCCGTCCGGGCAATGCGGCAGTTGTCCACCACGTGCTGTACTTCCTCGATACTACAGGCACGGCACGGAAGAAAGATGCAGAGGATCAGCTACCCGGATACTCTGGATTTGGAGACCCCGGATTTGAGTCTGCAGCCTCGTTTCTTGGTTGGGTGCCCGGCGCGCAGACACGATTCTATCCCCCAACGATCGGGGCTAAGATGCATGCAAACTCCGACCTGATCATCCAGGTTCATTATGCCCCCTCTACAACTGAGCAGACCGATCAATCCCATGTGAATGTCTTCTTCCATGAAAGCGACGATGTGCGCCAGGTGCAGGAGTTCCCAATGTCTCCCAACAACCTGATTGCCGGACAGAAGTTTATCATTCCGGCCAACAAGGTTCCGGTGTTTAACACATCATTTACGCTTCCCTTCGACATCAGTTTGATCGGTATTGCTCCGCATATGCATCTTCTTGGACGAGACTGCAGAGCGTTTGCTGTTACACCGAAGGGCGACACGATAAACCTCATCAAGCTCGACTACTGGGATTTCCACTGGCAAGGGGGCTATACATACAAGAACCCCGTGCGCATACCGCGTGGATCAAAGCTCCAGTATATCGCTACATACGACAATACCATTAACAACCTCGATAATCCGAATAATCCGCCTAAGGAGGTGCGATGGGGCGAAGGCACAACAGACGAGATGCTGCTGTGTTATTTCCATTGGCTGCCGTATCAGCCAGGTGATGAAGCGCTCGATATGGAAACAGCATTGCCAACGTCGGTTTCAGCCGAATCCGATGTCCGCAGCTCGGGCATCACGGTGTTTCCAAATCCTGTAGCCGATAGACTTCGCATTGTCATAGAAAGCAACGCGGACCGTCGTGTATTCCTTGAACTGCGAGATGTTAGGGGAACCCTGGTGTATCAGGACAAGATACAACGGCTGCTGGAGTCGGGCTTGAGCTCTGTAGAAGTGGACGTCTCACATATTGCAACGGGCACCTATACCCTTTCTGTTATCGACGATCGAGTTACGCAATCAGAGAACGTGGTTATTCAACGCTAATCGCCCAGCAGGCTAGTTAGGCCTTCACGCGTTCGCCAAACACCGCACTTCCTACACGGACGATTGTAGATCCCTCTGCGATTGCCCATTCGAGATCGTGAGACATGCCCATAGAGAGCTCGCTTACAGTACCATGCGACTTGTCATAGGCATCTCGAATCTCTCTCAGCATCTCAAAACCAGTACGGACAATTCGCTCGTCATCGGTGTTTGCACCGATGGTCATAAATCCCGTAACATGTAATGTTGGGTAGTTCGCAAGTTCAGCAAGCAGAGTTTCAACACGGTCTGGATGAACTCCATGCTTGCTTTCTTCGAAAGACGTGTTTACTTCTACCATTACATTGATAACGGTCTGTCTCTTCACACACTCGCTATGAAGCGCTTGCACGAGTGAAGGCCTATCAACGGACTGAACGCACGCAACCCGACCCACAACGTCCTTGACTTTGTTAGTCTGTAGGTGTCCAATAAAATGCCAGACAATCGGCAGATCCACAAGCTCGTCTGTTTTTGGAACAAGCTCCTGAACTCTGTTCTCGCCAAAGAATAGCTCACCACAGGCAACTGCCTCACGAAGTGTTTCAACTGATTGCGTCTTCGTAGCGAGCATAAGCCTTGCATCACCAGTGCGTCGACCGGCACGATCCAATGCTGCTTCCATTCGCTGATGTATTGTCTGTAGACTGTCGTGTATCTTGATCATGCACAAATCTAGTGCCAGCCTCTCCATATGCCGCTATTCAGCCTTGTTGCGTTGCTCCAGATTTCAACAATCGACGACGCACCAGAGATGGCAATTCCGCCAATCCCTGTTGCAGATTCCGCACGAGCAACTGTGTTGCATGGCAGAGTTACGTCAGCGAAAGGATCGGGAACAAACTTCAGAGCGACGCTTAGATAAGCTCTATCGTCATTGGATCTTGGTTACTGAGTAACTCTGTGTGGTCATTCCTTGCTTCCGGATAAGCAACGTATAGGAACCTGCAGACAACATCCTGAGATCCAATTCAAGCTGACTTCCCTGCGCAACGTGCTGCTGCATAATGCGACCAGCTACGTCACATAAGACTACTACGGAGCCATCCAACTCTGCATATGTCACCACAATGCGATCTGCTGTTGGGTTGGGACGGACAATGCAATCAACGTCCGGCTGACCGGCAACATCTGAGAGAACTCCCGTAACAAATGCACTCCGCTCGCTGTATATACCAACGGCATCTGCATTTGCACTTCGAACGCGCCAGAAGTACCGTTTGTTGTTGTCGAGTCCACGCACGAGGATCGATGTATCTGGATGATTATCGATGTGCACGATCACAGGATTAAATGCGGCATTGGGCGATACTTCGATTCCGTATGATGTAGCCTGTGGCAGACGTTCCCATGTAAGATTGGCCTGCAGAACATCCTTCTCTCCGTTGGCTGGCACAAGAAGTGCTGGCGGCCGAACGGCTGTGCTAAACGTCCATGTATCTGATATGGGCCCTGCACCGCCACCGCCATATGGCTCAACGTTCCATGAATAGGTTACAGGACCTTGAACAAGCCCCTTTACATCGAGCTTTGTGTCGGTAACGCCTTGTATTGTGCGCGCTAAATCTGGCCTACCTTCAACCTGCAGACGCACTGTATAACTAACAGCCGATGCCGATGAATTCCATGTTAACACCGTATCCGGTAAAATGCCGCGCACATTTGTACTCGGCGAAACAAGTGTCGTGGCCTGAGGTTTCTCTGGCAGCGTCGTGATACTTCCAACAAGAACACCTCGTCCATGCGAAGCCACTGCGATGCGCTTATCAGTTGCTCGTGTTATCACCATGTCACAAGGAACATTACCAAGTTCGTCAACAGCTGTAGGTGTCCACACCGTAGACATGCCATTTGTGCTCGGCGTGAAGTACAGTCCAGTAGATGTTGCAGCAACAAGAATATTCGATGTAGCATCGTACGGAACAATACCAACCCAATTCACGGCTGGGCCATTTCCAGATCCTGAAGGGGCCTCTTCAAGATTGCCAGCTATGGCCTGCCAGGTAGATCCAGCATCAAATGTTTCCCAGATGCTGATGAGTCCATAATTCGAGAAGCAAGCGACAAGATGCTTTGAATCTCGCTGATCGATCGTAATGCTATTTACATATCCGCCGCTACGCATGGATGGCCAAGTGATGTCGCGTGGAGTAGGATTACCAAGCTCGGCAGTATCGAGGCGGTAAATCTTTCCGTTGGTTGTACCGTAAAACAGACGGTGATGCTTCCCATCCTCGGTAACTGTTGGCGCAAGACATGAAATCTGATTGACGCCAACATCTGTTGCCGATAGTGAATCCCAGTTCACACGTGTTGAATCGGACGTACCAATTGGAATCAACCGAACATCATTGTTACGCCATACCTTGCTGCCACCTGCAACATAGACTACATGCTGATCGCTGGGATGAACGACATACGGATTGATGAAGAGATAGTCTGTTGGACCAATCGGATCGATTCGTGTTCGATTCTTCTCCGTACCGTCCGTGTTGTACGTTACACGGTATACGCGCCCCTGCTGCGACGAATAGTAGACACTACGCCCTGAATCTGCGAAGTATGAGTAGGCGCCGTCACCGCCTCCGATGCGTTTCCAGAACGCCTCGGTCGAGTCTGTCGACGTCATCCAGACCGAATTGTCCTGCATGCCCCCTATGAGACGTGGACTTGCATCCTTCTGTTCCATGTCTACGGTATAGAACTGTGTGGTGATGTATCCCCTGTTGAGATCCGCCCACTCAACATTCTCAGCAGCAACATTGCTCGTGCGATACACACCACCATCATTGATGCTTACCATCTCCGTTGTTCGTGTTGGATGGAAGAACACGTCGTGTTGGTCTGGATGATGATTGACGTATGACGTGTATTTGTCAAATGATGGCGTAGGTTTCCAATACCCACCTATCCAATTCCATTTCGTTGGTGTTGTAAAGCCATCGGTTGAAACGTAGAGGTTTGTACCACCAACCACAACGACATTGGGATCATGCGGCGAGACCTTCACGAGAAGATCATAACCACCTTGAGAGTAGAAGTCGCCCCGTTGCTCATTTGTTAGTGGAAGATTCGCCGAGAGATTCGTCCACTCACCCGGTGGTGTAGCTCCGTATCCATAACGCCAGAGACTGTGCCACTCAAAGCGCTCTTCACCACGATAGAGCGTACTACCCTTGGCGCCTTGTCCGGGAGTTTCTGCGAGGGCGTAGATACCGTCGGGTGACTGTGGAATGCTAGCTAGTACAATTCGCTTGACATCATTACGCATGTCTGCCGGTGTAACATTTGTCCACGTTACACCATCAGCGCTCTTATAGATGCCCCAACGAGATGCCACAGAACCAGCAGAGCCTGTAAATGCACCAAGTGCTGCATACAACGTTCCATTGGGGGTAACGACAACCTCGCTAAACAATGCATTGCTCGAAAGCACGCTCTTCCACGTTGCGCCACCGTCAGCGGAGCGATACAGCCCCGACCGTGCTGTCGCAACGTAAACTTCTTGAGTATCGCGCAGCGGGTGTACAAGGATCCGCCATGTATATGCAAACTGGTGTGAGGCTGGGGTACTGTTTGATACGGTGGCGGCAAGGGGCTTCCACGACGCTCCGTTATCGGTAGACTTTAGAATACCATTACCGGAGATCTGCGCAGAGTTTCCGTAGATCTCACCTGTTCCTGCATACCATGTGTCTTCGAATCCAGCGCGTGTGTCTTGCGCTAAACACGCAACCGAGTGCAGCTGCTCAGGTTTGGTCTGAAGTGTCCACGAGCCCCCTTCATTTGTTGATCGCCAGATGCCACCCGATACAGCGCCAACAACCATCGTCTTGGCATCACGAACATCAAACGCGCCCGCTCTGGTGCGTCCACCAATGTTCCATGGCCCGTTGGACTTCCACTCCCCATGAGAGAGCACATCTTCAACGTCCTTACTGCCCAGAACATTCCGCTGCAGACGTGCGGCAAACGCAAGCTCGCGTTCTCGCATACCATTCGGGATAGCCCCTTGATCAACGTCGCGATACTTGAGCTGCTCAAACTCACGCCTGCCCTGCACAGACGGTCCGTCGGGTGTGTGCGTTGATGTACAGGCAATGATGAGGAAAGGGGCAAGGAGGAGGAGTGTTTTCATACTCTACTTCAGTTTTACGTTCTTCACAAATGGCATGCAACACAGAACATATGCGACCACACCAAGAGTTCTTATGACGACATCTCCAGATGACGATGTGATGTTCGCGCCAGATAACTCTCTAACCAACTCCATGTACCCTACTCCAAACCATATCGCAGCGCACAGCAGAATTATGGCAAGAACCTTCCCCCACTCGTACTTCATGGGGTAGATGCGCTGGACGAATACATACAGGATTACGGCGCTTACGAGGTAGGCCACAACCTTTGCCCATGCTGCGCCCTCGAGGCCATAGATGGGTACGAGTACCCATGTAGCAGCAACGCTAATCACAGCAGCAATGCCGGTAGCTATTGGAAAGAACCCAGTGCGTTTTTGGATGTGGAGTCCAGCAGCCATGTTGATGAACACGCCGTTGAAGAAGTAGGCGATCATAACGATCGGTATAATCGTCATTCCGTCCCAGTACTCCGGATTGATAAAGCGTCCACCAATAAACGGCATGCGGACAACATACTCGATAAAGAATGTTGTGATCAGAAAGATCGCTCCACATACTGCCGTGAATACCGTAAACACTCTTGCAAACAGATCCTTGGCCCCGGGCTCGTCACGATGGTTTAGATAAAACGGTTTCCACGCGTACTCAAACACGGTAACGAACATCATCATGGGAATAGCCAGACGGAAGTTGGTCTGATACATCCCGACAACGCTTGCACTTGTAAGCATCAGCATGATGGGTCTGTCGGCTACCTGAACCATAATCGATGAAAAGTTCGATGGTACGGTTGGGAGTCCGAAGGCAAGCATGTCTTTGAGAAGGGGCTTCCAGGAGGAGGGTACGGGGGTACGAGGGGTACGGGGGGTACGAAGGTACAGGGGTACGAGGGTACGGAGGGTACTGGGGACAAATGCGATAAACGTTGCAAGACTTCCGATAATGCCGCCGAGCAGAGCCCCTTCGATGCGCCAATGATACTGGGCCACAAAGAGAATCGTGAATGCAAAAGTTACTGCTACGCTCAGCAGACGCATGAGTGCGAAGGTACGCGGACGTTGCTGCATGCGCAGACGTGCAAAGGGAATGAGCACAAGTGCATCGAGAAGCGGTATACAGGCGGCAAGCATCACATAGCGCGAGCCCCCTTCGCCGAGCTGCAGAACACTTGAGGTAGCAATGGGTTGTGCAAGGACAACGGTAAGAGCTGTAACAATTACTCCCAGTGCAGCAACCGTCCAGTATGACACCGAAAACACTCTGTCGTTATTCTCCTGATTGCCTTTTTCCCAGAACCGCATAAAGGCAGGCTCCATGCCCAGGGAGTAGACGATGTTCACAAAGGCAATCATCGCATAAATGCCCGATACCTCGCCAACCTCCTGCTTTGTAAGGTAGTTGGTGAACAGTGGCGTAAGAAGAAAGGTCAGAAACCTCGAAAGCACGGTCGAAACGCCGTAGACAACGGTATCAGAGGCTAACGATGAGATCGAAGGTGCCATCAATCGAAGTTAGTACGCGTCGGTGAGAGGACGTAGTTTTGCAGCAGTACTCTATCCTGCAGCACTACAAACATAGGCACAGCACAATGCGGAATCTGATCAAAATCCTCGCTGTTACCGCAGTTCTTTCGTTTACATCAGCGCCGTTTGCTACAAGCCAAGTAGCAGCAACGATGGAAGCACAACGTGTGCTAGACCATGTGCGTGTACTAGCCTCAGACAGCTGTGCCGGACGCGGTCCAGGCTCCGCAGGAATCGAAAAGGCGGCCGCCTATATCACCGACTACTTTTCGCTGCTCAACCTGCGCCAGGGTGGTCGCATGGGATATGCTGATACCTTCAGTATGACTACAGGCATTAAGACTGGACCCAAGAACTCTGTTTCGTTTGGCGTGCTGATCGAGCGCCCCGGTGTGCCCCTTGACCAAACCAAGCCAACTCAGATCGGCTGGAAGATTGGTGCAGATTACCAGCCATACGGATTTAGCGAGTCGGGCGTTGCTTCGGGTGATATTGCCTTCGTTGGATATGGTGTTTCGTCGTCTTCCTACGACGACTATGCCGGTATTGATGTGAAAGGCAAGATCGTGATCATGCTTCGCGGACTTCCAAAATGGGCCGAAAAGAACGAATCCATGCGCCAGCTCTCATCGATCCGTACCAAGGCAACAGCTGCACGAGAAAAGGGGGCACTCGCGGTGATCTTTGTGAACAAGAACGGTGATTCTGCTGATGTTCTTGAACGCTTCGGATTAGACCGCCTGGGAAAGAATTCCGGAATCATTGCCCTGCAGGCCCGACGCTCTACCTGTGCAAAGGTCTTCCCTGCAAAGGGTACCTCCTTGTTTGTTGCCGAGCAAGAAATCGACAAGACGCAGAAGCCAAAGTCGTTTCTTCTCACGAACACTACGGTAAACCTGAGCGTTGACCTCGTGTTCCAGGAAAGCACTACACGGAACATCATCGGCATTGTCGAAGGAACAGATCCACGCCTGCGCATGGAGTACGTTGTAGTCGGCGCACACTATGATCACATTGGCATGGGGGATGAAAATTCGCTGGCTGCAACAACAGAACCAATGATCCATTATGGTGCCGACGATAATGCCTCAGGTACGGCAGGCGTACTCGAACTTGCAGACATATTCAAGCGGAAGCCTGCAAAGCGCAGTATCGTCTTTATGACTTTCTCGGGAGAAGAAAAGGGGCTTCTTGGATCAAAGCACTGGGTATCGAATCCGACACTTCCTCTCAACCAGATCGCAGCAATGATTAACCTTGATATGATTGGCCGTCTCAAAGACGGCAAGCTCAATGTTCAAGGTACTGGTACATCTGCCATCTGGCCACGTGTGATTGATTCTGCTAAGGCTGGACTGCCCCTTACGGTAACAACCACTGCAGATGGATTTGGTCCAAGCGATCACTCATCATTTACGGCGAAGAACATCCCTGTCCTGTTCTATTTCACGGGATTGCACGGAGACTATCACCGTCCATCAGATACATGGGACAAGGTCAATGCAAACGGTATTGTAACCGTTCTAAAGATGGTCGAGAAGACTGTGCGCATCATTGCCGATTCTACTGCACGTCCAGAGTTCACAAAGGGCGCTGAGAAGCCTGCAGCACAGCAGTCTTCAAGTATCGCGCTGAAGGTAACCTTTGGTATCATCCCTGACTATGGCGATGATCCTCAAGGTCTTCATATTACTGGCGTAAAGCCAGGCAGCCCAGCTGAAAAGGGCGGTCTTATGGGTGAGGACATCATCACGGCTGTAGGTCCAACAACCGTGAAGAACATCTACGATCTCATGGCCGCACTAGGTACGTTTAAGCCCGGCGATACGACTACAGTCAAGGTTATCCGCGACGGTAAGCCACTAGAAAAGACCGTAACATTCACCGGCAAGTAACCCACTCGCTACTCGGCACTCGCTGTTCGCTACTCGCTACTCGGCACTCGCTGTTCGCTACTCGCTACTCGGCACTCGCTGTTCGCTACTCGCTACTCATCTGTTTGCCCAACACCACGACAACACGGCCATTGCGTAGACGCAATCGTTAATCTCGTGCTGCTTGAGCTTGTCTACAGTATCACCTTCGGTGTGGTGATACCAGAAGTACCGATCACCTTGTACTTCGAGTCCGGCCATGATAGCCCCATAGGCTTTTAGCGGACCTATATCTGCCCCGCCACCACCTTCTGTGATGTTATTTGCGTGGACTGGTGAGAGAAGCTTGGCGATGTCTTCCATGGCGGCCTTATCAGCTCCCTTTGCGTCGGTGTTGAATCCTGTTGGCGCAAAGACTCCTGCATCTGACTCTATCGCAAGCAGGTGCTTTTCGTTTGCTGTCTGCTTTGCATAGCCCTCTCCTCCGCGCAAGCCATTTTCTTCATTGGTCCAGAAACAGACGCGGATAGTCCGCTTGGGGCGCATTCCAAGCTCCTGCATCATATACAGCGCACGCCATGCGGCAATGCACCCGCCTGCGTCGTCCATCGCGCCAGTGCCGATGTCCCACGAGTCTATATGTCCGCCCATTACCACTACCTCGTTTGGCAACTCCGAGCCAGGGATCTCAATGATCACATTTCGGGAGGGGGCATCTGGCATCCACTTGGCTTCCATGGAAAGCGTTAGCTGCATCTTCTCTCCCCTATCCTGCATACGCTGCATCAAGAGGGCATCTTCGATAGTGATTGCGCCGCATGGAATTTTGGGCACACCATCCTTATACCCCATGCCCCCTGTATGAACCGTCTGTATTCCATAAGGCCCAACACTGCGCATCAGTGTAGCAACGGCACCTAGTTCAGCAGCGGCAGATGGTCCGCCATAGCGGTAGTTCACCGTCTCGCCATAGGTGGTAAAGGGTACGTTGTAGACCACGATCTTGCCTGGTACTTCGGCCTTGCGCTGCTTGAGTTCGTCGTAGGATTTCACCACGAGCACACCTGCGGTAAGGGGCTTTCCGTCTGTACCAATGCTACCGCCAAGTGCACAGAATTCCATCGTGCGAGGCATTGGCTGCGTCATCGAGAGTGATTCCTTACCGCGCTTCCAGTTCGGAACCATCACATTTTGCGTTTTCACGTTCCAGCCCTCTGACGTCATTTTCTCAATAAGCCAGTCGAGCCCCTTTTCAAGATTTTCCGAACCGCTGATACGGCGGGGGTAGTGATCAGTAAAGTCAGCGATTAGGTCATAGCAACCACGGTCGTCCTTCGTCCATGCCAACATGCGGTTAGCATCGGCCGAAAACCGCTTCGACAACTCGTCTCCGGCTATCAGGTTGAATGTTGATGTTGCAACGAGGGCAATCAGGAGAAGCTGTTTCATGGAGAGAGTGCCGAGAATTTTCGAGAAAGCAAAAAATACGACGGCCAGCCGTTGGTATCTTTGCACGTGGCGAATTTATTTTTTCAGTCTGCAGAGCGCCTACCATGAGCCTATCTGTACGCCCTATTGAGCAGAGCGAAACGCTCAAGTTCATTAAGTCACAATGGCTGTTCTACAAGAACGAGAAGCACTGGGTTCCCCCAATGCTGATGGATAGGAAGAAGCTTCTAGACACGAAGAAGAACCCCTTCTATCAGCATAGTCAGATTCAGTGTTTCCTAGCCGAGCGAAATGGACAGATCGTGGGGCGTATTGCGGCGATCATCAACGGCAACCACAACAAGACACACCACGACAAAGCAGGCTTCTTTGGTTTCTTCGATTGCATCAATGATCAGGAAGTAGCCAATGGCTTGTTTAGAGCAGCCGAAGCATGGATTCGCGAGCGCGGTATGGATGAAATGCGTGGTCCAGTAAATCCATCGATGAATGATGAATGTGGTCTGCTGATAGATGGCTACGACGGACCGCCAGTAATGCTGATGACCTATAACCCGCAATACTATGCTGGCCTTATCGAAGGCGCA
>JBIJAX010000022.1:0-35810 GCA_044345485.1 Kapaibacterium sp. (SeqCode)
AGCCCTTGCCCCATACGTGCAGGCGAACAATGCCTTGCGCATCCACAAAGAGTACGTTGGGAACGCCTGATTCGAATGCATAGTGCGTAAACACATCGCCGTCCCAATCCAAAAGGATCGGAGTAGAGTATGCATCACGGAACCTCGAACGGAGATAACCCTTCAAGAAACCAGGTGCCAGCGAAACATCGGCAAGTGCAACAAACTTTACGCGGTCTTTGAGCTTAGCAGTTAAGGGAGTTGTCCATGTTGGCGTATAATCGCTACCCTTCCAGTCGCTGAGAACAATAATCGTGGCTTTGCCCTTCCAATGCTGTTTCCACGACCATTCCTTTTCGTACTGGTCCGTGAGTTCAAAGTCGATTGCGCGCTTCCCAACGGCAGAGTTATCTGCCCACGCAGCTGTAAGAAGAATGCCTAGTGATACTACCAGAATGCTGAGCAATTGTTTCATGTTCACCCAAACACCTACATTTTGATCTTAGTTGCATCCTTGAGGAATGCATCAAGACCTGCATCTGTGAGCGGGTGCTTCATCGATTGCATGATGACCTTGTACGGTACAGTTGCAATGTGGGCTCCAGCCTTGGCGCACTCGAGCATGTGGATCGGTGTGCGAATAGACGCTGCGATGATCATCGATTCGAGTCCCTGTGCATCCCAGATCTCGCAAGTGTCTTGAAGAGCAATCAGGCTGTCAGTTCCGATATCATCCAAGCGCCCCATGAACAAGCTCACGTATGTAGCGCCTGCATTGGCGGCGATCAAGGCTTGGTTGGCCGTGAACAACAATGTTACGTTGGTTGGAATGTTTTGATCAGAGAGCTTGCGGACTGCTGTAAGTCCAGCTGGGATGAACGGAATCTTGATCGTAGCATCTGGGAACCAGGAAAGGATCTCGTCGGCCTCGCGCAGCATGCCATCTGTATCGGTGCTAATCACCTCTACGCTAGTGTGTCCGCCAACAGAGGCATGAATATTCTTGATAAGCTCGCGAATATCTGTTGATGGGTCTTCCTTTGCCAGCAACGATGGGTTTGTTGTGACCCCGCTGATGAAGCCCATTGAAGCTGCATGCTGGATTTCTTTGATATTGGCACTGTCTACGTAGATCTGCATCGTTCATTCTCCTGGAGATTAGATGATGCAAAGATACCAGTCTTACCTTAGTCTTTGCCGTAGAGCTTTATCGCAGGGATCTCGGGCAGCAGCTGATGGTAGAACATTGTGTGTAGCGCAGCTGCGAGGCCCTCTTCTACCTCTGATGACCACCGGTACAAGATCTTGCCTTCTCGCGGCATGTGGTCTGCATCAAGCGGTACAAGCTCGCTCACATGAGTCTGCAGCAACTGATGGTTTGCGCACTCGGCAACGAACGTGTCGAGCTCTGTAGCTTCGGTGTCTACACGTGCAACCCAAAGTGCCAGTGGCAGCGGGGATTCTACGATATCAAACCATTCTTCGCCGAGGTCCATAGCAGGGGGCTCTCCTGGCGCAACCGGACCGATTATGCAGTCAGCGTGTTCGGCGGAAGAAACCAGCTCTAGTGCCACATCAAACTTTTCCGCCATGATGAGGCGACCGATAATCGTTGAAAACGCCGTTGGTTCAGGAGAAAAAGCACGAGATAGTCCTGTGCTGTGCGGAGGAAAGGCAATGCCAAAGCTATTGGTGTAGTCTTCGAGAGCAACACATGGACCAGTTACGATGCGGTAGTCAACAGAGGCAACGCCTTTACCATACCCGTAGGGACTGGTCAGAGCGATATCGGCCATGTTGGCCTTCAGCAGGTCTCCGCACTCGTCCAACGTGGCATGCCGCAGATGCCAGCCCCTTGCCTGAGCTGCTTGGGCGGCCCGTTCCACGATAGGCGATGCTATGTCGAGTGTTGGTACGGCCACGGTAATCATACGAGTTGCCTGTATCTGTGAACAAGAGATGAGAGAAGGATGCCGGCTGCAACCACAACATTAAGAGAATGCTTGGTGCCGTACATGGGTATTTCCAGGGAACCCTCGCAGCGCTGGAGCACAGCGTCCGACACACCGCTAAGCTCGTTGCCAAGGATGAGTGCTAGAGGGAAATTCTCAAGGGTTAGCTGTTCTGGCGGACAAGAATCTGTTGTGATCTCAGCAGCCCACAAGTGGAACCCTTCCGCTGTAAGATGGTCGAGAGCCTCATCTACCGTGGGAAACCACAGGAATGGGACGGTGCTATCGGCCCCGAGCGCGGTTTTGGCTATCTCGGGCCTGGGAGGTGCCGGGGTGAAGCCACACAGCACAACTTGCGCGACTGCGAAGGCGTCGGATGTACGAAACAGCGAACCTACGTTGTAGAGACTTCGAATGTCTGGTACAACCAGGGCAATAGGATGCCTTGGTCTCTCGGAGACCTCGTCCGGAGATGCACGTATTGCAACAAGTTCTTCGTATGTGAGTTTCCGCACGGTGCGAATATCGTACTTTGGCGGACGATGAACAGGCGACAATTACTGATTTCCCTTTCGAGCGCCCTTGCGCTGCGTCCACTGGCAATGTTGGGCAATGCGCTTGACCAGCCATATTCCTTCCTTGTTTTGGGCGATTGGGGTACTGGTGGTGCGCTGCAGAAGCGCGTTGCCAAAAGTATGGCAGCCGTTGCCTCGGCGTCAGGGGCGCGCTTCGTACTGAGCACCGGGGACAACATCTACCCAAACGGGGTGAGCTCGGTAGAGGATACTCAGTGGTTGACAAAGTTTGAGTCTATCTACAAGGGGCTTGAACTTCCATGGTGGTCGATCCTCGGCAATCATGACCATCGGGGTAACGTGGATGCTCAGATAGCGTATAGCAGGCGAAATCCACTATGGAACATGCCCAGTCGTACGTGGTCGAAAGAGTTTATCGTTGATACTGTAACCAAATTCACCCTTGTGGCTCTTGATACAACCCCGATCATGCAGACGAAAGATGGATGGAAGGATCAGCTGCAGTGGTTGGATCGGGTTCTCGGCCAGTCAGCCCCCGGTCTACGTATTGTAGCCGGACACCATCCAATTAGGAGTTATGGGCATTATAAAGATCAGCCGCATTTGCTCAAGCATCTTAAACCCATATTAGATCGCCATAACGTGCAGCTATACTGTTGTGGACATGATCACGATTTACAGGTTATTCGCAATCCTGAGGACCGATTTACGTGTCTGGTTTCGGGTGGCGGAGGAGGTAGTCGCGAAACTTCTCGTGGCAAGCACACTGTTCTGTCCCATTCAGGGGGCGGATTTGCACTTGTAAGGGTCGGTCAACATGGACTTGCGGTTACCACATATGATGCCGATGGTAGTCAGAAGGGCACTAGTGATATATGAGTAAACTATGTATACGAGTCATTCAATTATTCGCCATCCTCTCTATTGGCATATCAAGTAGTGCGCAAGAATTTCCCGATAGCAAAGGCAGGGATTTTTGGATGAGTTTTATGCCGAACTGGCATAACAACGAGAATGAGCTCGCAGCTGATCCAGCGATGCAACGTGAGCACCAATTGTACGTGTACATCGGTGCTGAACGTCCAACAAAAGGACGCGTAACATGGCGTCGCAATGACGGTTCTACTCTTGTGGACACCTTTCAGATCACTGACGTGCGGAACATCGTGCGTCTCTCGAAGTTTTATCAAAACATCGAACTTCGAGGCATCACGCCGAGCGGCACGGGCAATCTCAACTACACGAACTCCCAAAATGAGACAGTTGCCTTGCAGAGCGTACACGTTGAGGCAGAAGATGATGTGACCGTGTATGCACTAAATCAGGCAACGCTCACAAGTGAAGCCTTCATGGTACTCCCAACAGATGCGCTGTCTGATGACTATATGGTTGTTGCCTACAATTCAGACGTGCGTATGAGTGGCAATGTTCCAGGACCAAACACTACACCATCGCAGTTCGTGGTAGTGGCATCGGAAGACAGCACGATCGTTGACATAACACCCTCTGTGGGTACAGTGAAGAACAGAACGCGCGAAACGGTGTCCATCCGTCTTGATCAAGGTGAAAGTTACCTTGTTCAGGCCGACCCAAGAATGGGGTTTTTGACGGACCTTACTGGATCGATCGTTCGTGCGTCGAAGCCTGTTGCAGTTTTTGGTGGACAGCAGCGTGCAATAGTTCCGATTGCGCAGGTAGATAATCTCGGATCGCGTGACTGCCTTATTGAGCAGATGACGCCGATACGCACATGGGGTAAGAGTGCTTACATAACACCATTTGCACGCTCGAGCAATGAAGTAAACATCGGTACGGATCTCTATCGTGTGGTTGCAGCATTTGACTCGACAGAGGTGTTTGTAGACGGTAATCTCGCACAGATGCTTATGCGTGGTCAGTACATGGAGCGTCCGCTCGTGCAGGCCCATGTTATCACAACATCAAATCCTACGAGCACTGTTCAGTACAAGAAAACTGCCGGGATTGGCGGTGGAACAGACATTACACGCCGTGGAGATCCTGCAATGATGCTCGTGCCCCCTGCAGAGCAGTTCATGAACCAATACCGATTTATCAGCATTCAGGCATACATCTTTGATTTTGTTGGTGGCAGGATACAGCCCGTTGACTCTGTGTATCTGGAACAGTGGCTTAACGTTGTGATACCTACGGTGAGTCTTGGCTCGTTGGTGCTGGATGGCGTACCAATCGATCAGACGAAGTTTCTGCCAATTGGCAATTCGGCATACTCTTGGGCCAAACTCCCAATGCGCGATGGTGTGCATGAGATCAAGGCAGACACCAACTTTGGTATTTACGTCTATGGATACGGCGATGCTAACTCTTATGGCTACATAGGGGGCATGTCGTTCCGTCCACTCGATGTGTATCCGCCCAAACTCATCGGCAAGGTGCGGTGTTACGAGTTTGACGGAGTCATGACGGATTCTGTGTTGGGAGACTCCCGACTTCAGACATACAGCGTGGTATCAACTCCGGAGATGAATACCACGTACACCGTTGGTTCATTTACTCCACCGCAACCGACGCTTCCGATAAGAATCTCGCTAAAGAACCGTTTCCTTGATGGTAGCGCCATTGTTGAGATCAAGGACTTTGTTGAGCAAAAATCTCAGTTCACTATTGACATTCCGGGATTCACCGTTGCTCCTGTAACGCATCGTGATGACACATCAAAAGTGCAGACGCGCAATTACGTTGTACCGATTGGTCGTGTAAAGTGCGATTCGGTCGAGATCGAGAATTACGGAAAGTATCCGCAGACGATCACAAACGTCCAAATGCCTGGCACGATGAATCTCGGTTTGCCGCAAGTACCGTTTACGCTTCAGCCAGGCGAACGTGTTAAGATTCAGTTCTGTCACACCGGTACAGAGCAGAAGATCTTTGAGGGGCCGATACGCATCAGCGATTCATGCTCTGAGAGAAACGTGTTAAACCTGATTGTGGAAGAGCGTTTGGACCGTGATGGTCCAAAGGTGCTGGATAATCGAGACTCCTGTAAAGCTTCCTACAGAGTGTCGATTTCCGATGAGGTTGGTTCAGATCTCGGACTCGAACGTGCACGCATACTCGACTCGATGCTCGTAAACTGTCGGGTTGTAATGGTTGATTCAACGATTATCGACCGTACATACTCGGTAGAAATCATCGATCCGTATCGCGATGCTATCGTCGGATTTGAGGCAGTTGATTCAGTTGGAAACGTTACACGTAGGATCGACACGATACCCGGCTTTGCAATGTCGATCAACGGAAACTACGACGTTGTACAGACCCACGATATGGGCATCTGCACCATCGGAGAGGTTGCGTGTGATACACTGGTGCTGGACAATATCGGTATCCGCAGCGTTGTTATGCCGTCGGTCTTTGTTCGCCAAAACACGATCTTTTCCGTTCCGCAGTCACAATTTGCGATTACCATCGATCCAGTAAGTGGAACATCCTCTCTCATTGTCTGTTTCTCGCCAACGGTTGCAGACACGGTTAAGATTGTTCGCGATACAATCGAGTTTCAGCAATACTGCTTAGTACGTACGCTCATTCTCGAGGGAAGAGGAAAGGGGCAGAAATACACCGGTCTTAGCCGTTGCGACGTGCCGATAACTGCCGTATCGAGGAAGATCGGTGCAGTTGTGGTTACGCCTCAGCCTGCTACCGACCATGCAGTGATCAGTTTTGGTGAGCCCCTTACATCGGCCACGGTACAGCTCCTAGATGTTACGGGCGCCGTTGTGCTCCGACAGGAATGGGCAGGCGAAAAGACGCAGGCCCTGCAGCTGGATCTCTCAAACGTGCCGGCTGGCTCATATGCCTGCTTGGTTACTTCGGCTACGTCCAGCATTGTGCCGCTCGTTGTAGTTCGGTAGACTCTACGCCAGTCCAATTCGTCGTATTGCGTGCGCTGATTGCGTAGTTTTGGCCTCGATAATCTGTAAAAACACATGAACACTACACCGTATCGCTTCTATATCCTAGCCACAATACTTGTTGGTGTGGGAATAGGAATTGGCTTTTTTGCCCAGCCGGTTATCTCTGGCGACTCCGTGATGGACCAGACGCGGAAGTTTTCCGATGTGCTGTCGATGGCAGTGAAGAACTACGTTGAAGACGTAGACACGCAAAAGCTTACTGAGGCTGCCATTAAGGGTATGCTCGATGAGTTGGATCCGCACTCGGTGTATATCACTGCCAAGGACATGCAGAAGGTTGAAGAAGAGTTTCGTGGCTCCTTCGACGGTATCGGTGTTGAGTTCGATGTAGTCAACGACACGATCACGGTTGTATCGCCGATTATCGGCGGCCCGAGTGAATCCCTTGGAATCCTTGCAGGCGACAAGATCGTGAAGATTAACGATACCACGGCCGTAAAGCTCACGCGCGAGCAGGTGCCAAAGAAACTGCGCGGGCCAAAGGGTACGGTTGTTAGACTACACATCAAACGATTCGGTGAAAAGGATCTACTGGTGTTTGATGTAACACGTGATAAGATTCCGATGAATTCGGTGGATGCGTCGTTTATGATCGACGGTACCGATGTTGGCTATGTAACGGCAAATCGCTTTAGTGCTACAACGCATGATGAGTTGATGCGTGCAGTAGAGAACCTTCGTTCGCAAGGGATGAAGAAACTCCTTCTGGACCTTCGGTATAACCCAGGAGGATACCTGGATCAGGCATTCCGCATCGCAGATGAGATTATTCCAGCCGGAAAGAAGCTGGTGTATACGAAGGGACGGCGTCCGGAGTTTGATGAGGACTTCTGGTCTACTGAAGGCGGTGCGCTCGAGAATATCCCGCTTATCGTGCTCATTAACGGCGGCTCAGCCTCAGCTAGCGAAATTGTCTCTGGCGCTGTGCAAGATCTCGACCGCGGACTTGTTGTAGGCGAAACATCGTTCGGTAAGGGGCTTGTACAACGTCAGTATCCTCTTGGAGATGGCTCTGCGTTCCGCTTGACAATCTCGAGATACTACACCCCGAGTGGCCGCCTTATCCAACGTCCGTATGACGACAAGGCAAAGTACTATGGTGGTGAGGGTCGGGAAGAAGGCGAAGAAGGCGACAACATCGACCACAACGCTGATGACTCAACCAATAAGCGTCCGAAGTATAAAACTGCTGGCGGACGAACAGTATATGGTGGTGGCGGAGTTACACCAGATTACATCGTAAAGCAAGACACCATCGGTTTCCTTGCTCGCAATTTGCGCGCTAAGAATCTCTTCTGGGAGACGGCAGATAACGTTATGCGTTCCCGAGGCAAGGAGATCAGAGCCCAATACGGATCAGACATCACGAAGTACTTGCGTGAGTTCACGATTAGCCAGTCTGATATTGAGGTTATGCAAACGCTGGCAAAAGCAAAGAATGTAGAGTGGAAAGACAATGAATACACGCAGGATGCGGAGTATATCAAGCTTATCGTCAAGGCCTATATCGGCCGTTCCGTCTTTAACAACAACGGATACACAGCAGTGATGCTTGGCAAGGACAAGCAAGTAAAGAAGGCCCTGACGTTGTTTCCCGAGGCTGCGAGAATCTCAAAGCTTCGATAACGCACAAAACACAGCAGAATAGTATCTCTCATTTTCACGCACTAGGAATGTCAATTCTACGAACGATCGCATGCGCTGTATGTGGCATGCTCATGATGGCGAGCGCGCATGCTCAGAGTTTTTTTTATCCAGGCGAAGACCTCACATATCGGGTCTCGTATGCTGGAGTTACGCTCGGGACCGTGCGTGCACTCACGGAGCCCTACACAACGTATGAAGGACGTAAAGCGGCCAAGGTAAAAGTATTTATCAATTCAAATCCAAATATTCCGTTTGTATCGCTCCACTCTGTATACCAGTCATGGATGGATTCAACGGTGACGTATAGTTACAACTTCAATGCTTCTACGCAGATCCAAGAGAATCTCTGGGAGTTTGATCAGTATCGTTTCAACTATGCGAATATGAATCTGACAATGGAGACATTTCGCGACAAGAAGCTTCTCAAGAAAAAAGAGATCGGAATCAAGAAGTATTGCAACGATGGCAGTTCGCTGTTGTATGCAGCACGAACACTGGTGAACTCCAAGAAGACTATCAAGCTCCCTACAGTGATCATGGGCGATACAGCAACAACGGTCATCAATTTTCGTGGGACAAAGCAGACTACAGAAATTGATGCTGTAAAGTATCCAATCATGACAACG
Organism: Kapaibacterium sp. (SeqCode); assembly: GCA_044345485.1. GTDB lineage: Bacteria > Bacteroidota > Ignavibacteria > Kapaibacteriales > Kapaibacteriaceae > UBA10438. Next base: position 8,697 of record JBIJAX010000022.1, read on the forward strand.
CATTTTGACGGGACGGCAAACTGGACGGGAGTGTATGGTCTTACTGGCAGCTTTGAAGGATGGTTTAGCGACGATGCAGCTCGCGTTCCAATCAAGGCAAAGATGAAGGTCTATATAGGCTCCGTTACCCTCGAACTCCAATCGTGGAAGCGTGGTAACTGGCAGCCCCCTAAGGCAGGCTAAATGCGTGCACTGATCATTGACGGCGGCGGTACATCTACTGAAGTAGGTGTTTCGATCAATGGTCAGGTTATGGCGCGCACGCTGTTGCCAAGCGCACGCCCAACGCGAGCCGATCAACAGACAGATGAGCTCTGTCGGATGATCGGCTCTTTTCTTGCGACTACGGTAATTGATGAAGACCCCGATGGCGGACTTGACGTTGTGATCGTTGGTATGGCCGGCGTCTGGACACCTCGGGAACGACATACATATGCTGCTTCATTCAAGGAGTCGTGGTCTGTCTATGTAGGGCTCATGGATGCCCAGCTCGTGGTGATGAGCGATGTGGAGCTCGTGCATTTTGCGACATATGGTTCTTCACAAGGTACGGTCCTGATCGCCGGAACGGGCTCCATTGCGCTCTACCGCGATACGATGGGCACATTTCATCGGTCGGGGGGATGGGGCTCATCAATCGACGATGCAGGCTCTGGCACATGGCTTGGACAGCAAGCATGCAAGGCTGTGGCGCGTATGCTTGACGAAAGAGGTCCTGCTACGCTGTTGATACGCCCTGTAGCCAGCTTCCTACGAGTAGACGCCGAGTATCCTGATGAAGTCCGTCAGGCAATGCGAGGGGCGCAGCTCCAGAGGGTGTCCCGTCTTGGTGCTGCAGTGCTGACGTATGCCGATGAGGGTGATGCTGTTGCCATAGATATTCGTGAAGCAGGTGCGCGTGAACTGGCGTTGCTATGCCAGTGTCTTCGTACCGATGCAGATGCACATGTCGCAGGGTACGGTTCATTGCTTTTGAATCCATCGTACGTGCGGATTATCTCGGAATCAATGAACCGCAAGATCACGGTTCTTGACGACCTATTGCTTGCTATACCACGGCAGCTTCAGTAAGGGTTAGAGTCCCCTTTACGCCCGACATATGTGCACGCACGCCGAAGGGCAAGGTGAACTTTGTTCGTTCATGACCATACATGAGCCCTGACAGCACAGGGCCGCGCGTTAGATCGAGTCGCTCAGACAACACTTCTTGCACATCACGATGTGGTGTTGTTCCTTGTGTGCGTGCATCCTGCGACCAGAACCCATAGAGCACTCCTGATGGACGTGTACGCTTCGTTGCTAGCATCACATGCGTTAGCATGCGGTCTATGCGGTAGGTAGCCTCTCCAACATCCTCCAGCGCAAGGATGCTGCCGCGCAATGACGGCATATAGTCCGTACCAAGAATGCTTGTAAGCACACTGAGGTTTCCACCGAGAAGTGCCCCCTCTGCTTCACCGCGTTGTAGAATCTGCATCGGCCAGGGTTGCTTGAGCTTGCCAAGGGGCTTGCGCGAAGTGATCACGCGCCAAAACTGCTCCTCCGATGCATCGTCAAACTCATCTGCCATATCTACGCTCGGCATGGCGCCGCTGAACGTTACAAGGCGGGCCTTGTTCCACAGCGCCAACTGGAGAGACGTTACATCGCTAAACCCGACAAATATCTTCGCATGCTTCCGGATCACTGTGTAATCAATCAGCGGAAGAATTCGCGCACAGCCATACCCTCCACGCGCGCAGAAAATGGCATCGACGGATGGATCGCAAAACATGGCGTGCAAATCCTGCACACGTTCTCGATCGGTGCCTGCCAGGTATCCTCCGTGGCTGGCAAGAACGTGTTTCCCAAGTTTTACGTGATATCCCAGTGACTCCAGGTAGCTGATGCCGCGGTGAAGTCGAGATTCATCGCGCTGTGGAGACGATGGCGATATAATGCCAATAGTTGCCTTCTTTGGCAAGGCGCGTGGATGGATAATCCTCATGGAACTCAAGATGGGTAATTTGCACTCCTGATACAATGAGAATTCTCGCATTCATCACCCTCGTTCTAGTTGCGCTGTGCCCGCCGATCGTGTGGACGCAAGCCCCTTCCAGTTGCGAACAGGTCTCGGGGATCGTGAATTCGTACGAGTCCGTTGTCGAGATCAATCCGTGCCTGCGTGCAGTGCGAACAGCCAACTCCACTTCTCTAAAGCCGGGGAGTCGTGTTGTTATGATTCAGATGAAGGGGGCGAGTATCGCTGAAATGTCCGACTCAACATTTGGCGAGCTGATTGCTCCCCAGGGTGCAGGCGCTGCGGAGTACCTTGACGTACTGCGCGTGAATGACGATACTGTAGTGTTTACAGCTCCTTGGGTGCATGAGTACAACCTTACAGGCAAGGTGCAGCTGGTGCGCGTTCAGCGATATAGCGATGCACAAATCCTTGGAACTGTCTATGCCAAACCATGGAATGGCACAACCGGGGGAGTGATCGCCATCGACGTCGATCGAGCATTAACGTTCGATGCCAATATTGATGCAACAGGTGCTGGTTACCATGGCGGGAGAGCTTCTCAACAGAAGGACACATGCGGCACGTCGATATGGAGTGCGCCGTATCAGAGTGGAGCTGGCGGTGAAAAGGGCGAGGGTGTGTGGAATGCCGTAGCCGAGGTGTCAGCTGGCCGCGCTAATCCTGCCAACGGTGCCGGTGGTGGCAACGGCGCTAACGCTGGAGGTGCCGGCGGTGGCAACGGTGGACGCGGCGGTCAGGGTGGTGATGCAAACTCGTGGTGCAATCCTTACCAGAACGCAGGTGGACGCGGTGGAGCCTCACTTGCAGCGCTTGTGCCACGTCAGCGCTTCTTCATGGGCGGCGGCGGCGGAGGTGCGCATCAAAACAACCAACAGGGCACGAATGGTAGCGCAGGTGGTGGAATCGTATTTCTTCGAGCTCAGACGATACTAGTAAACAAAGGTATGATCGTGAGCAGGGGGCTATCTGTTGCCGATACGTCCGCGTGGAAGAACGGCATGGCTCAGCAGCCTGGTGATGGTGCTGGAGGTGCAGGTGCTGGAGGTACGGTCGTTATTGATGCGGGCGTGATCACGGGGCAGCTTGTTGCCGATGTGCAAGGAGGCAATGGTGGTAATCAAGGTGCTCGCTATCAGTCTAACGGTCCGGGTGGCGGCGGTGCAGGCGGCGTTGTTGTGCTCACGAGATATCATGCGGGTGTAAAGCCCCTTACAGCAGGCGGACAACCAGGCATTCACGTAAGTCCCGAGACAGGAAGCGCAGTCTACAAGAGTCCATGGGGTGCAACTGCTGGAGACACAGGAATTGTGATCTCCCCATTCCAATGGAAAGGCTATTCACGTGTTGTTCTTGAGGTGCAGGGCCGGACAACATTCTGCTACGGAGACTCTGTTGTGCTTACCGCTACGCCAGGTTTTCGTCGGTACCAGTGGAACACAGGCGAGACAACATCATCGATCGTTATTCGCAATGAGGGAACATACACGGTAGCTGTAACAGACAGCAGTGGTTGTAGTGATCAGACCGCTAGATTCACAGTGCGGCAGCTGCCTCGCTGGCCTGTGTTCTCAAAGTCAGCGGTTGACTTTGGTGTGATCGAAATCGGAAGTACGTTGCGAGCAACGACGTGGATGAAGCATTCAGGAGAAGGTTCCGTTACGATTTCAAACATCGTACCGCCACCTGGAGTGCGACTGATCAGGCCAACAGCGTTTCCATTCGACATTGTTCGCGACAGTGTAGAGATTGAACTCGAGATTACCGGCGCAGCTGATGCAACGATCAATGACTCGCTCGAAGTAATGGTGCTTCAGCCGTGCCCTGGCGTGCGGTACGTTCCCGTTCGGGCAACCATCAATGCTGAGCATGCATATGTTATAGGTGGCGCCGTTTCGGAAAAAGCCGGCAAAGCAGATGTAGCAATCCCGATCAGTTTCCAGCATGATTCACCGACACCAGAGATTACAGGAGCTCGTGCACTGATTCATGTTCGTGTCGACTCTCGCTTGTATGTGCCAACAGGGTGTACGAAGGGGGCAATCGTCTCGGACAGAGTAGACCCCGTATCGAAGATGCGTGCGATAGTTCTTGATGTTGACGGAATCAACATCACCCGTCAGCCATCGGTATGTACACATATTCTTGGTGCAACGCTGCTTGCACCATTTGATACATCCGCCGTGATCATCGATAGTGTTGAGTGGCTGCAAATCAGCCGTACACCAAGAGTAACGCGCCTGCCTGGCACGTTGGTAGTTCAGGCGATTTGCTATCCGGGGTCTCGTCCGATTACGCTCCTAGATGGTCCAGTTGTGCGTGTGCGACCTATCCCGGCCTCAACTCATGTTACGGTCGAGGTTGACCCCAGCGCTGGGACTGTTGAGACTGTTGTGATCTTCGATATGCATGGTCGGCTGATCTCTCAAACACGCGACGCCGGAGTTATAGACGTGCGTACGTTACCGGATGGTGTGTATACGCTCATGGTAGAAACCCCTGGCGGACGCTGGATAAGCCCCTTGCTCATCAGTGCAGGACTGGATTAACTCGGTGATCCAGATGCGATCGAAATGTCGGGTCTGCGTTCCATTACGCCGCGAATAGCCTTGATCCCATCTTCAGACGTCCAATCGCTGATCACTGCTGGAATAGACATAACCTCTTCCATGAGCACATCTTGTTCTCTGCCAATCCGCAGTGCCTCATTGTAGGGGATGTGTGCCGAAAACGTAACCATCGTGTAAAGCGGAATAAGCTTGCTGGGGTACTCGGCATGGATCCATGCCTCGATCTTCTTACGCCAAAGAAAGCGTGGATCGGCCACTTTATCGCGCATCTCGATAAAGTTCTCAAGAGCCAAATCAGCGATGGCATCACCGGCAGGCTTGCGTAAACGAGCGTACGTAGTGAGTGTTTCGGACCAGTTGCCCTTGTGATGATCAAGGCACTCAATCAGGATGCTGCAGTCTTCAAAGCCGCAGTTCATTCCTTGGCCATAGAATGGAACGATGGCATGTGCGGCATCGCCAATGAGGGCGATTTTGCCATTAACCACCCATGGACTGCAACGAACGGTTACCAGCGAAGATTCAGGATTCGTAAAGAAGTCGTCGAGAAGCGTCGGCATTAGCGGCACAGCATTCGGAAACTGCTCGGTAAAGAATTTTGAGACATCCTCTCGAGTAGCAAGCTCTTCGAATGATGGAGAGCCATTGTGTGCGAAAAAGAGGGTTAGTGTGAACGAACCATCAGGATTCGGCAGACCGATCATCATGAAACTATGACGCGGCCAAATGTGCAGAACGTTCTTCTCGAGCTGAAAAGCACCAGAAGCATCAGGTGGAATATGAAGTTCTTTGTATCCGTGCTCGATATAGTGCTGCGAATAATTAAAACGATCGCGTGTTTGGAGCTTTCCGCGTACGGCACTGAATGCACCGTCTGCACCAAAGAGTACATCGGCTTCGGCAGTGATTTGCTCACCAGACGTAAGCTCAAAGGTGGCGGTTGCTGTTTCCACGTCAAGATCCATGCAGCGTGCGTTAAACACAATCTCAACACCATGACGCTCAGCAGCTGTCATCAAGACCTTGTTGAGATCGCCACGGGATACACTGTTAATGAACTGGCCTTCCTTGCCATATGGCTGATACGTCTGCACACCTTGTTTGTCATGCATCATGCGTCCATGCATGGGGATGGCGATGGCACGGATATCATCAGCAAGACCTGCCGTCTCAAGAGCACGCAGGCCGCGGTCGGACATCGCAAGGTTAATCGACCGACCAGCATATCCGGCAGCAGTGCGCATATCAGGTCTACGTTCGAAGATGCGGACCTGATAGCCCCGTTTCGCGAGAACTGTTCCGAGAAGAGAGCCAACTAGGCCTGCGCCGACGATCGTGATGCGTTCAGACATCGATGAGATTCCCTGTAGAGAGTGGGTTTACTGACCAAAATTAAACTGCGGGTCGCCAACGAGGAGAGAGCCCTTGCTGGGTAGACCGATGAGTACCCATTCGGTAGCAGGCAGGGCTGTGCGCTGATGACCGAGTGAGTTGTGACCAATCCGAACATCAAACCACGCACCGTCGTTGCGAAGTTCTAGTAAGAAAGGCCTGCCTGTAGGAAGAGGCGTATAGTAGGTTGAAGTATCCGCACCGTTGATCATTGTTGTTGTATCGCCATGAAGCTTGAAGACAACTCCCTGATGCGAGTGCAATGAATCATCGTAGGGTGTGGTGCGAAGTTGGATCTCGATGGGGTTGGTGGTGTACCGAATGATTTCTGTAGAGAAGAGCAGCTCTGTGAAATGCGGCGAGCGCATTCCAATTTTCGACGGGCCCTTGAGCAGTAGAGCGTTAAGCGCCGTCCGCTCAATATTGTCTGGATTGTACAGCTTGACAACTTGCGTGGGGGTGAACGCGTAATCGTGCAACGTAAACCTTGATGTTGTGCACGATATCAGTCCGATGCACATGAAGATGGCTGCTATAGCCTTACTCATGTGGATAGCCCTTGCCGTAACGAAGTTCGCTACGTTTAAACAGTCTGTCGTAGAGGCTGGCCCCTATACCAACATAAATCGCCTTGAAATTGGGATCGGCTGCGGTGACATTGCCAAATCGATCTGTCACGAAGGAGTACCCTTGGCCATCAAGACCAGGAATTGCAGATCCAGTGTTTCCTTGCACATAACCAGCTACTAGTTGAATGCTGGACTGTTCGCCGATAGAAATTGCCGTTCGAACGCCAAGATGCGCAAATGTTGAGGGGGCGTACGAAACTTCGAAGAACGGCTCGATTCGAAGATCTGACGCATACGGACTCCAGTGGTAGGTAAACCGAAGTGGAAGAACGCCGATGCCATACTCTGACGGACCCAGTATGAGTGCCTCAAAAAGCGAGGTTCCAACAGACAGGTGGTAATTGAACACCGGCAGCGCCAGATCGGCAATTGCGAACCGACCGGTAAGCCCCTTGATGGTAGGTGCGTCAGCGCCAGATACCAGTGGAGAGAAGAATGACCTGTCTGCATTACTGCCGAGAAACGTGAAGTCTAGGGCTCCAATCTCCCACGCAGAATGTTCGTGATACTTCCATTCTGTGTTTGTTTCTTCTTCTCGGTTCACGAAATCCATGGTTGAGACGCCCAAGCCGAAATACGGAAAATCAATTGTCTCATAGGTTGATACACGTCCACGACCGCGTCCACTTACGCTCAGCGAACCACCGAATGCATACCCTACGTATGCACGAAGATTCATACCGCCAATGCTTCCGAGATCTGCAGAAACACTCGTGTTAACATACTGCGAGGGGAATGCTGCGAGCGAGATTGATGGCCGTAGCGACAAATACGGGATCTTGTTTCGATAATAAAATCGTTTAGAAACGGTAAGCACGCCAATGCCAGAAAGGGAGTTGTTGGCATCGGCGTTGATGCTTTCATATGCCGTTACGCCCCATGTCCAATCTGGTGAATTATTGAAGATCGGCAGCTTCCATTCTGCGATGCCGATCCTATAGATGTATCCATCGAAGATCTGCGACGAAGAATCATCGCTTCTACCGAATAACAGATCGTTGATTGGGTAAAACAATCCAAACGTTCCACGCTTTGCACTTTCGGCATCACCGATTGCAGAGCCGATTGTGCCGATGCCTTCAAACAATCCAAGACGGATGAAGGCTGGATATTCGCGAACAGCAACGCTATCGCGGCGCTGGACATCACGCTCGGTGAGTTCAGAGGTTGTTGACGGAAAAATGATGCCGTTCTCGCGCTCTCCCGGAGCATTTTGCACGCGGGTTGTCACAACTGTATCAAGGCTCACCTTTGTATACGTATCGCGTTCTACACGCGTGATGCTCCCACATCCTTGTAGCACCAGAAGTATGGCTGCTGCAAATCCAGAAACAATGGCGAGTGATCGGGTATAATGTGTCATGCAAATGCAGTTGTGAGCAGTAAGGCGTCATTAAGCATGGACGTTGCCGTTTGTCCGGCGCGAACAGGACCTACGCCCTCAGGAGTACCGGTAAAAATGCAGTCGCCTGCCCGCAGTGTGAACACATGCGAAAGGTACGAGACAAGCTCTTCTACTGACCGCTCCATGTGTGCTGTGGATCCCTGTTGGCGAACAATGCCATCAATGGCCAGTGAGATTCCCCATGGCCCCCTGCCGCACTGGTGAGCGGGAATTACGGGACCACACGGGGCAGACCCAGCCCATGATTTTGCAACCGCCCAGGGATGCCCGTTTGCTTTCGCAGCTGCCTGTACATCCCGTGCTGTAAGATCAATGCCGACTGTTATCCCTGCAATGTAGTTCCATGCATCATGAGCAGCGCAGCCGTCTGTATCGGAGCCGATAACTACAACCAGTTCTATTTCATGATGGACGTCGGCCGAAAATGATGGCAATCGCACAACACGATTATCGCCACTGTAGGCTGCAGGCGGCTTGAGGAACACGATTGGGTCTGGGGCAACTTCTGCGCCCATTTCTTTTGCATGTGCAGCATAGTTCCGTCCGATGCAGTACATCGTGCCTACGGGAATGCTCGATCCATCTGTGAACTGCCACTGTGAAGTCATCGTTTTTTCGTTGTATCAGGTTGACGGAATGGAGCTGTTTCCTGCACGGGATTCGAAATGTCTATATCGGTTACAACATCTGTAGAGTCGCGCTCAACTGCGAACGAGCGTTTACGCCAGCGCACGGCAGGGTCGTTGTAGACTTTCTGCATAAGTCTACCCCATATCGGCGCGGCGGCACGTCCACCCTGTCCGTAATCGCCAGTGAATCGGATGCGCATATCATCAAAGCCCACCCACACTCCACATGCAAGTTGGGGTGTTATGCCAACAAACCATGCATCTGCAAAGTCATTCGTTGTGCCTGTCTTGCCAGCTGCATCATAGCGATAAAACTTCCGTATGCTCGACGCAGTACCGCCATCTACCACGCCGCGCATCATCGAGATCATGTAGTCAGCCGTACGCTGGGAGCATGCTTCATTCGAAATGCGTTCAAATGGCTTTGCCTCGTAAAGAATGTTGCCCATTCGGTCTTCAATGCGGCTAATGTATCCCGAGCTGGTGTAGACGCCTTGATTTGCAAATGCAGCATACGCAGAGGTTATCTCAAGGGGCGAAACTTCACCGGTACCTAGTGCGATTGATGGCACGGCCGAAAGCGGCGATGATATGCCAAGTTTTTGGCACATCTCGACCACTTGCGTTGGGGTTGTAAACCCTGAATCAGTAACTAGGCGCGCGGCAACGCTATTGAGCGAGAACTTTAGAGCACTTCGTAGTGCAATGGGTCCGCCCCCTTCTCGAGATCCTTGCGGCGCCCACACTGTACCGTCATCAAGCATATAGCTGAATGGACCGCTTTCGACCATCGTTTCCGGTGTGACGGTTTCGGATGATTCGAGAGCACTGGCATAGACAAATGGTTTGAACGAAGATCCGGGCTGACGTCGGATCTGAGTCGCATGGTTAAGTGAGTAGCGCGCTGCAGACTGTAATTCCATCGTAAGTGGTGAAGAGCCCACCATGCCGACAATGTTGCCCGTTGATGGCTCTATGACAACAAGGCCAGATTGGATAAGTGTTGCCATGCGCTTGACACTGTCCACGAACGACCGGTTCGAGAGCAGGCGGTTCTTTGCTGATTCGCGATCACTTTCCGCGGCGGTGAGATAATCTGTATGGCGGCGCACGGCGCGCGCAAGGAGCTCTTGCAGTAATTGCTGTCTGGACTTCCACGAAAACGCATTGTCGAACACCTTCTGATACTCCCGCAGATGTTCATCCAGTGCTTGGTTGGCGTACTTCTGAACGCGCGAATCTAGAGTGGTGTAGATAACAAGGCCGTCGCGGTATAAGTCGTGTCCTGCAAGACGTTCTTTCCACACATCGTCATTTGTGAGCGATTGCCTCACCATCTCCACGAAGTGCGGAGCAATACCTCTGTATGTTTTGCTTGGTGGTGCTTTGCGAAGAGGCTCTGCAACAGCTGTGGAGTACTCTTCTTCCGTGAGATATTCTGCATCGCGCATCATGCCAAGGATCAAGTTGCGACGAACTGCGCCGAGGGAGTCATCCACCCCATAGCGTTCTGGGGCTTTAAAGAGACCAACGAGGTAGGCGCATTCAGCAACGCTAAGCTTCATCGGTTCTTTGTTGAAATACGTCAGTGAAGCAACTCGAAGTCCATAAGCGCCCCGTCCGTAGTAAACCGTGTTGGCATACATTTCCAGGATCTCGTTCTTCGTGTAGGCGCGTTCAATCTGCAGTGCCGTCCATGCTTCTCGAATCTTTCTTCCAAGGGTTTGCTCCTGGGTAAAGTAGAGGTTGCGTGCAAGTTGCTGAGTGATCGTCGATGCGCCCTCCTTTGCACGAAATGCAAAGACATTCTTGACGGCTGCCTTGACAATACGCATGAGGTGAACGCCCCAGTGATCATAGAACGCCCGATCTTCAGTAGCAACTAGTGCGTTAATGAAGCCTCGTGGTATAGAATCATAAGCAAGGTTGGTTCGGCGGGTCGTTGCGAATAGCTCCAGCATAACACCGTCGGCACTATACACCCGTGTCGCAAGTTCCTGTGGAGGATTCTCGAGCTGCTCCAACGTGGGAAGTCCGCTGCTGAGTGAATACACGATTACACCAGCAACTGCAACTGTCAACACAACGAAGACCCCAATCGCCCATTTGGCAAATCTGTCTGGTGTGATGATGCGCGCAAGTTTCATGAGTTCACCTTCTTCAGTTCCACCCGCCGGCAGCGTTTTCGCCACATTTCAAGATTCTCTCCTTTGCGGCGCGCTAGTAGTTGCTTCTCGCCTTCGGTTTGACCTTCAAGAATAGCACGTGGAACGCCACGCTCAACAAGTTTATCGATGACAAAATTCACACGTTGTGCGCCAAGAACAAGATTTGATTCATCGGTGTCCACGTCGTCAGTATGTCCGACAAGTATGACTTTTCGTACAGTGGATGTAGCCGATGTAACATTAGCGGCGAGCTCGTCGATTTCGGTTTGCCAAGCACGGTTGGTTTCAATTCCATTTGAATCGAGGGTTGCGCCGTAAGGGTTGCTCCATTCTGAGGTAGGGAAATTGATCCGCAGGATAAACGACCGCGACAATGTGATTGGTTCTGAACGTTCAACTGTTGTGTTCTTTGCGGTCTCCGGCACTACCACCGTATAAGAGTCATAGAACAGCGTATCAGACTGGGCAGTTACTTGAACTGGTGTACTCACGGGCACGGACAGAGTATACTCTCCGTTGGTGTTGGTCCGCGTTTTGGAGTAAATGCTGCGCGATGCAGACTCGCGCGCAACAACCTCTGCGTCTACCACTGGTTGCTGCGTCTGGGAATTCACAACACGTCCAGTGAGTCTGGCAAGAGGCATATCTCCTGACATCTTTTGAAAGGCAACGAAAATGTCAAAGTCGCGTCGTTGCGGATCTCGGCCGTCGGGTCGGTTTGACGCGATGTACATGTCTACGCCATTGGGTGATATTGACGGGAAGATGTCGTCGTACGATGAGTTTATTGGCGATCCCAGGTTGGCGATTCTGCGCACAGCAAGCGAGTCTGCTACCTGTTCCAGTTCTGCAGCAAAAGCATCGTAACCACCAAACGTGCTGTGTCCGGCCGAGCTGAAGAGAAGCGTCATCTCTTTCTGTGGTAAAAACGATGGAGAGATCTCATCACAGTATGTGTTTGCCCCATAGAGGGGGCGAGGGGAACTATAGGAGCCATCGGCATTCCTTCTGGCATACCACAAGTCTGTGCTGTTATACGAGCCCGGCCTGTTCGATGCAAACACGAGCCACATGCCATTTGCAGAAACGGCGGGATGTCCGTCCCACGCGAACGGATCATCGAATGAAACAGGCGAGCTGTCAGCTACGACCTCGTTACCCGCAATTGTGCATGGTACGATTGTGCCGTTGTTGACCCCATTATGTTGATTCACGCTGGAGATTATCGCCTTAGAGGAGTTCCCGTCCCATGGTGCTACTGAAATCGACGATGGACCGGTTTTGGTCGTTGTCACATACTTCGCGGTAGCAAGGTCTGTTCCGCGAATCAATAGGCAGCGCTCGTCGTTGTTGTCAACCGTAACCAGTGCAAACTCCTGGAGCACGTCAGCAGCCCCCTGAACCCGCTCGAATGCGTAATACTGCACATTAGGTGCGGTTGGCTTTTGGGTGTTCAGGTTAAAGAGTCCAGCCGAATCGCTGATCGGAGCGGCTATACATTTAGGCGGTGGGGGAGGGGGCGGCGCTGGATCTGCGTGACGCCTGTAATATCCACTGATGCAGCTTTGAAGAACAACAGCCGCCACAAGTATCACAGTGATACGCAATTGCTTAGAACGATGTGGTGGATGCAAGCGCAACGGTTAGCTGTTGTTGGTAGAGAGAGTCTGGAATTTCTATTGCCCCTAGTGAGGCCGTAAACTCATTGATGTACTGTGTGTCGAGAAGTGTAAAACCCCGTGCAGAAAGGTGCTGAACAAGCCGAACAAAGGCCACTTTTGACGCATCTGGGCGGTGAGAGAACATCGACTCTCCAAAGAATGCGCCGTTAATGGCCACGCCATACAAGCCCCCTGCCAACTCTGATCCATGCCACGTTTCGATACTGTGTGCATAGCCCATGTAATGAAGTTGAGAATAGGTACTCAAGATGTCGTCGGTTATCCACGTGTCCGACCGTTCGGAGCACCGAAGAATTACCGTATCAAAACTCGCATTAATTGTGGTTCTGTAGGTGTCTTTTCGTAGTGTTTGACGTAGTGAACGCGAAATTCGTACGGCATCGAGGGGAATGATAGCCCGCGGATCAGGTCTGTGCCAGAATACTTGACCAGATTCGGGATCTCCCATTGGGAAGAAGCCCTGCCGATAACCCATCACAACTACTTCTGGTAAAAGCACTTAGCGCTTCTCCGCACAATACCGAACGTACGGTATCCCTTTGGCATCGCAGAACATCTGCTGGTCTGTGGTAAACCCGAATGGCCATGTTTCATCATCTAGCAGGGGGCCTACGGAGAACAGCTCCGAATCGGCCAGGACCTCGCGCTGATAAATATCTACATCCTCACGGTCGGTAGCCAAATAGAGACGTCCGCCCGGCACCAGCAGCCTGTGGACCATTTCCAGGAAGTCGCTACCGAAGGCCCTGCGCTTGTGGTGGCGCTTCTTCGGCCAGGGGTCTGGAAAGAGATAGACCGCATACGAAATCGATCCTGGTGGAAGCCAATCCAAGCCGTTTGCGAGGGTATACCACTCTGCATGGGCGTTTGGAATCCCTTCGCCGGCGATAACCCCATTGATGTAATCCGCCAGGGATTCTCGTACCTCAATGCCAAGGATGTTAATCCCCGGATGCGTTAGTGCATGCCGAATCAGGAACGCACCGCGTCCGCAACCAAGATCCAGCACAGTAGCCGGACCGCCATTTGCGAACCACGAGCCCCATTCCGGCTCTTGGCGAAGGGGCGGGTATTGGTGGTGCACAAAGCGGTGCTGATGGGCTGGCAAATAGGCCTGTGAGTTTACGTGGTGCCTTACCCGTGGTATCGGGTATTTGGCCCAGTCGATTTCGGGAGTTTCGGCAGTTCTTCTATCCATAGGGTCTACAAAGTTAGCATTACGTATATTCGCCGTTCTTCCGCCCGTATTCCGCGGTGGTGGAATGACTTTGCCGATTGAATGTCTTGGAGGACTCTTGCGTTCGAAATCTTTGAGCAGATGGTTGCTCATCCTAGCTCCGATCGTTGCGGCGGCTGTTCTGCTATGGCCAACGATCAATTATTCGTTGTTAACATCAGAGCGCAGCGAACTCGCTGCCGACACAACGTTGGCCGGCCGTATCGCTCTGGCAAAATGGGATAGCGCTAATGCAGAGGCAATGGCCAGCGCGCGTGCTGGGCGTCTCAAGCTGGGACTTGACCTGCGTGGCGGTACATACCTCACGCTTGAAGTTGATGTTCTTAAGCTCATCGAGTCGTCGGCAGATGCACAGGCAATCGATGATGACTTCAAGGCCATCATAGAAAAGACTCGTCAGCAAACAGACAACACGGATCGCGACGTCCTCACGGTTTTTCTCGAAAACTTCCGTGCAAAGGGCAAGAGCCTGATCAACTACTTCCCAGCAAATCCTCTTACAGAAGAGGCTGTTGAGAAGAAGCTGCGCCGCGACGCCGATGAAGCGGTTGATCAAGCACAGATCGTACTTTCTCAGCGTATCAACAAGTTCAATGTTTCTGAAGTAAACATCCAGAAGCAGGGAACTCGCCGCTTGGTGATCGAAATGCCGGATGAGCAGGATACGCTGCAAATGCGCAAGCTCCTCTCACAGACAGCTCGCCTGGAGTTTAAGCGTGTAATGATGGACGGTGCCATGATCAAAGCGATGTATGGTATCGATCAGGCAGTGAAAAACTTGCGTCTTGGCATCGCAGCGGCGCCAGTAGATTCGGTAGTTGCTGATACAACAGCAAAGGATTCTGCGGCCCAAACAGCAAAAGCAGATACTGCGAAAGCAGACACATCAAAGGTCGCTGCAGCTGATACAGCAAAGAAGGGTCCGCAGGATCCGTACAAGGGGCTTAGTGACGCCGAGAAGGTTCGTCGGATCAGAGCTGATTTTCCGTTTACCTACATGGTCTTCGGTAGTGTTGCTGCCAACGAAGAATCACAACCGCAGAGCTTCGATCTTGTTGGTCTAAAGCTCAACAATGTAAAGCCAGAAGATTTGCCAAAGAACGGCATCTTTAGCTTCCGAATTCCTGCAGAGAAGGTTGACGAGTTTTCGTCGATCCTTAATGATCCGCGCGTACGCGCGTCGATCCCTGGTAATCTCGACATTCTCATATCTGCTACAGGCAACGTAACGAAGAAGGGTGTCAAGCCTGATTACTACGAAGTCTACGGCGTATCTCGCGAAGCGGACCTCGTTGGTGATGTTATCCAGGATGCATATCCGAGCTTTGATAACACGAACAAGCCTGTTGTAATGATGTCGATGAACGACGAAGGTTCAGAAGAGTGGTCAAAGATCACGGGTGCGAACATCGGCAAGCGTATCGCAGTTGTGCTTGACGATCGTGTATGGTCGGCCCCAACGGTTCAGAATAAGATTTCAAACGGATCATCACAGATTTCTGGTGCGTTTGCACCAGAAGATGCGAACCGTCTTGCAGTTGTGCTCAAAGCCGGTGCCCTGAAGGCCCCAGTCAAGATTATCGAAGAGCGCGTTGTTGGTCCGTCACTTGGTGAAGATTCGATTCGCCGCGGCCTAACAAGCTCCGCGATCTCGTTCGCATTGATCATCGTCTTCATGCTTGCATATTATGCCGTTGGTGGTGCCATCGCAGACGTTGCACTCGTAATGAACGGTCTGCTTGTGGTAGCAGGACTTGCTGCATTCGGCGGAACTCTTACGCTTCCAGGTATCGCAGCTCTCATCCTTTCAACAGCTATGGCCGTTGATGCAAACATCCTCATCTTCGAGCGTATGCGCGAAGAAATGTATGCGGGCAAGACGCTCAAGACAGCTGTAGAGCAAGGCTTTAACCGCGCATGGAGCGCCATTTTGGACTCCAACCTTACGAACATCATCGGCGCTATTCCGCTCATGATCTGGGGCTCTGGTCCGATCAAGGGCTTTGCTATCACATTGCTTGTTGGTGCCGTGATCACACTGTTCACAGCTGTAGTCGTAACGCGAGCCGTGTTCCAGATTCTCATCATGAGCGGCGCAACAACACTCAACATTGGACAGAAGAGGACGGTGTAAGATGGATTTGATCAAAAAGACCAATATCGATTTCGTTACGAAACGCAACTCGTTTCTCCGTGCCTCGATCCTTGCCAGCATCATTGGTATGATCGTTATTCTGCTGCCTCAGATTCCAGGGCTCGGCATGCCGAAGCTCATGGAGTTTGGCATCGACTTTACGGGTGGCACGCAAACCACGGTGTCGTTTACCAACAAGAACGTTCAGGCCGAAGAGGTGCGTCAGGCACTTACATCAAGCAAGTTTGGCAATCCTGAAATCAAGAGCTTTGGCAAGCCGGGCGACTTCCTTATTCGTATCAACGAAACGCAGAATGATGCCTCGAAGATCTCTGCTGACATCGTTGATGAGCTGAACGCAAAGTTCGCAGCAAACGACGGCAAGGATGCTGTTGCGCTGCTTGGTGCCGACAATGTTGGTGCAAAGGTTTCATCCGAGTTGGCAACAGATGCAGCTATTTCGCTGTTTGCTGCCACACTGATCATCCTTCTCTACGTTGCATTTCGCTTTGAATGGGCATACGGGGTTTCGTCGATCATTGCACTTGCCCACGACGTAACTATGGCCTTCATCATCTCGGTGTTCTTTAACAAGCTGGGCTTGATTAACCTCGAGATCTCTATTAATTCGATCGCAGCATACCTTACGATCCTTGGGTACTCAATCAATGACAAGGTTGTTGTGTTCGACCGTATACGTGAAAATCGTGAGAAGCATCGCGGTATGCCTCTGGCAGAGCTTGTGAACCTGTCGCTGAACGAGACCCTAAGCCGAACACTCATCACGGGTATGTCGGTTCTCGGTGCTCTTCTTGTGATGGTCTTCATGGGCGGCGATGTTCTCGAAGGCTTCGCCTTTACGATGTTCGTAGGTATCGTCGTTGGTACATACTCATCGATCTACGTTGCGTCTGCATTCCTGATCTGGTACACAGAACGCGTAAAGCATAAGAACGTAGGCTCGGTAGCCTCAACGCAAGCGTAAGCCCCCTCCATGAGTGTTTCCATCATTGTCGGCGCTCAATGGGGCGATGAGGGGAAGGGCAAAATTGTAGACATGCTCTCGGAAGAGGCAGACATTGTTGCACGCTATCAAGGCGGCGCCAATGCTGGCCACACCATCGTGTTCGATGGCAAGAAGTATGTTCTGCACCTCATCCCATCTGGAATTCTCCACCCAGACACCACATGTGTGATCGGTAACGGTGTTGTTATCGATCCAGCTGCCCTTATGGAAGAGATCGAGATGCTCGAACGTATGGGGATTTCGGTCGAGGGACGTCTGCATATTTCGCACAAGGCACACCTGATCATGCCGTATCACAAGCAGCTTGACGCTGCACGTGAGAAACAGGCGGGGTCGATTGGCACAACTGGACGTGGCATTGGGCCGGCCTATTACGACAAGGCGCTGCGCACTGGAATCCGAATTGTAGATCTGCTGGATCGCGAGATCCTGCGGGAGAAGATTCGGCATAACCTTGAAGAAAAGAACCAGCTGCTACGCGCATTGTATGGCGCAGACCCAATTGATGTTGATGCGATGATCGACGAGTATGTGGAGTTTGATACACGTATCGATCCATATATAACCGATACTACGCTCCTTCTGAATACAGCACTAAAAGAGGGTAAGCGTGTGCTTGCCGAAGGTGCTCAAGGGGCTCTTCTGGATCTCGACCATGGCACATATCCGTTTGTAACAAGCTCTAATCCAACGTCGGGCGGGGCCTGCACAGGTCTGGGAATACCGCCAACGGCTATCACGTCGGTTATGGGTGTAGTAAAAGCTTATAGCACCCGCGTTGGAAATGGTCCATTCCCAACGGAACTCAATGATGAGATCGGCGAGCTGCTGCGGACAGAGGGACATGAGTTTGGTGCAACAACTGGACGGAAGCGCAGATGTGGCTGGTTGGATATTCCAGCTCTGCGCTATTCGATCATGGTGAACGGCATTTCAGAGATTGCGCTTACAAAGCTTGATGTTCTCGGTGTACTTGACGAAATCCGCGTATGTACAGGGTATCTGGTGGATGGCAAACCTGTAAAGTCGTTCCCAGCTGATGTAGCCACGCTCTCGCGAGTAGAATGTGTCTACCAAACATATCCAGGGTGGAAGTGCTCTCTCGATGGCATCCACTCGTTTGCGGACCTGCCCCCTGCCGCTCAGCACTACGTAGAAGAACTTGAGCGACTCCTTGAAACACAGATTCGCTGGGTTTCGACGAGTCCTGCTAGGGAAGACACGTTTCTTCGGTAACGTACGAGAACTTCTCGACAGATTTCCTATGTTAGCCCGATGTATTCATGAAGCGGCTAATAACCATCATTGCTGTTCTTCTACTTGTGGCAGAAGCCTATGGGCAAACTGCGCAACGTTGGCAGAAAGTGCCGCTTCCTAGCCCGTACAACACCGGGTATTACCTAGATATCTACTTCCTCCCCGGCAATCCTAACTATGGTTGGGCCTGTGATCAGAACGGTGGATACGTTGTGCGCACTACCGATGGCGGTGCCACGTGGCAGGGAACCAAGGTTGATCCTGCACTCGGTGCTTGCCACCTAGAGTACATCCAGTTTCTGGATCAGAACGTTGGATATTGCTCTGGTCCGTGCGGTATGTACAAGTCTGTAGACGGCGGCAAGACTTGGACTAATATCAAGCCTGCGGGGTCGCCTGTGGTATGGGGCGGTTGGTTCAAAAACGCTGCTGAAGGTTGGTTTGTGGGAGGGGGCTGCGGAACGAGCACGTTTCTGCGCACCGTAGATGGCGGCGCTACGTTCACAACCTTTGTACACCCCGAGCCCCGTTCCGTGATGTCCGATCCATACTGGGACGCGACAATGCCGGCAAACACGGTATATGCAATTGGGAGCGGTACGCTATTCCGTTCTCAGGATAACGGTGCCACGTGGGACGTGCTGAACTACACAGGGACCAATAACCCATGGCACGAAGAGCTTTCCATGGTAAACAACTCGGTCCTTATTCCTAATTCCGGTAGAAGGTGCGGCTCATTAGCAGGCCCCACAGATGGCATGCGGTTTAGTACGGATTTGGGAGCCACATGGCGTGATTTTCAAACCGGCGAGGATATGTTCGGAACGTTCCTTCACGACAGTCAGCGCGGATGGGCCGCCGGATGGGCCGCCGCGGTGTATTACACATCAAACGCAGGACAGACGTGGCAGCCGAGAACATGCGGATTAGATGGGGCTGGCACGGATGATGTTTTCTTTATCGATGACAACAATGGATGGGTGGTTGGTGATGGGATCTTTCGTACTGCTAAGGCGCTGCGGACAAAGAGTGATTCAGTACTAAAGTTTACAGGCGTTTGCCCGGATAGCGTCGTACGTGATACGGTGCGTTTCAGAAACCGCAATTGGTTTTCATCGCCATGGTCTGTTGTTCTTAATGGCGTTGATGCTGCCCAGTTCAGAATTGTTAATGCGCCAATAGGTGCTACGATATCTTCGTGTGATTCCGTCGGTGTGATAGTTGAGTACCGTCCGAATTCTCAGGGTCCGCACAGTGCCACTATCGTTGCATCATTTCAACAACCTGATACGATTCTTGTTGTGGAACTGGAGGGAAGCGGACGACAGCGTACGGCCAATCCTGTTGACACACTCATTGCGTTTAATGCACCAGTTGGAGTAACCACTTCTAAGACATCAGTATGGCGGTCTTCTGCACCTACATCACCTGAATCGATAACGAGCATCACACGCATTAGCGGCGATACAACGATTTCACTGACGGTTGCACAGCTTCCAGCTGTTGTAAGAACAGAGGGCACGCTTACGTATATCACGGCGAATCCGCGCGACACAGGTTGGAGTCAAGCGAAGTTCCGTGTTCGGCTCGGACCATGTCAGCGTGATACGGTGATAACCGTGCGCGTCTACGGCGTGTCTCCAATCTTCACATCGATCCCGAATGCATACACCCAGACTGGCTGTGGCGGCTCAGATACCATTGAAATTCCAGTGCTCAACACGGGCAATGCTCCTCTGAACATCGGCGCGATTGCCATTGATATGAATGCGTCAACGGCATTCACCTTCCTCGGAATGAAGAGTGGGCGCTCAGGAGTTCCATGGGTTATTCCAGTAGGCGGACGCGACACGCTGTTGGTGCTGTACAGAAGTGGCACAGGAAAGGACAATTCATCTCTGACCATTCAACACGATGATCAAACGAAAGCGCGTGGCTCAAAGAATCCCTGGACAATTATTCTACGTGGCGTAACAGATCAGCCATCTGTCACGATTAGTCCGCGTACGATTGATATCGGTTCTGTGTGCGTAGGAGCTATTGTCGAGCGAAACATCAATATCACCAACGTGGGCACTGGCATCGTTGATATCAATGCCTGGGCAACCAGCGCAAGCATAACTGGAATACCCCAAGGAAAGATGTCGCTGTCCGCCGGACAAGTGCGCCAACTTCCAATGACCTACACCGCCAGCAGGCAGGGGGCGTTTGTTGATACCGTCTATGTGCGCATCTCTCCGTGCGACTCTACACACGTGGTTATCGTCAAAGGCACTGTAGAGAACATTGAGGTAACAATTACACCAAGTCGCATTGCAGACTCTGCCGATGTTGGTGTTCAACTCTCGGGCCGCTGTGTAATTCGGCTACGTACCGGTGACAGTGCGATGATCACGTCTATTCGTATTTCGCCGCTGCCGCAGAATCTTACCTACCTTCTTCCATCGTTGCCGGTAAAGCTGCGCAGGGAAGATAGTATCGTTGTTAATCTCAATTGGAGTTCGCCTACCCCGGCTACCTATAATGGCACAATCGAAGTAACTGCTTCCACCACCTGTACCGCGCGTCAGTCGTCGCAGATCTACTTCCGTGCGTTGAACGCCGATGTTAGTATCGGCCCAGCAGCCTTAAACTGGCTGATTGAGTGCACTCCAACGAGCTCTACAAAGCAAGTGCTCGTCGAAGTGCGTGGCAACCGTCCGGTGCGAGTATTCTCAGCTTCCATCGTGGAGCAGGGAGCCCCTTTCAAAGTTGTTGGTCCGCCCACACCATTTGTTGTTGATCCAGGCAAGCCAGTAGCGATTGATGTAGCATTTACGCCATCTGCATTTGGGAGGTACACTGCTACATTGGATGTAGATACTGATGTAGACGGCGGGGACGCTACGGTGAGTCTTGAGGGCATCGTCGATAATGTTGAACTGGTTGTTACACCAACATTGATCGATGCTGGATCTGCACTGCCATGTAGTCCACTCATTCGAAAAGAGTTTACTATTCAGAACAATGGATCGGTTTCTACCGTTGTTGACATCAGTGATACTCGGGCGCCGATAGGATTTACCGTTACACCCAAAACCGTGAATCTGGGTCCAGGCGGCAAGGCAACGATCTTTGTAGACGTTCAGCCGTCGATTCTGCCGATAAACAAGGTTAGTTACGGACAGTTCTATATCCAGGATAGGCTCTGCAACGACATCGACACCGTTACGGTGATGATCGACATCGGTGATGTTCCAAAGGTTGTCGTCAACCCTGATCCTCTTGTGGTGCCGGAGATTCTTAAGGGAGAGGTTGCCTCGGGAACGATTACGGTAAGTAATCCATCGATGTACGACCTGTTTATTCGCAACGTACGCATCCAGCAGGTACGCCCACATTGGACGCTTCTTACGCCGCTGATGGGTCGAACAATCGCGAGCGGTGAGTCAATCATCGTCAATGCAGAGTATGCACCAATCGTACCCGGACAGGACTCAGCACGAGTATTCATCGAAGCACAGGTTGTTACGGGTCCAACGTGCATCAGCACGGCAACCACCTCGCTGGTAGGTTCGGCACGATCGCCGCGTGTACCGGTTACCTATGATGTGCAGCTTCGTGTTGACGAGTACAAGGTGGGTCCGGAAGCAATTGTCGAGATCCCAGTCCATCTCGACAGCGACATTAAGGATGCGCAGCCCGACAGCATCGTGTGGTCTGTAGGCTTTACACAGCTGAATCTCACTGTCGATTCGGTCTTTTCCGGTAGTGCGCCAGATGCCAGAATTGTTGCAAAGATTCAGCCCAACCAGGTCTCATTTACTGCATATCCTACCGGCCGACAGTTTGGCAAACCGGGCGTGTTGGCAGTAATGTATGCTACCGCGCACGCAGCAATACCAGATAGTACGCCGCTGGATATCAAGGGAATGTTTGCTACGGCCTATGAGCCCCTTACCTTCGCCGATGATGATGGGTATGTAATCATCGATGCATGCGGACCACGCTTCTGGATCAATTATGGACAGCGCACGGTGTTTAGGCTAAACCCGCCATTGCCTGTGCGCGACGCATTGAGCATTCAGGCGCAGAGCCAAAACGCTGATGTGGCCATTATCGACATTGTAAACAGCCTTGGACAAATCGTCCGCTCGTCAACCATTAACAACATAGGGCAAGGGGCAAGCACGATCCGCATCGATATGAGCGATCTGGTCGACGGCGTCTATGTTGTGCGGCTTGTATCGCAGTCTGGCGGCGTCCTTACCGCGACGGTTCCACTGAGTCGTTAATCGCTCCGAAGAGCTTCCGTAGCGCATCGCGCACACCATCTTTCAGCGCGGCTTTTGAGTCAACATTGATCACGCTTTCAGCACGCTTCAATCTCGCTAACGATTTCTGTGCTGTGATTTCCTCAAAGGCCAGAGAGCAGATTGCGCCACCGCGGATACGTTCTATGGAGCCGGTGATAAGATGCGTTACTTCAAAAGCTGAGAGAACATTCAGTTCAGCAGCTGTGCTAGCATTGTAGTTCTCCACCATAAACAGCCGTGCCTTTGCCAGGATAGAGTCTCGTGTATCGAGATCGATCAGCGTGATATCGTCACGTCCGCGAAGGGCCTCTACGATATGCTGTGCGGCATCATACGAGGCGGGCACCTTTTCTTTAAACAGGGACCATACACCCAAATCTTTCGACGGTTCCTTGAACTCAATTCCGCCCACTACTGCGAGCACTGTTGGGCGAACCTGGAGGATGGAATCGGCTTTGGCGTAGAGTGAAGAATCGTTAAAGGCTACACAGAGTGCACGCTGCAGAGAGCTAAGGATAGCAGGGTCAGCAAC
This sequence comes from Kapaibacterium sp. (SeqCode), assembly GCA_044345485.1. Lineage (GTDB taxonomy): Bacteria > Bacteroidota > Ignavibacteria > Kapaibacteriales > Kapaibacteriaceae > UBA10438. The sequence continues at coordinate 31,674 of JBIJAX010000022.1, forward strand.
AACTTCATGCGAACTGTCGCGCTCGATCGACGTTACTCCGTAGCCCACGCCGCGAAGATTAATCATGAATCCATCTCCGCCAACAACGATAACCTCAGAGCGGACAAGGTTGCCGATACGTCCAACTTTGCAGAATACGATTAACTCTGCCTTTATGTAGTCTGCCGCCTTTGAGACCGATAGTGTGTCCGGCCCGAGACGAAGCAATGAGTCGCGAACAACGCTCGGGATGAGCTTGTATTTCTTGGTGGCTTCAAGGGCAATCGTAAGCCCCGTTTCGATCTTGCCCGGAGAGATCGATGCATCCGACGAATCGTACTGCATGCCCCCTATCATCACCTTCTGAATGCCGTTCTGGGCCTGTGCAGATATCAATGTTACGAGAAGGAAACATAGCGTTAGCCAGTATTTCCTGTTGGTAACGTGCTGTTTACATCCACCTAACAGCCCCCAGATAGTTTCGCACACGTTCGTTCTGTTCTCGTTCACTGTGTTTGTCCAACATCCTATGAAATACATCGTATTCTCACTTGCCATCTGCTTGAGTGCAACGGTTGCACTTGCCCAGTCTGGCTCCATCGAAGGCAAAGTTACATCAGCAGAGTCGGGAGAACTTCTGCGCGGTGCAACGATCAGCCTTTCAGCCCTAAAAAAGGGGGCGTACTCCGACACCAAAGGAACATACCGCATCAAGAAGGTTCCTGCCGGAACATACTCGCTTAAGGTATCTTACGTTGGATATCAGACCACAACTTTTGATGGTATCGTAGTAGCTGATAATACGCCAACAACGTTCAACATTGTACTGAGTGCATCAAAGGAGCTCGGAACAGAAGTTGTGGTGGAAGCTGCGAAAGTCACTGATAATGCAGCTGCCCTGCTAACGCAGCGCAAGAATGCTGCGCAGGTAAGCGATGGTATCGGACGTGAAGAGATCTCGAAGATGCCAGACAGTGATGCGGGTCAGTCTCTGAAGCGTGTTTCGGGCGTAACACTTGTAGAAGGCAAGTTCATCTATGTGCGTGGTGTAAGTGACCGCTACAGTAATACCACGCTGAACGGTGCTGCGCTTACATCAACCGAACCGGATAAGAAGGCATTCGCCTTTGATATGTTTCCAAGCGATCTGCTCGAGAATGCCAATATCCTAAAGTCGTTTACACCTGACCTACCAGGCAATTTCGCTGGAGGACTTGTTCAGCTCAACACGATTGACTTCCCGAGTAAGCGCGGTGTAAAAATATCTGCATCGCAGGGCTACAACAACTACGTAACGTTTAAGGATGGCGGCTACTTCGCTTCAGCAGGAGCTAATGGTGATGCATTTGCGATGGGGGCTTCTTCACGCAGTATGCCATCTGCCGTGCCGTCGGACCGGTTAGGTATGAATCAGCTGCTACGTGATGTGCGCTCAGGTAACCCTGAGGCGATTGCTCGTCTTGATGGTATTGGGCGTTCATTCAACAACAATCTGTGGAATACATCTGCCGAGACCGTAACGCCAAACGGTAGCATCTCTGTGACATACTCAGATGTAGTTACTCTTGAAAACGAAGATGAAATCGGCATCGTTGCCTCTGGTAATTACGGCAACTCATGGCAGAACAATGAGATTATCCGGGGTGGTATTCTCTCTAACCCGAACGACTATCTGTTCCGCTATACCGGACTGCAGTCTTCCCGCAGTACGTCGTTTGGCGGATTGTTCAACGTAGCGTACCGACTCGGATCTAATTCGCGTATTGGTTTCAAGAATACGTACAACCGCACAGCCGATTTCGAAAACGTCTACCTCACGGGTGAAAACTTCGCCCAGTCACAGGCACAGAAACTCTTCTCGTTCCAGTATGTAGAAAAGTCGCTGTACAGTGGAACGGTTAATGGTGAGCATACACTAACAGATCTTGCCAATGCACTTATCGACTGGCGAGTAGGGTATTCGCGCTCGACTCGTGAAGAGCCTGACTTCAAACGTCTGCAGTTCCTGCGGAATGCATCTGATGTAGGCCAGCCGTACTTCGCAGCATTCGATCTCTCTCCGCAGGGCGCTGGCTCGCGTGCTGGACGGTTCTTCTCAAATCTTGTAGACAATGCTGTTACATCCGGACTCAATCTCACAGTCCCAGTTACAACAGAGATCAAGGTGAAGGTAGGGGGCTTGCTCGAAAACCGCTCACGTAGGTTCAACGCTCGCTCGCTGACGATTGTACAGGGTCTGGAAAACGACATTACGGACAGACTAACCATACCTGACAACAACAGTCTGCCTAACCTTGGGGTGTTCTTTGCCGATTCCAACTACAGTGTTGAAAAAGGTCGGTTGAGCTACTCAGAAGACTCAAAACTTAGCGATCAGTATGATGCTCAGGAACATCTCCTTGCTGGGTATGCAATGATCGACTTGCCATTCACACTTGGAGGCATGGAGACGCGCATTATCACAGGTGCACGTATCGAGAAGAACATTCAGAAGCTCAATTCTTTCGATGTAACAGATAATCGTGTGAATGTGAATCAGGATCTTGTAGACATTCTTCCTGCGTTCAACCTGATTCTACGTCCAATGAAGGACTTCAATATCCGTGCTTCGGCCTCGCAGACCCTTGCGCGTCCATCATTACGCGAGTTTGCCCCTTTTCAATTCTATGACTTCCAGCAGCAGGCTACGGTTGCTGGAAATCCAAACCTGGTACGCTCACTTATTCAGAATTACGATCTACGTCTTGAATACTTCACGGGTGGTGGAGAAGTTCTCTCAGTGAGCGGTTTCTACAAGCGATTTGAAAATGCGATCGAGGAAACACTGTTCCCTCAGCAGTCAGAGCTTGTTCGCTCCTTTGCCAATGCGACAGGTCCAGCCGACAATATCGGCGTAGAGATAGAAGCCCGCAAGAACCTTGGAAGCTTTGCCGACTGGCTTATGCCGTTCACCGTCTCGCTAAATGCATCCATCGTTGATTCGCGAATTGTTGTTGAACAAGCTGGTGTAAAGGATACGAGGTCGATGTGGGGGCAGAGCCCATACTCGGTCAACGGCTCTGTTTACTACAGCAATGTGGAATCAGGCACTAACGTAAGTCTTGCCTACAACACCTACGGACGCAGAATCATTCAGGTAAATCTCGTTGGTGTGTTCCAGGGCAATCCGCACGTGTACGAGCTGCCACGGGATGTGATTGACTTCTCGATTCAACAGACAGTTGGCGAATCGCTCGAGCTAAAGCTCAGTATTCGTGACCTTCTCAACCAGCCGTTAAAATGGGAACAGAATGGCGCACTCATACAGTCGAACATTCGAGGTATGAGTATGTCACTGGGTCTCGGTTATCGTTTGTAACAATATCGTTCCTCTCACATGGAGAATACCATGCGTCGATTGTTTACAGTTCTTCTAACATTGTTTACGATGGGTGTTGCAGCACATGCACAAAATCCATCAACAGTTTCCCTCCGATTCCCCAACGGTGGCGAGACATTTCGTCCGGGCTCTACCCAAGAGCTGCGCTGGGACACAGCAGGTACATTCCGTGCTCGCTGGCGATTTAAGTTCGCAACGTCGATGACGGGCCCGTGGACAACACTTACAGGTCCATCAAACGTTCTCGATTCTGGCGCAACTCGTGGGCAATCAGTTCCACTCTCTGGTGGCTGGCGCGTCCCAAATGTGCCGACATCCAGTGGGTATATCAAGATGGAGCTGATCGCTGACACAAGCGTGTTTGATGTCAGTGATAATCCCTTTACGATCGCAGCTCCTGAGACAATCGTTCCAGACTCGATCCTCACGGGCGAGATCACACGCAGCATCCATCTGCGTGCAACCAAGATCTATGGTCTTCAAGGGTACGTGTACGTCAATTCTGGAGTAACACTTACTATCGACCCTGGTACGATCATCGTAGGTGATGTTCCAGGTAACAACTCTGCTCTCGTAGTAAACCGCGGTGCGAAAATCATTGCGCAGGGTACAGCGAGCAATCCAATCGTGTTTACTTCCCGCGCCGCTGCCGGACAGCGCGCACGTGGCGACTGGGGTGGTATCCTTATCTGCGGTAAGGCTCGTGTTAATCAGCCAGCAGGTCAGGCGGCACTTGAAGGTGGCGTGGCAGATCTCACAGCTGGTGGCAGGGGCTGGTA
>JBIJAX010000023.1:0-34526 GCA_044345485.1 Kapaibacterium sp. (SeqCode)
GTAGCACGACGCCCATGGACCACGTTCAGTGAAACAAACGAGCGGTTGTGCTTGACGCGAGCTTCGAACTCATCACGGAACTTCTCGATGAATCCTTTCACTGGCCACGCAGCAGCGTCGCCTAGCGCACATATGGTGTTGCCTTCGATATTCGACGCAACGTTATAGAGCAAGTCGATGTCTGCACTTGTCGCATCACCGTGATCCAAACGATGGAGGACCTTTTCCATCCATCCGCAGCCTTCTCGGCAAGGCGTGCACTGTCCGCACGATTCATGATGGTAGAAGCGCGCGATTCGAAGTGTTACAGCCACAATATCCGTGTCTTCGTCCATCACCATGATACCTGCTGTACCGATATGCGTTCCGATCTTTTTCAGGTACTCCTCATCCATGCATACGCCTTCAATCTCATCCCCACGAAGTGGGGGCATAGACGAGCCGCCCGGAATAACGGCTTTCACCTTCTTGTTTCCAGGAACACCACCGCAGATGTTATGGATGATGTCTGTCAGCTTTACACCTGTTGGGAGTTCGTAGACGCCTGGCTTGTTGACGTGCCCGCTCACACCATAGAGCAGCGTGCCTGAGTGTCCGGGAGCACCGATCGCCGCATAGGCGTCTGCACCCATCGTAAGAATTGCAGGAACAGTTGCGAGCGTCTCAACATTGTTGATCGTTGTGGGCATGCCCCAAAGACCCTTGTTTGCTGGGAATGGTGGCTTATAGCGAGGATAAGCACGATCACCTTCAAGAGAATTCATCAGTGATGTTTCTTCACCACAGATGTATGCGCCGGCACCCTTGTGCACAACGATATCGATCGAATAGTCGCCACCAAACGTCTTCTTCATGGCATCACCAATGAGCCCCTTGGCATAGGCCTCGTCTACAGCATCCTGCATCAGATCTACCCATTTGTGGTATTCACCGCGGATGTAGATAAACGCTGTCTTGATGCCCATGGCATAGCCGGCGATCATGATGCCTTCGATCAAACCGTGCGGATTGTATTCGAAGATCTGACGGTCCTTGAACGATCCCGGCTCTGATTCATCGCCGTTGATTGCAAGGTACTTCGGTTTTTCATTGCCTTTAGGCATGAACGACCACTTTAAACCAGTCGGAAAACAGGCGCCGCCACGACCGCGAAGGCCAGATTTCTTGACCTCGTCAATGACAGCATCGGCAGACATGCCGATGGCCTTCTTATACGCTCCGTATCCTCCATTGGCCATATATACATCGGCCTTGTGAAGATCCTTGATCTGCGGGATTACGATATGTGGTGCCGAATACATGAAGTGTCCTTCGTGAAATGCGTTCGTTGAGACAGGCAAATATAACTTCGAAAACCCTAGTCGCAGGATTCAATTACAACGGCCAATCCCTGGCCTACACCAATGCACAATGCGGCCGCACCATAACGCAGGCCTCTGCGGCGCATCTCACGCGCCAGGTGCCCAAGTATTCGCGCTCCGCTCACGCCTAGGGGATGTCCTATGGCAATAGCTCCCCCATTTACGTTCACCTTGTTCATATCGAGGTTGAGTTCGCGGATGCAGGCAAGACTCTGTGCTGCAAAGGCCTCGTTGATTTCAACCAGATCAAGATCGTTCGCTCCAATTCCAGCGCGCTTGCAGGCAAGTTGGATTGCGCCAACGGGGCCAATTCCCATGATGCGCGGATCAACTCCAACAGCACCACTAGCCAGGATCTTTGCGATTGCGTGCTTGCGCAGATCGGCCCGGTCGGTAATGACCTGTTCACTCGCAAGTAGCATGGCGGCAGCGCCATCGTTGAGCGACGAGGAGTTACCCGCTGTTACAGAACCGCCCTTTCGAAAGGCCGCCTTGAGAGTTGCCATGCTCTCGAGTGAAGCATCAGCACGCGGCTGCTCATCGTGTGCCACAACTACCGGATCTGCTTTGCGCGATGGTATTACGTACGGAATGATTTCATCTGCCAGCACGCCGTTTGCTCGCGCAGCTGCGGCTCGCTGATGTGATTGAAGCGCAAATGCGTCTTGGTCTTCCCTTGAGATGCCCCATCGCTCGGCAATGTTCTCCGCTGTTTCCCCCATTGATTCGAGGGGAAACATTGCCTCCATCGCCGGATTAGGATATCTCCAGCCAAGGGCCGTGTCGTAGACAGTCAGGTTACCAAACGTTGCTTTTCCTGAGACATTCTTTGGCATGCTATAGGGGGCTCGCGACATACTCTCCACCCCACCGGCAATGATCAGATTTGCCTCGTTGGCGCGTATCGCCCGCATCCCCTGAATCACGGCCTCGAGCGAGGATGCGCACAAGCGGTTTACAGTCACCCCTGGAACTGATTGAGGAAGCCCACCCAAGAGCGCTGCCATACGAGCTATATTTCGATTGTCTTCACCTGCTTGGTTGGCGCAGCCAAGTATCACATCATCGATGTCTGCCGGGTTGACGCCCGTCCGATCGACCAATGCCCGTAGCACGTTGCCTGCCATGTCGTCCGGACGTACCGAACTTAAAGCTCCGCCATACTTTCCAACGGCTGTGCGAATCGGATCTAGGATATACGTCATGCTCTACCTGTATGTCTCAAGTTGTTGTTACAGTGCTGCTACGTTCTTCACGAGTTTGTCTAACGCATCGGACCAGTCCCGAAGTTTCTGACGTTCTACTTCGACAACCTCTTGTTTGGCATTTTGGACAAACGATGCATTGCCGAGCTTCTTTTCAACGCCAGCGATCGCCCCCTGAAGTCGCGTGATCTCCTTCTGCATGCGAGCACGTTCCTTCTCGAGGTCTACCTTGCCGGCAACAACCATGAAAATTTCATTTCCACGGACCACGTCGGCAACAGATCCTTCTGGCTTTTGAGCATTAGCTGAGATCGTCAGCGATGCACAGCGTGCCAGCGACGTGATGATCGAATGCTGCTCTGTAAAGAAGTCAACGTGCACTGGTTCAACACGCATTACGACGTCGAGGCGCTCACTCGGTGGAATGCCCATTTCAGCGCGCTGACGCCTCATGGCCTCTACAACGAGCTGCAGTGTCTCAAAGCGTTGTTCAGTAGCTGGTTCAATGTGTGATTGATCTGAGACCGGCACCTGCTGAACAGAAATGGATGTCTCTGTTGGGTGGCCGTACAGCCCGTGCCACAGCTCTTCGGTAAGGAACGGCATCACCGGATGGAGGAGCTTCAATGTGCCGTCAATGATCTCGAATGCACCTGCAAGGACTGCTCGCTTCTCGGCATCTGAGGATGCCGTGGCAGTCTGGACCTTTACGATCTCGACATACCAGTCACAGAAATCCCTCCAGATAAAATCATATAGGCACTTGGCGTACTCCGTGATTCGGTACTGTTCCAGGTGCTGACGCGCGGTTGCTACGGTGCTTGCATAGCGAGAACGTATCCATCTGTCTGCAGTTGACAACTGGTAATCATCGCTTGCTGCAACATCTGATGGAATATCCTGTTCTTTCATCTGGAGGAATCGGCAAACGTTCCAGACCTTGTTCGCAAAGTTCCTTCCAAGCTCCATTGATGGTATGTCTTGTGTCTTTTCGTCGATGTCCAGACGCACATCAGATCCAAGCGGTGCGAGGTAGATCATCGTAAATCTGATAGCATCGGAACCATATTGATCGATGATATGCAGTGGGTCTGGTGAATTACCGAGGGATTTGGAGAGCTTACGCCCTCTTGCATCGCGGATAATTGAAGTAAAGTACACATCCTTGAACGGCACGGTACCGCGGAACTTTACCGTGGCCATGATCATGCGGGCAACCCAGAAGAAAATAATGTCTGGACCAGTAACCAGCAGGTTTGAGGGCAGATAATATGCTAGCTGCTTCTGTGTTGTTTCATCATGATCGGCGAAGGGTCCTCTCCAGCCCATTGTTGTCATTGGCCAGAGCCACGATGAAAACCATGTGTCAAGGACGTCTGGGTCCTGCCGTATCTCTGCAGTAGCATCAATGCCGAGTTTGACACGTGCCTCTGTCTCATCGCGTGCCGCAACTTCGCGTCCGTCGGCGCTGTAATACACAGGTATGCGATGTCCCCACCAGAGCTGACGCGAGATGCACCAGTCTCGGATGTTCGTCATCCAGTGTTCATAAGTTCTCACCCAATGCTCGGGATAGAACTTGATATCACCCCGTAGCACAACCTCAAGGGCAGGCTTGGCAAGGGGCTCCATTTTTACGAACCACTGGTCGCTTAGATATGGTTCTACGGCTTCCCCGCCACGTTCGCTAAAGCCCACGTTGTGCGTGTAATCATCTTTCTTTTCAAGCAGCTCGGCAGCTTCAAGAGCAGCAACAACTTTGCGTCGTGCTACGAATCTGTCAAGCCCCTTGAACTCTCCAGCCAGGTCGTTGAGCGTAGCATCGGCATTAATGCACGACGGCATCTCGAGGCCATGGCGTGTTCCGATCTCAAAGTCGTTTGGGTCATGAGCTGGAGTAATCTTGACGCACCCTGTTCCGAACGTCGGGTCTGCATAGTCATCAGCTATAATCGGCACTTGCTGACCAGACAGCGGAACGATAACGTTCGAGCCGATCAAGTGTTTGTACCGCTCATCACTGGGATTAACCGCAACTGCGACGTCCGCAAAGATCGTTTCCGGACGCACAGTAGCCACAAAAAGAGCTCCAGACCCGTCTGCAAGGTTGTAGCGAAGTGTGTAGATGTGCTCCTTTACTTCCTTGAAGATCACTTCTTCATCGCTGAGGGCACTTTGAGCAACCGGAGACCAGTTGATGATGCGCTTGCCACGGTAGATCAGGCCTTCGTTATAGAGCTGAATGAAGACATCTCTGACTGCCTCGCTTGCACTTTCGTCCATGGTAAAGAGCGTTCTGCTCCAGTCTGCCGAGACTCCCAACGTGCGCAATTGCTGAAGGATGATACCACCGTAGCGTTCCTTCCACTGCCATACGCGGTCTATAAATGCCTCGCGGCCTAGATCGTACCGAGATTTACCTTCAGTTTTGAGCTCTTGCTCAACCTTCGTTTGAGTGGCAATACCCGCATGATCTATGCCCGGGAACCAACAGGATTCCTGTCCGTTCTGCCGAGCCCAACGCACATAGATATCCTGGATGGTGTTGTTCAGGATGTGGCCAAAGTGCAGGATCCCCGTTACGTTCGGGGGCGGCATCAGTATTGAATACGGCGTCTTCTCGGACGGAGCAGAGGCATAAATGCCTTGGTTTTGCCATTGCTGATACCAATGCGACTCGACAGAGGCGGGAGAATAGGCTTTTTCTAATGGTGTTGACATTCTGCAAAGATAACTGACCCGGAGTTGTATATGTTCGTACGTTCATCAATCGTGTTATGTCTGATGAGCAATTAGCAGTTATATTTGAGCTACTCGAATAGCAATTACAGAAGAGGAGATTCCTATGACCAAGAAGTTCACGGCTGGCATGCCGCTAGCTTTTCTCGGTGTAGCACTCGTGCTTGCTTCCTGCACGTGCAAGATTAGAGAAGAGCAAATGAGCCAGATTAGGCAGCTGCGCACGGAAGAAAAGCAGACAGCTTCCGACATTCAACGAGCAGAGGCCGAAAAGGCCCGCGTTGACAAAGAACTGGCATCACGCCAGGGCGACGTGCGTCAATGCAATCAGCGCCTTTCGTTTGTTCAGCAGAAGAAGGCTCAGTGGCCAAATGTATTCCAAGATTGGGATCCAAATAGCCCCGAACCTGCAGCTGCAGAGCCAACGACGCCACAACCAAAGAAGAAGAAGTAATTACTGCCACAAGGAGAACACCAATGAAAACATTGCTTGCACTCGCTCTGTTCTGTGGCATGATGCTTCCAGCGCTTGCTCAGAATAACGTTCCACCACCGCCGATCACAAAAGCTGATGAGTTGCTCACGTGTGATGAGGCCGAAGCCCGCATCAACCTGATGAAGGGCGATGTTGATGCTGCAAAGAAGAAACTCGGATCAGTGAAAGCTGACATCGGAAAAGCTGAATCAGATCTTGCTAACGCTGTAAATGCACTCAAGAAGTGCAACGACGAAATCTATGCCCTCGTCGGTGCAACTGAAGCAGAAGTAAATGCCTACCGCCAGCGTGTTGGTCAGCTTGAAGGCAAAGTTCGCGAGATGCAACGCATGAGCGACGATGCGTTGGCAGACCGTCAAGATGATATCAAAGGACTGCGTAGCACGCTCAACGAACTTGCGCGCTTGCAAACTGCTATGATACCAGAATTCTATGAGCGCCTCACTGGTTTGAATCGTGACATCAAGGGGCTCTATCGTGAAAAGAGAGTCAAGGGCTATACGGTCGGAACGTGGGCAGAGAATCGTGACTGTCTGTGGAACATTGCCGGCCGTACAGAGATTTATGCCGATCCATTCCAGTGGCCAAAGATTTGGCAGGCAAACACTGACAAGATCAAGAATCCGGACGTCATTCAGCCAGGCTGGGTGTTGTCTGTGCCCCCTACCGGTCCAAAGACATCAGAGGAGATGAAGGCTGAGCGCAAGTACTATCGCAATAAGCGCGCAGCTCAGCAAGCTGCCGAGTCTGGTGCAGCCACCTCGGGCACAACGAAGTAAGTGCTGTCATCCTAAATACGAAAACAACACGGGCTAACCTTAACACGGTTGGCCCGTTGTATTTTACGCATCCACGTTTTTTTAGACCTGTGAGAGTGCATGCACATCATTGAGAAAAAGATCAAGCTAACAGATATTGATCTCCACGAATTGCTTGGTCCGTACGAAACACACCTGCAACTGATCGAGAACAAGTTCGATTCTTCAATCACGGTTCGTGGCGATCAGGTAATCCTCCGGGGTGAAACTGCCGAGGTGCGGAAAATCGAGCAGATATTTCTTGAGTTGATTCATACCATAAAGCGAACCGGACGTCTGGCGCTATCTGACGTTGCAATGATCGTTGACCTCGTAGATGGCGGCCGAGCTGCTGGTGCGCCCCCTAGCTCTATGTCATCAGAGGAACTGGACTCAGTAATCCTTTGGGGCAAGCGAGAAATGATTCGCGCACGCACGCCACGGCAGCTGGAATACTACAAGAAGGTTCGTGAAAACGATCTGGTATTCTGTATTGGCCCTGCTGGAACTGGTAAGACATATCTCGCGGTAGCAATGGCGGTGGCTGCATTGCGTGCAAACGAGGTCACACGTATAATCCTGTCCCGTCCAGCTGTAGAAGCGGGTGAGTCCTTAGGATTTCTCCCTGGTGATATTTCAGAAAAGGTAGATCCGTACCTACGTCCACTTCTTGATGCCTTGAGTGATATGGTTACACCAGACAAGCTCAAGAGCATGCTCGAAAAGCGTATCGTAGAAATCGTGCCGTTGGCATACATGCGCGGCAGAACGTTGAACACATCGTTCATCATCCTCGATGAAGCCCAAAATGCTACAAAGACACAGATGAAAATGTTTCTTACACGTTTGGGTCGTAACTCGAAGGCCATCGTTACGGGTGATTCAACGCAGGTAGACCTTCCGAAGAAGGTAGACTCAGGTTTGCTTGATGTCTTTCGGCTCTTCCAAGGAATAAAGGGCATCGAGTTTGTTGAGTTTGAGAAGTCCGATGTTGTGCGCCATAGACTCGTGGCCGAGATCGTTGAGGCCTACGAACGAGATGCAAACCGTGGCAAACAAGACAGTGCTCCGCAGCAATCATGACAGAACTATTTGAAATCGGATTTCTCTCAGTTACGTGGGCCGACATTATCGATGTTGGACTGATTTCCGTCTTGTTTTTTGTCTTGTATCGAACTCTGAGGGATACACTAGCACTTCAAGTGCTCCTAATCCTTGCCCTATTGCTCGTCTTGAGTTTTTTCACCGATGCACTTGGGATGAAGACCACGAACTGGATCCTGCGACGCATTGGCGACGTAGGGTTGATTGCCTTCGTTGTTCTGTTTCAGCCAGAGCTCCGACGCATTGTTCTATTGTTAACACAGACACCCGTTTTCCGTTTGTTCATGCGGTCAAACTCATCCGAGGTCATTCAACCTGTTATAGATGCTGTAATGGAGTTGACGACGAAACACATTGGCGCATTGATTGTCTTTTCCAAAGCTGATCACGTTAAAGTAACCGTTGATACTGGTGTTGAACTCAACTCTGCCGTTTCATCCGAGTTGCTGCTTTCGATTTTTAATCCACGGTCGCCCCTGCATGACGGTGCTGTGGTATTGGATGGTCAACGCTTGGTTGCAGCCCGTTGCGTGCTGCCACTGAGCGGCACGCAAAAACTTGGATCACGCACACTCGGTACACGACACCGTGCTGGTTTGGGGCTTTCTGAGCAGGCTGATGCGTTGGTGTTGATAGTTTCTGAAGAGCGCGGTACTGCAAGTTTGGCCTACAGTGGCGAAATTGAGCTTGATATTCCATTGAACATTTTGGCCGACACGCTTCAACGCAGATTGGCCATGGTTGCTCAAGCCTAGCAGTACCTATGTCATCCCGTCCCGCCCGTCAGTATTCACCCTTTGAGATTCAACGTCAGCAGCTGATCAATGTGCTCGCATCACGTGGTATACATGATGCGAGAGTTCTTCAGGCAATCGGCAGTATTCCACGCGAGGAGTTTATTCCTCCTGCGCTGTATACACGCGCCTACGAGGATTCTGCTCTACCGATAGACAACCGCCAGACAATTTCCCAGCCCTATACCGTTGCGCTCATGACGCAATTGCTTGGAGTGGTAAAAGGTGCGAAGATTCTTGAGATAGGAACCGGCAGTGGGTATCAGGCCGCTGTGCTTGCCGTACTTGGAGCGCAGGTAGTCTCGATTGAACGTCACGCCTTGTTGTCGCAGAAGGCCCGCACTGTGCTGCAAAGACTAGGATACAACGTCACGTGCCGAATTGGTGACGGCACAATCGGGTATCGCGAGGGTGGTCCCTATGATGGTATCATTATCACTGCTGGCGCCCCTGATGTGCCAGAACCACTGGCTAAGCAGCTTGCTATTGGCGGCAGAATGATCGCACCGATAGGTACTCTCGAGGAACAGAGGCTGTACACCGTTGTTCGTACTGGTGAAGAAACGTGGAAGGCCGAAGACGTTGGGCCGGCTAAGTTCGTTCCGTTGATTGGAAGATCCGGGTGGGATGAGTAGCCACTCGTGCAAAGGCCAGAAGATCATCGTCATTGCTGGTCCAACGGCATCCGGTAAGTCGGAGATTGCGATGAATCTCGCCAAGCGTTTGCCAATAGAGATTGTCTGTGCTGATGCCCGCACGGTGTACCGTGGCCTAACAATTGGCACAGCAAAACCCTCAAGAGAAGACCAGGCAGCTGTTCCCCATCATTGTATCGACATTCTCGATCCTAATCAGATATACACAGCCAGCACCTTTGCTCAGGACGCTAGACGTGCGCTTTCTGTGATTCCAACGGGCTCAATCGGTGTTGTCGTAGGAGGCTCGGGATTCTACATAAAAGCACTTGTTGATGGCCTTTCAGAAGCGGTTGTTGACGTACCAGAGGAGATAAGACTTGCCCTTGCGAGTGAGTTTGCCTCGCGTGGCAAGGATGCCATGTATGGTGAGCTGTTGAGCATCGATCAACGAGCGGCCGCGCTCTATTCGGACAAAAACCCGCGCAGGGTTCAACGTGCATTGGAGTATTACAGGGCCACAGGAGTGCAATTCTCATCAACATGGGATACACCCCGCTCTGCAAGTGAATACGACGTGATGTTTGTTGCAGTACATCGGGACCGTGAAGAGCTTCGTCAGAGGATTGCATCGCGATGCGCATCAATGTGGGACCAAGGTCTACTGCAAGAAACTCAGGACCTCGTTCAGTCTGGGGTGTCCACTTCGGCTCAGTCACTGCAAACGGTTGGGTATAAACAAGCACTTGATGTGCTGTTTGGCAAATCAGATATCGAAACTGCTCAGCAAGAGATGATGCATGCAACATGGCAGTATGCGAAGCGTCAGCTTACGTGGTTTCGCAAGGACGCGCGGTATAGATGGATCTCCGGTTCGATGGAACAGTGCCTAAACGATATATTGCGCATGCATCATGAAAGGTAGACACTTGACGTTGAGAAGACTTCTTGCCGCCGTTATCGGACTTGCGTTAACGATCATTCAGGCACACGCCATGCGCGTGTCTGGCGCTGATTCAATGCAGGCATTGCAGGACCTACGTACGCGCTTAGATAAACTCTATACCGGTCAACCGTATCGTTCATCAGCTGTCAGTGCAAAGGTGGTCTCGCTACGTACGGGTGAAGTACTGTATGAGCGGAATGCAGACAAGCCTCTAACGCCTGCATCTACGACTAAACTTTTTTCTACAGCCACGTTGTATGCCATGCGTGGGCGGGGATCAGATCTAGTGACTGATGTCAGGTCTGAAGGATCTGTAGACCGTTCCAGTACAATTGATAACGACCTGTTTCTCGTTGGTTGCGGAGATGCCCTGCTTACAGTCTCAGATATCGACAGATTAGCAGAGCAACTCGAACGCCTAGGAGTAAAGAAGATCACAGGCGGTGTGTACGGTGATGGATTTATCTTCGACAACAACGTCCATCGGTCTTCGTATTCGGGCGATAACGAGGATGTGGAACCGCTACCGCCCATCACGGCATTATCGGTGCAGCGCGGAACCATAGCCATAACTGTCAGTGCGAGCAGAACCGGGCAGGTAGTACTCAATACACAGCCATCAAGCGATGGTATCGAGCTTGTCAATGCGGTACAACTAAGCGCAGGCAGATCTCGACGAACGCGTGCAGCGGCATCATCCGCACGATCAGTACCATCGCGATCGAAAGCACGGAAAAGGGCTGGCAAAAATCTACGTCCATCCCGTGGTCGTGCCGAACTGTTGAAGTATGAATACGACCTGTTGTCCGACCGTGTTGGAGATGCTCCGAGGCTTCGACAGAAGCGCTCCTCGCGCCGAATCGCTCGTTCTATTGCCCGTGTGTCAGCGTCATCGACATTCTTGACCAATGGTGTTCAGCGAGTTACCCTATCAGGTAGAATTTCTCCGGGAACGAGCACTGTGGTCTATGTTCAATGCAGCAAACCAGCGATTGTTGCTGCGGGCGTATTACGACAGAGATTGCGTAACCGAGGTATCATGGTAGTGGGCCCAATTGGAGAGCGCTTGCACACTGCGAAATCCCTATCGATTGCAAGTGTGCGACGTCCACTCGTAGAGCTAGCCTCGATTGTGAACAAGAAAAGCGATAACTACTTGGCAGAGCATGTGTTCAAAATGTGCGGCGTAGCTGCCGGGGCTCGTCCGTCGAGTGCCAGCGCATCTGCGAAATGTGTTGTCAACGTGCTTGATTCACTGCGCGTACCCCGATTGGGATGTGTCTTGAACGACGGTAGCGGTCTTTCACGAAGGAACCTGACATCCGCGTCAACTCAAGTTGCGCTTCTGCAACGGATTTCCAAACAGCCTTGGGCAGATGAGTACAAGGCTACGTTGGCAGTTGCTGGAAGCGATGGAACAATTCGCAACCGACTAACTGGTACATATGCGGCTAATAATGTCAATGCAAAGACAGGTACATTACGAAACGTAAGTGCGCTGTCAGGCTATGTAACAACGCGAGATGGCGAGCCCCTTGCATTTGCATTTATCAGCAATGGCAATAGTGTCTCGTCGTATAAGTACACGGAAGACATGGCCGCACTTGTCCTTGCATCGTTTTCACGAGCGGGTATATCAACAGCAGCATCAACAGATGAGGTCAAGGCTAAGTAATGGCGATAACCATACGTGCTGCTTTGATTAGTTCATGAGCAAGTAGTGATCGGTACCCGGTTGAATGCTGTATGCACTCCCCTGCACATGCATGCACATACGCCCCGAGCCTGGTGGCATCATAGACAGTAAGACCCTGTGCAGCAAACGAGGCAATGATTCCAGTTAGTACGTCACCTGCCCCTGCTGTTGACATTGCTGGTGTTCCTCGCCCAAGATATGTTGTGTGGTGGCCATTGGTTGTTACTGACGGCACGTTCTTAAGATGGACAATACAGCCGTTCTCTCGTGCAAAGACCTGTGCGTGTTCTACGTATGAAGTTTCGAGTTCAGCACGTGGACGATTTAGTAGGCGCCCAAACTCCCCCATGTGCGGTGTGATAACGGTATTGCTCCTAGGAAGTATGGTTGCAGCAGCGCGCAGTGCATCAGCATCGATAATCACCGGAACATCTTCACTTAGCCTTCCGATGCAATAGGATATCATTTCCAAGGTTGCCGGATTAGAACCCAGTCCAGGTCCAACTGCAACTGTTGTTGCGCGCGAGAGGAGCTCGACCAGATCATCTACTGCCTCAGATGAAATTGTGCCGTCAGGGTGTGATGCCACCTCATGTGCAATGATCTCTCGAGGCGTAAACGGATGCGTTGATGGTGATATGAGGTCTACGATACCAGCACCCAATGCTATGGCCGCTTCGGCTGCAAGAGATGGTGCACCTCGCATGCTATAAGTCCCCCCTATAACAGCCACGCGTCCAAAGTCGAATTTCGAACTATTAGCTGCACGCGTCTGCAGATAGTCTCTTACATCTGTTTGACTCATCTCAACATTCTGGCACGTTGCAGTGAGAACATCGGCCGGGATACCAATGTCAATAACGTAAACGATTCCACACAAGGCCGGACCAGCTCCACAAATCATACCCGTCTTCGGTGCCTGCATGGTGATGGTGTGGTCGGCGTTAACAATACAAGGCCCATGCTCACCAGTTGTGGCCGTAAGTCCAGAGGGCATATCTATTGAAACTACTGGTATATGAGACCTGGCAATAATGTTGATGAGTCTATCAGCAGGTTCTCTTAGAGGTAGCGTTGTTCCCACGCCAAGCACTGCATCGATAATGATATCTGCATCCAGGACATCGGTATCGCAAATGTTCATTTTCTCCACAGAAGCTGGAAGGCGATGAAAATTATGTGCGGCGCAGGGTTTAAGATCCTGCACATGACCACTCCAGACTACAGAGACTTGGAAGTTAGCCGCGAGCATGCGGGCTATACAGAATCCGTCTCCGCCGTTGTTCCCATTGCCACAGACAACAACAATTCTCTGCAGGTCGGAATATTGCCGCTCAACAAGGTTCATGAAGGCAGCACAGCACGCGGATGCCGCCTGTTCCATAAGGCCAATTTCCGAGAGTCCGCAATGCCGAACCATGTGCAGGTCCAATGTGTTTACATCGGCGGATGTCAGTAGTGCTTTCATGCACGAGTATAGACGAATTCTGTGATTTCTGTTGCAGTTTTGTTCACTGTTTCTTCCCCACTACAACGTTGTTATGAAGCTCGCACTGACTATACTACTCTTGATGCAGACAGTCGTTTGTTCGTCACAGGATGTATCAACGCCCAAAGTTGAACTCCGGCACGGCTATTTTGAATCTGTCTTCTCCAAACGGAACGAGACAACATCCCTCGAGGAGAAGCTCGAGCCCTTCTACCATGGAGTTGCCAGCGGTGATCCGACGGAACGTGCCGTAGTGATTTGGACTCGTGTAACGCCTCGAAACGCAGACGCATCGGTTAATGTGCGCTGGGTTGTTGCTCTCGATACGGGGCTTACACAGGTTGTTATGCAGGGTGCAACAACGACAACTGCCGAGGCAGACTATACGGTCAAGGTTGATGTGCAGGGACTGCAGTCTAACACGACGTTCTACTACGCATTTCAGGCCTACAACAAGGTATCTCTCATTGGACGTACCCGCACCTTCCCGGCTTCTGGTGGAGATCAAGCGCGGTTTGCGGTAGTATCATGCTCGAATTACCCTGCAGGGTATTTCAACGCGTACGGTGCGATAGCAAAGCGTAATGATCTCGATGCTGTGCTGCATCTGGGAGACTATATCTATGAGTACAGCGCCGATTCAACATCCTACGCAGGTGGAACTGGCAAGAAGCTGGGACGAATGCACTCTCCCAACACCGAAATTGTATCACTTGCCGACTATCGGGCTCGATACAGTCAGTACAGACTCGATCCTGATCTGCGTTCCATGCATCAGCAGCATCCAATGATGCACATTTATGATGACCATGAATCGGCCAACGACAGTTATGCGGATGGTGCCGAAAACCATCAGCCATCAGAGGGCGACTGGCAAGTTCGAAAGGGGCTCTCTCGCAGAGCCTGTGCCGAGTGGATGCCGACGCGAGAGAACGCCGACGGCAGCATTTATAGATCCATGCGATATGGCAATCTTGCTGATGTTGTCATGCTGGATACGAGACTCGACGGTAGGGACCAGCAAATCGAGGATCTGGGAGAAAATGCATCCGCTGCTTCCAAAGAGGCATTGAACAATCCAAACCGAAAGCTGATTTCACAAAAGCAGTTCGATTGGCTTGCTTCGACATTACGCTCAAGTGATGCTACATGGCATGTCATCGGCAATCAGGTACTGTTTACGCAGTTCGACGTTTCCCCCATTGATACTGCGTACATGTTCAAGGCTATCGGACCCGTCTACACCGCCTTTTTGCGTCCACAGCTTCCAGCACTTCAAGATCTCATTGAAAGCGCCTTCTACGGTGATGTCTGGAGTAATTATCCAGCTCAACGTGCCGAGTTATGCAGGAATCTAACGTTGTCCGGCGTTCGAAACATGATCGTTACAACAGGTGATTTTCATTGCTCGTTTGCTGCAGATATCGACCAGACCTGGAAGTCAGATACGGCATCAGTCGGAGTTGAGTTTGTGACACCATCTGTTACTTCGCCGAATTTTGATGAAAATCTTGGCACGCAGGCCTTCTTGCGACCAATTCTGCCGCAGCTGCTTGCTACTATCGATACAACACTGTACAGTCAAAACCCTCATCTGCATTGGAGTGATATCGTAAACCATGGATACCAGATCCTGAATGTGACCAAGGACAGCGTACAGGCAGACTGGTATTTTCTAACATCCATTACAACGAGATCCGCCGAGGAATCCTGGGCAAAGGGATACCGAGTGCGCAACGGTGTTTCTCGTGCGCTTCCTGCTTTGAGCAGTGCGCCAGGAAAATCCAAGCAAGAAGTTCCGGCGCCCCCCAATCCACCGTCAACTCCTCTTAGTGTTGGAGACACACCAGAACCGGTATCGGGCATCAAGCTGATGTCCTTTGGCCCCCTTCCTGCCTCACAGGTATTGTCACTGACAATTCACGCTGATGAAGCAGCTTCTGCCAGTCTTGTGATCTTCTCCAGCAATGCTGTTCGTGTTGCAGACCAGCAACTGCAGCTTCCGGCTGGAATCTCAACCCTGGCCATGGATCTTTCCATGATACCGCAGGGACGCTACATGGTAACCATTAGGAGCGGCAGAGGTCAGATACTACTGCCAATCGTTGTGAAGAAGTAACACTTGGCGGAATACATGTTGCTTCGTAACCTGCAGGCCATGAAATCATACATCAATGTTGGGGTTGCTCTCCTGGCGCTGGTATTGGGCGCATGCGGCGGTCTAGACCCAGAGGCAGTCAGGCCATTTAGTGGCATACGGGGCACGATACGCTACGTTGGTGGCGCATCAGCATGGCCAGCCGACACGATATACGATTTGCGCGTAGTGGCGTTCGAAAAGAAACCCACAGAACCAAACCAGGTGCTGCTTGCACTGGCTGCGCAGACTGCGTCGTACACCCCTGTAATGCTTCCAACACTGGTAGACTCTACATCGTACGTTGTGGAGGTGATAGGAACACCTCGAACATTCGAATACGTCGTGGTGGCAATGCAAAGCGGTCCGGACTTTCTTAAGGACTGGTTGATGCTGGATGTATATGCCCCAACCGGTGATCCAAATCAGCCCGGGCGCATTGTGGTGCCTTCGGGCGGCACTGTACCGATAGACTTCAAGGTAGATTTTGCAAACCTCCCACCGCAGCCCTTCCCGTGATGAAGACCATAGCTGTTACCCTCTTAGCGCTTGCCATCATTACAGGTAACGCCACGGCACAAACTGTCGGCCTAAGGGGCATTGTGCAGGATTCTGCATCTCTCGAGCCGATTGTCGGAGCGGCAATTCGCATAGAACCCGGAAAGATCGGAACGTATAGCAGGTCAAAAGGAGAGTTTGTTCTGCAGGTTCCGGAATCTGTTACCAGCGCAAGTGTGGTTTTCACTGCTGTCGGATTCGAAACGCTACGAATGGATCTTTCGACATTTCGAGCTTCTTCGGAAGGGGCTACTGGATTCGTGGTGCGACTTGTGCGTTCGACACTTCTGCGCGACGAAGTTGTGGTATCGGCCAACAAACGTGTGCAGGCCGTTCAGGATGTTCCGATTAGTGTATCGATCATGAAGGCGCAGGATCTGCAGCAGCGAGGAATTGTTCGTCTTGATGACGCTCTCCGGTATGTGAGCGGGATTACTGTTGTAAAAGATCAAGTAAACATTCGCGGCGCTTCCGGCTTTGCCTTAGGTGTGGGGTCGAGAACTGCAGTTCTGCTCGATGGCTTTTCACTGCTGTCTGGTGATAACGGCGATATCAAGTTTGACGTGCTGCCGGTGATGGATATTGAACGCGTTGAGATCATAAAAGGGGCTGGTTCGGCACTTTACGGTACTGGAGCCCTTGGCGGAGTTGTTAGCATTCAGACCAAGCGTGCAACGAAAGATCTAACGGTGGTTGGCCGAAGCTACGGGGGCTTGTACACCGGTGCTCCGTACGAGAGGTGGAACTATGTATCGAGTGGATTTACAACGATGTCTGGGGCAGACCTACGTGTAGCACAGCGTGTTGGTGAGTTTGAGTATTCGGTAAGCGGTGGCATACGAAACGACCAGTCGTATCGGGCTTATGATGGCGCACTACGTGGTTTTGGTTTCGCGAAGTTCTCCTATGATCTCGACTATACCCAGACACTAAAGGCAAATGTGTTTTATGCCGCAGATCATCGGCAGAATTATCTGTATTGGAAGGACCTAAAGAACGCCACCGCGCCGTCTGCAAATCAAATCCTAGATGAAAAAATGCTCACCTCAAAGATTGCTGCCGGTCTTGAGCATACGAAGGTTCTTGATGACCAAACTACCTTGCTGTCGCGTTACGGTTACTTCCGCACAGATTTTGGATACGTGTATGCAAACTCCACTGAGCCCCCTGTGTATTCCATTGCACATGCCCATAACCTCGACGTGCAGATGAACAATACACTGAGCGATGAGTTTCTACTCACCTCAGGGATATCAGCAAGGCTGAACACTGTCTCGAGTCCTGTCTACGGTCAGACCATGCAGCACATTGTTAGTGCGTTCTCGCAGGGCGAATACAAGACTGCTGGACCTGTGCTTACGTTTGGTGCCCGATTAGACAGAGAGGAAACGTCGGGCCTAGGCTCGCATCTTGTTCTTTCGCCTAAGCTTGGGCTCTCTTGGCCCGTGCATGATGACGTAACTCTGCGAGCCTCAACCGGGAGAGGGTTCCGAGCCCCGACAGTTGCAGAGCGGTATGCAAAT
This sequence comes from Kapaibacterium sp. (SeqCode), assembly GCA_044345485.1. Taxonomy (GTDB): domain Bacteria; phylum Bacteroidota; class Ignavibacteria; order Kapaibacteriales; family Kapaibacteriaceae; genus UBA10438. The sequence goes on from JBIJAX010000023.1 coordinate 17,481, forward strand.
CTGCAGTATGGTCCGTTCAAGGTGAAGCCTAATCCATCTGTCCAAGCAGAGTATTCTTGGTCCAGCGAGGTTGGCTTCAATTGGAAATCACGAGTTGTTTTTCCTATTGAGATCGACCTTGCAGTGTTCGATAATGAGTTGTTCAGTTTAATCGAACCAACATTTGATTTGACGGCCTCCGATATCCCGATTGTATTTACGAACCTGACACGAGCACGTATACTTGGTGCCGAGCTTTCTGCACGAATGGCTCTCGCCCAAGGGTTGTTTGCAGAGACGGGGCTTACGGTGATGGATCCCGTGGATATGACGCTTGGTTCGATCTTGAAGTATCGCAATCGAGTGTTGTGGTACTCTCGTGCATCATGGACGCCGCTGGACTGGTTAGAACTTCAAGTGGAGTATCGATACCAGGATCGCGTTGAAGCAATAGACGACAGATTGGCACTGTTTATCACTGATGCGGATGTTCGCGTGCCTGTTCACATCATTGATGCCCGCGCGTTTACCACGCTAAATTCCAGGTGGCGAGTTGGGCTGATAGGACGCAATCTCACAAACTATGCGTATGTAGAGGCTGTGGGCAATCTCGGTCCAACACGCTCTGTGATGCTGCAACTAGAGTATCGCTAGGTGCGCTCACGACATCAGTATCGCTCAAGCGAGAAGTTTTCACCCAAGTAACGCTTCCGTACTTCTGTGTTTGCGGCGATCTCTTCAGCGGTGCCGCTCACGTAGATGGCCCCATCAATGAGGATGTATGCCCTGTCTGTGATGCTCAGGGTTTCGTGCACATTGTGATCGGTGATCAGTACTCCAATTCCCTTGTGCTTGAGCTCCGTTACTATTGTCATGATGTCTTCCACTGCAATAGGATCGATTCCTGCAAATGGCTCATCCAGAAGCACAAACTTGGGGTTGGTTGCGATAGCCCGTGCGATTTCGCAACGTCGGCGCTCGCCCCCTGAGAGCATGTACCCTTTGCTCTTTCGAATGTGCGCAATGCGAAAGTCCGCCAATAGTTCTTCAAGCCTGCTTCGACGTTCATCTTTTGAAAGCGGCTGCAGCTGCAGAATAGCCAAGATGTTGTCCTCAACGGACATTCGACGAAACACCGAGGGCTCCTGCGGAAGGTATGCCAGGCCAAGCTGGGCCCGACGGTACATAGCCATCGTTGTGATGTCTTGATCGTCGAGAAACACCTTGCCTGCCTCCGGCACGACCATACCGGTAATCATATAGAACGTGGTTGTCTTGCCAGCACCATTAGGACCAAGCAATCCCACACACTCGCCTTGTCGCACCTCGAGCGAGCTGCCTTGGACAACTACCCGCTTTTTATAGACCTTGCGCAGGCCTTCAGATTTGAGAATGCTTCTGTGTTCAGTATCTGACACCACCGCTCCGCGGACGTTTTTTGAGTTGAAGCGAAAGAGTTTTCTCTTTACCGTCACGCAATACCGTTACACGCAGCGTTTGTTGTGTCTCGCCATCCAGGATGGCAATGTTAAGATCGTCATCACGCAACGTTGGCACTCCGTCAACAGCAATGATAACATCTCCTGGCTCAATTCCAGCATCATCAGCAGGGCTATCTGCCAGTACTTGTGTTACAAGTACACCTTCGTCATTCTTTAGACGGTAGTATTCGCGAACGTCTTCCGTTATGCTCGTAACCTTCATACCAGTCCAGAAGTCGCGATCAATAACTCCGCGCTGCTTGAGTCGTTCATAGATCGCTTTTACACGATCAATTGGTATTGCAAATCCAATTCCAATGCTACCTGCACCTCGAGAGCTAGTAGCGGTTGAGTAGATAACGGTATTCATACCGATAACTTCTCCCAGCGCATTTACAAGAGGTCCGCCGGAATTACCTGAGGATATGGCCGCATCCGTCTGAATCATGTTTCGATAAATGCGATCGACACCCGGATTATCTGACTGCGAGAAACTTACGCCGGTGTTGGAGACAACACCAACAGTGACAGTTGGCTTTGCATTGTTGTCAAAGAGACCGAATGGGTTTCCAAATGCAATAGCCCACTCCCCAACTTCTACTTCGGAGCTGTTCGCCATGGTAAGAAACGGAAACCCCTTACCGTCGATCTTAAGAACTGTGATGTCAGTGGTGGGGTCTGTGCCGATGATCTTCGCATCGTGCTTGGTTCCATTCGTCAGCGTTACAACGATCTTTGATGCGTTGCCAGCGACATGGTCGTTAGTAAGAATATAGCCGTCAGAGCTTACGATGTAACCAGAGCCGAGGGACCTTACTTCGTAATTCTGCTTATAGGTGCGCGATCGCCGACCGAAGAATTGCTCAAGAAAAGGGTCTGTAAAAAAGTCGTCAATTGGATCTCGATAGTACTGTGCTCTGGTCTCGGTTACGTTGATCCCCACAACCGCTGGTGAGCACCGCTGAACCGCTCTTGTGATGGCATTTTTACGGCTAGCTCCGATTTCATCATCGCGCAGACGCACTAAAGCCGGTTCGCTAGGAACTATGTTGCCTGCCAGAAGGCTCATGGGGTGGGCTGCAAGCACCAACGCTAGGGCCCGCATAAGTGGATAGCGCAGAAGTCGTTTCATGGCGGTAAACGTCGATTTGAGCACAAAATTATTGCCTCGAAACAGGGTATTTTCGCTGTCCATGTTCATCCGCGTTGCCCTCCCTATACCCCGTCTAGAACCCTTGACCTACGTTGTGGAAGACCACGAGCACGTACTTCCGGGGGTTCGTGTGGTAGTCCCATTAGGTAAACGTGTACTCACCGGAACTGTGGTCGAAACAGGATCACCAGAGCTAGAAGATGTAAAGTCTGTTATTGAGGTCCTTGACGAAACGCCGACATTCTCAGCGCAGCTCTTGGAGCTTACACGAAGAGTGGCCGACTATTACCTCTGCTCCTGGGGTGAAGTACTGCAGGCTGCGATGCCGAGCGGTATGCAACCGAACACCATCATGCGAATACATGTGGAGCGTCCTCTCTCAACTACAGAATACGAGGCGATGAAGCGCAGAGCCCCAAAGCGTGCTTCACTGCTTCGGATCTTGGATCAGGCAAAGGGCGATGTTTCTATATCATACTTGCAGCGACAAGCGAAAACTCAGTATGTAGCTGATCAGCTTGATGCATTAGTGCGTGACGGGTGGATTACGATTGTTGCTGAGCAGATGCGACAGGTTCGCGGACGCGTGATCCGTTGTGTCGAGATTGCCTCTTCGTTGAACGACAACCACGAAAATCTGCGATCAGTGCTTGACGTCCTTGACAAGAAAGCTCCAAAGCAGTCGCTCGCCCTAGCCTATGTGAAGCTATATGATTCCGCAAGCCCCTTATCGGTTGCGGAGTTATCGGAAAAAACAGGCGTGGGTGTAAGCAGTATTGACAGCCTGGTTGAAAAGGGCTATCTGCGGGAGTATCATATCGATTCCGGCAGGTTGAATGATGAAGGCTCTCTTGTGCAGCGGGACGAACGAGAAGTCTGCCTCACAGATGAGCAGGGATCGGTCATTGAGTCGATAAGCAAGGACATACAGTCGCAGGGGTTCTCGGCACACCTTCTACAAGGAGTTACAGGATCTGGGAAGACTATCGTCTACCAGCGCTTAATCGATCAAGTAATCACCCAGCATAAAAAGGCGCTACTGTTGGTACCCGAGATTGCCCTAACGCCTCAACTCGGGGACAGATTTCGGGCATTATATGGCTCGAGAGTGGTTGTCTTGCATTCACGCATATCAATGGGTGAGCGGATTCAGACGTGGAGCCGAATTGCCAAAGGTGATGTCGATGTTGTAATCGGAGCGCGTTCGGCAGTGTTTGTGGACATTCCTTCTCTCGGTGTCATCATTGTCGATGAGGAGCACGAGCCCTCATACAAGCAGGATGAGCCTTCACCACGGTACCATGCTCGAGATGTTGCTGTGATGCGGGCCAAGTTTACTAATTGTGCTATTGTGTTAGGCTCGGCTACTCCCTCGCTCGAAACATATCACAACGCAGTGCTCCAGAGATATCGAAAACATGAGCTCACACAGCGAGCAGATGGTGTTTCATTTCCAACAGTTCAGCTTGTTGATCTTCGTCTCGCGAGGAAAACAAGGCAAGTGGTTGGGGCCTTTGCCGTCGAGACATTGATCGCGATTGCAGACAGAATACGGCGTAATGAAGGTGTTCTTGTATTTCTCAACAAACGGGGCTTTGCAGCGAATATTCAATGCAACGATTGTGGTGCCGTTCCTATGTGCACGAATTGCGACGTAGCACTTACCTACCATAAATACCCCAACGTACTGAAGTGTCATTACTGCGGAGGATCGCAGCAGTTTCATCAGGCATGCTCAACTTGCGGTAGCACGGACGTGGCAGAGATCGGCGCAGGTACACAAAAACTCGAAGAAGAGCTTGCACATGCCCTCCAAGACTATCTAGACAAGCCTGCTGCAATCGCTAGAATGGATGCTGACAGCACGTCGCGTAAGGGCCAGCATAGATTGTTGCTTCAGCAGTTTAGTCAAGGCTCAATCGATGTGCTCGTTGGAACACAGATGATCGCGAAGGGGCTTGATATCGATCGCTGCACACTTGTTGTGGTTGTGCATGCAGATCAGTCGCTCTATCACGCAGACTTTAGGTCAAGTGAACGGACGATGCAGCTTATGCTTCAGGTAAGTGGTCGCGCTGGCCGAGCCGTTAACAGGCCTGGCTTGGTGCTATTGCAGACGTATTCTTCTACTGATCCGACAATGCAGGTTTGTGTATCGGGTGAGCAGGATCGTGCGGGACTCGGTCTGTGGTACCAAAAGGAATATGCGACTCGCCGCGAAGTGTCGTACCCTCCTTTTGCGCGATTCATTGTGCTCGAATGTAGATCACTCGAAGAATCCCTAGCCAGCCGGCACGCAGAAATCGTATGGGCACTTTTACCAAAGGACCATGACGCAGTAACTGTGTATCCACCAGTGCCTCCATCGGTACCGCGAGTCAGAAATATGTACCGCCGCATCATCGTGATCAAGAATAACAAAGACCTAGATCCATCTGGTCAGATCTGTAGATCTTGTCTGCGTGCAGCACAGGATGCGTATTACAGCAAGCACGCATCATCGGAAGTGCGGTTGATCATCGACATAGATGCTCGAGGAGCGTGGTGATCAGAATAACGCGTTTGAGACAGTGAATCTAAGTTGCGGAACGTCGCGCTGAGATAGTCGTGCACTTATGTCTAGACGGAGAAAGATCAGTATTCGATTAATGCTCACTCCAACGTCATAGTATATCTGGTCGGCAGTCTCCGCAGTTGTCTGCAACTGCGGGTTGTATCGCTCTCGCGTTTCGTCTGAAAACGAGGTCCATGCAAAACCTCCAAACGTGATGAGCTCAAGGCCAAAGGATGCAATGTTCGGTATTCGCAGCACGCCGGGAACTACCTCGCCGAAGTTGTGACTCATCGTAAGTTCAAACGAGCGATCTCCATAAAATTCTTTAACACGCATCCCACGAAATGCATTGCCAACAACGATGCCGTTGAAGCCACTTTCTGTGCTCATAAACCGCTGAGGTGGCACAGCGCCCCACGACCAGGAACCACCCACATATACGTCTAGCGTCCAGAGTGGTAAGGTAGCCGTTCGAAAGAACCCCTGGAAGTTCATCAGGGAGAAATCAAAGTCGCCCCCTGTTATTTGTTTTCCAGACGTTTCAAAACTCAGTTGAAGACCTCTTCGCGATATTCTGCGTGTTGGAAAAAAGTCGAGAAAGAGATTGCCAGAAATCGATGAAAGGTGTCCTTCTGCAACTGCAGGGTTGGGCCGTAATGTATCGCGCCGTGGAAAGATGTGCCACAGATCAGATGACCTCGCAGTTCGATCATCGGATGATGTATACCGAACCTCTACTCGGCTTGGACGTACGAATTGATCCTGGCCAATGAATCGCAACTGACCCCAGCTATATGATGCACCAACGGATGTACGAGTGCTGTAGTAGTAGTCGCCATAATCACTCCCAAACAATAGTGCTGTAGTTGTGATCAAATTCTGGCGTACAAGATTAGGATTGTCACGGCGCAACAACTCCCTGCCATGTGTAAGCGCAATGTTCAACTTTTCTCGTGCATCAAGAGGAATCGTAGTTGCACCAGAATAGTACCATTGGTTGTCGAGGGTACCGTACCCTCCAGTGATCTTTGTGCTGAACACACCACCTATGTTGTGCGTTAGTCCAAGGCCAAGATACAGACCGTGAATTCCGTTGTATCTCAGTATGTCGTCGAAACCTGTAAACGGAGGCCTTCGTAGCATGGCTATGCCCTGCCGTATTGGACCAAAGAACCGATTCAGTAGTGAATTCTCCAAACTATCTGGGTTGTTCACAAACGAATTGATCTCATCATATGCCCTGGCCTCTTCGGGCCGCAGCGGAAGCTTTGCATTTGCATTCCAGTACATGGAATCATAGACAGAAGCCTCGGGTAGTATCTCGACTCTCTTTTGATCAAAAACGTAGTCAGGTATATCGCGATTGATGTTATAGTCGTAGCAGAATGTTTCTATGTCAACATCTAATCGTGGTTCTACAATCCAGAACAAGGATGCCTGAAGTGTACTCTGGATCGATAACGCTTCTGGCACTACCATGCCTTGTTGTGTCTGGAATGTCTGTCTGTATCGCACTGCCGCGTTAAATGGAAGATTGACTGCATTGGTTGGTACTAGCTCTACCTCAATAGGAATACCGTTTCGCTGATCGATGTATATCACACCAACAAATGCACGTCGCAGGCTACTCTTCGGATGAACCTCTATCTTTACCGTGTCTTCTTCGTTATCGGATCGCAGGATGTAATCGTATATCTCGAGGGCGTTAGCTGCAAATGGTGAATCAATTGCTTCTCCAAGAATGGTAACAGCATCTTCATATGCATTGAGGTTTGTTCCAAATGTTACGCTATTGGCCTGAGATGGAACATTGGCTGTTTGACGTCGCTGGATGATTTCATTGAAATAGTTGTTCTTGTATTTGTAGTACCCCTTTGAGAAAGACTCAAGAATGCTTACGATTGTTGAATCTCCCATGCCCGTGCTGCGCATTGCCGTAATTGTATCGGTAGTAGCGATGAACTTCGTGTAGAGCATGTAGGTGTAGCTCTGCAGACTGTCTTCTTGCCGTCGTTTGCGTTCAACAACACGCCGCATGATAGTTCTTGCAGGATCTTCTGCACTGACGAACAACTCGGCCCCACGAATGACCTTTTCTCGCAGTGATATCAATATGGTTGTATCATGTGGAAGTACTGATACGGTGTCGGTGACGTAGCCTAGAAGAGTGCATGTAAGGGTAATGCGGTCAGACGTCCTGAAAGGAATGCGAATGGTAAAGTGTCCATAACGATCCGTTAAAACAGATGTTGCACTGCCAAGGTCACGCACACGAACAAATCGCAGTGGCTGAAGCGAAGAATCGGCCTGCACTGTTCCGGCTATCGTAACCATCGCATGTTGCGCATGCAGCAGTGTGCTCGTAGCACAAATGAAGACGAATATGCAACATGCTAATAGCCTCATCAGGGCACCAGCGCAAGCAGCTCATTTTGCGCCTGATGAAGTGATTCGCTAGGTTCTTGAAGGCCATAGAGCACACGTGTGTAAGCCTGTTCAATGATCATGCAAACTTCATCCCACTGGGTTTGTGCCGGAATGCAACGTCCACGCATCATTGCATGAGCAATCAAGGCCATTCCATTCGATGTTGAATCTACAGCTGCCATCCAAAACGATCTTGACGTTGGGAAGCCTGCAACTGGTAGGTGTTCAATTTTTTGCTTGACAGCTTGCACATACTGCTTGGCTAGCGATGCTTTTTTGGAGTGTATAGTTGTGCATGCCACAGTCGTGTGCACGAGAGGAGTCTGACGGGTGATCTCATTGTACCACAGCTCGCGAATCAACCAGTTGTTGCTTTTACGAACGAGCGTGTCACGTATCAGTGATGCCCTGCCATACCAGAACCGCAGGGATCCTTGTCTAAAAGCTCCATCTAGGTACCTCTCTGTTTCAGTTGTACCTTCTCGTGCAAGTTCAGCATAAGATTCCAGGGCTTGAATGTTGGCCTTGGAGGTTAGTACAGGACGATGGTTGCGATCGAACACTTCCGCACCAAACATGTTTAGCCACGATACAACAGAGCGATACAGCATCCTTGGTTCGTCGCCGTGAGATGCCCAGAATTGGTCAACCGAATCTCGAAATACCGATGGATCCGACACAACAGTAGGCAGCGAAACATGCGTAGCTATGGGTAGATCCGCACGTAAAACGTTCTTGTTGATAAATAACATTCTTGTGTCGCAAGCCAACGGAGTGGCCCAAGAAGCCCCCTTCCATATGCAAGCCTGCATCGCGGGAAGAATGTCAATGTCGGATTGTGAAGAAGAGCGCTGGATGATGTTACGGCTGGCCAATGTAGCAAGGTATTCTGAGGGCAGGATAATGACGTCGGGTACATCATGGGAAATCCCGCCGCTGGCAAGTAGCTGTAATTCCAAGGGAGTACAAGCTTTGTATGCAACAGCTGCGTTGAGCTGTTTGAACCCAGATGCCGCATGTTCTATCGCCGGAAGTATGCCGGAAGAATTGGTCAGGTACCATACACGCAGCAACGTGCTGTCATGGTTCGTATCGTCCGACTGCGGTGTGCAACGCACAAAGACTAAGCAGCACGTGATGATAAAGAATGGCCGAAGTAGTCGCATGGAAGTCTCGTGTCTGCTCACAAGCTACGAATTGAAGTACCGAATTCCACGAACAGTCCGTAGATTTGAGCCCGTCCAATCCCCTCTGATTTTCCTCAGGTGTTGTGTGCCGAAGACGTCAAAGTACATCTTCATTACGGGCGGAGTTCTTTCCTCGTTGGGAAAGGGTATAGCTTCTTCCTCCATCGGTCTGCTGCTTCGTCAGCGCGGTTTTACCGTAACGATTCAAAAGCTTGATCCGTATATAAACGTAGATCCTGGTACGATGAATCCGTATCAGCACGGTGAAGTGTACGTTACCGATGATGGGGCTGAGACAGACCTCGATCTTGGGCATTACGAGCGGTATCTCGACGTCAGCATGTCGAAGGCAAATACAGCTTCCGCCGGGCAGGTCTATTTCGACGTTATCACTCGTGAACGTCAAGGTGAATACCTTGGCAAGACTGTTCAGGTGGTGCCGCACATAACGGATGAGATCAAGCGGCGCATGCGCGCCTTCGACGGTAAGTACGATGTCGTGATCATCGAGATTGGGGGCACAGTTGGAGATATCGAGTCGCTTCCCTTTCTCGAGGCATGCAGGCAGCTTCGCTTGGAAGTTGGCCGTGGCAACGCTCTCGACGTGCATCTAACGTACGTGCCGTACATCAAAAGTGCTGGAGAGTTGAAAACCAAGCCAACGCAGCACTCTGTCAAGACGCTTATGGAGTCAGGCATTACTCCCGATATCCTGCTGTGCCGAGCTGAGGTCAAGCTCGTTAAGGATATTCGACAGAAGATTGCGTTGTTCTGCAATGTTGAAGAGCGTAGTGTGATCGAAGCTCTAGATGCTGACACGATCTATGAAGTACCGATGTTGTTTGCCAAACACGAACTAGACAACATCGTATGCGAGAAGCTTGGCTTGAAGCGGTCGAAGAGAGATTTAGAAACTTGGTCAAGGTTCGTTCATCGCATTAAGTCACCAAAGCATGGCATAGAGATCGCATTTGTCGGGAAATACAACAAGTATCCTGACAGCTATAAATCGATCCTGGAAGCGATTATTCATGCAGGAGCAATCAACAATACCAAAGTCAATATTCGCTGGATCGACGCAGAGACGATTACTCGCGACAATGCATCCGAAATGCTCACAGGTGTCGAAGGCATGCTGGTGGCACCGGGTTTTGGGTCTCGTGGCATTGAAGGTAAGGTTGCAGCAATCGAATATGCGCGTACGCAAAACGTGCCGTTCTTCGGAATATGTCTCGGAATGCAATGTTCGGTGATAGAGTTTGCCCGAAACGTAGCTATGATGCCATCGGCAAACTCTTCTGAATTCAAGAAGAACAAGTTCAACGTTATTGATCTGTTGCCAGAACAGCGCACCATCACCGACAAAGGCGGTACAATGCGCTTGGGATCGTATCCATGTGAGCTATCAAAGAAGTCAAAAGCTTATCAAGCGTATAAATCAGAGCATATCTCTGAGCGGCACCGGCACCGTTACGAGTTCAACAACGAGTTTCGCGAGGCTTTGCAGTCGAAGGGTTTGCTTATCAGTGGTACATCTCCAGATGGGCGTCTGGTAGAGATCGTGGAAATTCCTTCACATCGGTGGTTCGTAGGCGTGCAGTTTCACCCAGAGTTGAAGTCGCGCGCAGTTACGGGACATCCCCTCTTTGTAGCCTTTGTTAAGGCCTCGTTAAAGCTACATCTCGAGAATCTATAGGTGTCTCTCGTGCACGTTGTACTCCTTGAACACGATGAAGCGGAATTACTCTACCCATTTTCGTTGACACATGGGGCTTGGGAGTTGCGTGCGGGATACTATACCATCGCTGAGCGTTGGTCGGTCGCGGTACCGGAGTGCCGAGTACATGTGCACTCGCATCGAACCAATGTGCTTGAGGCATATCTATCAGTGTGCAAGGAGCGTCACGCATATGATGGTGGCCCAACGTTGCTCGTGCTCGCTAATCTGGTGCTCTCCCCTTCCTCGATGCACGCCTTGGTGCGTCTCTGTCGCTCGTCGACATCCGCAGTACACATAATGATAGGCGGTCAGACCGTAGGAGTGTATCTACCAGATCATCAAGGGTCGCTGGACGATATCCCTACGGCAGTTGATGGGATCGCTGGCGATGCCGTCGATTCCGTGCACGTCGAGGGTCATGTGATCAATCGACTATGGCAGATCTTGGATAGAATTGCTGATGCGGTAGCATGGGATGCTAAGCTCCTGGGTACGAAGGTTCATGCAAGCGCGTCTGTTCATCCGACAGCTGTTCTTGATGAAACGGCCGGTCCGGTGGTCATTGGTTCTCACGCTGAGGTAGGACCACTCTGCGTATTGCAGGGGCCCGTTGTTCTTGGGGACCATTCCGTTCTTAAGCCCCATTCGCATATTAGAGAGACCATTACTGGTCCCCATTGCCGAATATCGGGAGAGATTTCAGGCACGGTGTTCCAATCGTACAGCAACAAGCAGCACGCAGGTTTTGTTGGTAACAGTTACATCGGGTCCTGGGTAAATCTTGGAGCGGGTACAACAACGTCAAATCTTAAGAATACCTATTCGAATGTGAAGCCAAGATTGCCGTGGGGACGTGAAGATTCCCAGCGCATGTTTCTTGGTTCTCTTATTGGCGACTACACGCGCACAGCCATTGGTACATTGCTCCCTACCGGCGGCGTTTATGGTGCATGCGTGGCCATCTTCCAGACATCGCCTGCGTATTCTTCCAATCGCTCGTTCATGTGGGATGATCAACGGTACGAATTGGACAAGGCTATCGAAACGATCGCTAAAGTTATGAGCCGTCGTAACCAGACGCTAACAGAACCTCAGTTGCGGTTACTCACTGATGTATGTGATCAAGATGCAGCAGCCTAACCTCAACATCCTTATCACTGGTGCGAGCAGAGGCATAGGTGCTGCAATTGCTGTGCAGCTGGGGCAGTCTCATAATGTGATACTGTTGGGTAGAGACCAACAGGCACTCCAGGTAACGGCTTCAGCGATACCATCAACGAATGTCAGTGTGCTGCAATGCGACGTTACATCTCAAGTGGAGATAGAGCGGGTTTGTGCGGCGCTGGATGAGGTTGATGTATTCGTCAATAACGCGGGCATTGCGGAGTTTGCGGACGTTGCAGATATGCCCCTTGCATCAGCGCAACGTCAGATTACTACCAATTTACTGGCGCCGATGGCATTTCTCCATACTCTTGTGCCGATGATGATTCAACGTCGTAAGGGAATGATCATTACCGTTAACTCTGTTGCCGCAACGACGGTGTTCCGAGGTGCTGCCGCATATTCAGCGTCCAAGGCAGGTATGCTTGCCTACACTAGAAGTCTTCGACAGGAAACGCGAGAGTTTGGTGTCAAGGTGATTGATCTTATCGTAGGTGCTACTGAAACTGAGATTTGGAGTGAAGAGTCACGAACTGAACTCGGACAACGCATGATGTCGGCCCAAAACATTGCCGACCTAGTTCGTGAGTTGGTTGGAAACTTTGGCAATGAACGAATGATGATCGAAGAAGTAACTATTCGACCACAATTAGGAGATCTGTAATTATGTACACACGTGTCGTACTACTTGTGCTTTGCTTGACGATGCCGTTATCTGCACTAGCACAGACGCAATATCAGGGGTATGGAGACCCTACTCCTGAAGAACAGCTCATGTTAGAGTATGTTAACAGGGCCCGAGCTAATCCAACAGAGGAAGGTATCCGCCTAATGGATACGCAGGATCCTCGCGTTCAGGGGGCCTATCAGTACTTCAAAATCGATGCTGCCGCCACGAAAAAGGCATTTACAACATACCCGCAACGTCCGCCCCTTGTGTTTAACTCCAAGCTAATCGATGCTGCGCGCAATCATTCGCGTGATATGGATCAGAACAACTTTCAGGGTCATACCAGTAGCAACGGAGATCAGCTCAGTGCTAGATACGCCAAAGTTGGGTATACCTCGATGGGTATGTACGGAGAAAACGTTGCTGCATATAGCGAGTCGGTTTGGCACGGACACTGCGGCTTGAATGTAGACTGGGGTGAGGAAAACCAGAAGGAGCTGGGACACCGTCGCAACATCATGAACTTCGATAACGCTGTTTATACGGAAATAGGAGTTGGAATCCTTTTTAACGGCAAGGGATTGTCATCCGGATATGTTGGCCCTTATGTCGTGACCCAGACCTTTGGTATCGGACCTCAGAGGTTCATAACTGGTGTTGTGTATGACGATAAGAACAAGAATGGATTCTATGACATCGGTGAGGGTCTTGCAGGTGTGAAAGTATCACCAAATCGGGGTACGTTCTATGCCGTTACAGGTGCCGCAGGAGGCTATGCATTCCCATATACTGGTACGTCTTCTCTCACCGTCGTTGCATCAGAGGGCGGGCTCGCTGCGCCAATCTCAAAGAACATCACGGTAGATGGCAACAACGTGAAGCTTGACTTTACCACTACAGCATCCGCCCAGGGGCCCGGCCCGGTTACCCTTTCAAAGCCAGCGAACAACGCAACTGGAGTTGCTCCAGTTGTTACGCTCGAATGGGGCAAGAGCACATTTGCCGAATCGTATGAATGGCAGCTCTCAGCTACGAACCAGTTTACAAGCGCATCAATCGTAGCATCGGGTACGGAGACAAAACAGTCGGTACAGATTCAAGCACCACAGTGCAATACTCGTTTCTACTGGCGAGTGCGTGGAGTAAACACTGCTGGCAATGGCACATGGTCTACCGCATTCATGTTTACGACCGCTGGCAAGATGCCAACGGCTACTGCAGCTGTTAGTCCGAAAGGACCCAAAATGGCTGACATCATCGATGTGATCACCTTTACCTGGAATCAATCTGCTGATGCTACCAAGTACCACATGCGCGTGAAGCAGACGGTATCGCCGTTTTCAGTAGTGTATGAGGATACTGCAGTTGCGACTACGTCCACTAATGTAAAGTCTAACATACTCGGCAGCGGAACGTTCGCCTGGGAAGTACGCCCAAAGAACGCTTGTGGTAACGGAGGATGGTCTACGCCAGCCGAGTTTACACTTACGATTACGTCGGTTGATGAGCAACTAGATCAGCTTACAGCACTTGCGATCTTCCCACAGCCAGTAGATGAGCATGCCACGCTTAAGTTTTATGCATCTTTTGAAGGAAACTACAGCGTTCGAATCCGAAATGCACAAGGTCAGGTTGTTGCCTCTCAGCAGTTTGCTGTTCAGCAGGGGCACGCTTTACTTCCACTCTCACTGGAATCCCTCGCTTCAGGTTCATATTTCATCGAGGTATACGGCCTGCAAGGCCTGATTGGGCGCGCAGCGTTGATCAAATAGCCTATTTGTTCTCTTACAGAGCTTCATGGAAGGGTCGCCGTGGTTGTAACACTGGCGACCCTTTTTTATCTGGTCAATATACCCGTCCGAAAATCATCCAAATGCAACTATCATCTGCTTTAAATGCGGCGTATCATCATCGTTCTTTCTGCACATTGGTATTCATTCTTCATTATGTCCGAGGCTTGTAATGAACGATACGAACAATCATGAGCAGCGCATCATCACGAATGCTCGGTGCACAGCATCGAAATCTAGAACTAGGGTGCTGCACCGGTTTGCTGATTCGCTCTCTGATATTCGATTAACATCCGAAGAGCGTGATAGTCAGAGGGCTGAGCGGATGTATCATGCAGCTAGGCTTTGCATGAAACGTGGTGACACACAACGTGCGCAGAAGCTTCTTTCGCGATCATATGCGATATGCAACCGATTGCAGCTCGCTGAAACGGCCTGTAACGTTTCTCGATTACGCATAGAGCTCGAACATATACTAACAAATGCTGCGGCTATTCGGCACTGGTCAACCAGACTCAATCGCTGGGAACATCAGCTTCAGCTACTCAATGAGCTGGAGGATCAGCGGCGAAGTCAATACTATGCTGATGTTCTTCTTTGTGATGAATCGAGCATGCAGAGGACATTCGATAGATATGTGTGTAAGGACCTACACCACATCATCCCACTCTATCGCCTCTGCAGTGAATGTAGTTTTACAACTGCACTTGAGATACTAGATACGCACGATGTACAACCCTACAGTAGTATCTATTTACGAGAAGAGATCCAATGGTTGCGTCTTCGCATCCTATTCTCTACACAACGTTATCATGAGGCACGACTGTTGCTGCAGCAAATGAATGGACAACCAGTTGCAACCCAGCGGATGCGTGAGTTGTTGGTGCTGGCTAATGCATACATTGGACTTGTACATGACCTCTATGACGAGATAACCAATCGAATGTCGACGACTATACGGCTTACAACCTTTATGAACTCCTTTAGCATCCTCGCTGCAGAGTCATCTGGTATGTTCATGGGGGTGTTTGTATACGAGATCGCACGATTACTTCTTGAGCACCGTTACGAGGTTGCACACAAGCGTCTTGCTGCCCTGCGCGTTCGAATGCATCGAAGCCGAGCTGTAGGAAATCTTAAAGATCTGCGAATTCTACTGTTGGTTATTGGATACATACTTGCAACGTCACACAGGTTCAAGCGTAACTTTCCTCATCACCTGATGGCGATGTTCTATCAGAATGCTGCACCAACCCCCTATGCTCAGCAGGGTATGATTGTCTATTCAGAGTTAGCATACCGTCTGCTAAAACATCTTGGATATCGTTAGAGATACCACAAGATTAGATCAGCGTGTAATAATCGCTGCCGTTATCGGACACAATATGTACCACACCGGCCCGCACGAGACGCACGAGAATCTGTGCCGCGCGACGTCGTGATATGTTCACAAGTCTCGCAAAATCCTGTACGGTAGCCTTTCCATGGCGTTCAAGGTAGACGAACAACCGCTGTTCTCGATCTCCAATGGAAATTGTCAGAGGGGGCGCATCTGGATGCTGCCCCCGTAAGACACGCGTCATTTCTTTACTTGCTGTAATCGACTTGTCACCCTGCCGGATAAACACCTTCCTGTGTGATTCGGCATCATCCGGTGCTGTGCTGTTAAATCGGTGTGGACGGGATACACTCTGTGATACATGCACGACGATCACATCAACAAACTCAATCTCCACAACTTCAATGGAGACACTCAGAGGTGGTTCGATCGTATGAAGAGCAGTTTCAAGTAGGCTAATCTGTTCCTTTTCGGAATCAACACCCTTGACAACGCCGTTGTCGTCTACTCCAAGCAGCAGGTATCCACCTGTTGTATTGGCAAAAGCAATAATCTCGCGAGCGATTTTCTCGCTGGTGGTAAACTTCCGTTTGAACTCCAGCGTCGAAGATTCCCCCTTCGCTATGAGATCACGTAGTTCATGACGCTTCACTGTGGTACAGCCCTAGTTTGGAAGTTAAACGCTTACTGCGCTTCGGTGTACTTCCACATCGACTTTGGAATCCACCACTGAGTAGGATTGTAACCCGGACGGACATAGCTAAACCGCACATTCTGTAGTCGGGTGTTGTAAGCGGCAGGATACAGCGGAGTCCACAGGAAGACGTACGGCTGTTCCTCAGCAATAATCTTCTGAAACTCCCTCATGTAGGCAATCCGCTTCTGCTCGTCAAATTCAACGCGGTTCATCTCAAGGAGCTGGTCAGCGCGCGAGTTGTTAAATCCGACGTAATTGCTTCCCTTGTTCCCGATTTGACTTGAGTGCCAGATCTGATACGGGTCACTTGGGATTGGATCATTCACCCAGGCACCAATAGAAACTTCAAACTTTCGTGAGCGCATATTCTCGAGAAACACGCTCCATTCGAGTTTCCTTACTTCCAGCTTAATACCAACTTTACGTAGCTCATCTGAAAACGAGACAGCAATGGCCTCGCGTGTTTCATTTCCAGCATTGACAAGAATTGATAGAGCCAATGGAGTAGGCTTGCCGTTTATCACCTTGTCTAACACACCGTCACCATTGGAATCCTTCCAGCCTGCAGCAGCAAGCATCTTCTTAGCCTCGCCAAGATTGTATGGTATTCCCTTGATCGATGCATCATACTCGGGCCTATCATCATAGATAGGTGAGTTCACCGCAGTTGCAAGGCTTCGCATAACCTGCTTAATAAGTGCATCTCGATCGATACAATGGGCCATGGCCTTGCGAACAGCTTTATCAGACAGTATCGGATGGTTCATGTTGAACCCCAGATACGAATAGATCTGTGTCTTATACGTTGCTTTGCGGATGAACGGAGTAGCTACTGTGTCAAGTTCCTCGACAAACTTTGCAGCTGGAACATATTCCATGAAGTCG
>JBIJAX010000024.1:0-33808 GCA_044345485.1 Kapaibacterium sp. (SeqCode)
ACACGGGCACACACGTCGCCCGCGAGAACACACAGGCACACACGTCGCCCGCGAGAACACACGGCACACACGTCGCCCGCGAGAACACACAGGCACACACGTCGCCCGCGAGAACACACGGCACATACATCGCACGCGAGACACACGACACACACGCACCCACACACCGCTCACATGCGGGCGAGCCACCGGCTCGCCCCTACCCGACGTCATCGGGGTTTTACCACGGCGTCCATGCAAAATTTATGATGGGTACGAGGACGCCCCTTGGCAAAAGGCCTAAGCCGAAATCGTAGGTGAGTTGGTTGTTGGTCTGACGAAGGCCTATGAAGAGGCCGGACTGTGACGGGCGCGAAATGTCCGCGCCCCAAAGTTCTCCAAGCAGATGCACATCATGCAGCTCTGGAAAACGGATGTCCATCATCAACCCAACACCGAGTGTTCCGTTGATGTACGGAAATTGAAAGGGGCTGGCAAGACTTCCGGTACGCACTGTGTACACTTCTTTACCAACGGCTTTCCAATGGACAAGGGTTGTTACGCGCGTGCGTTTGCCGGTAAATGTCGCAGAGCCATAGACGTGCCCAATAAAGTTTACATCCCCTACCCACGATGCGTTGAACCCTAGAGCATAGAACTGCTTGCCCCCTTCTACGAGGCCGTTCTCGGCTTCGTAAATGGTTGACTTTATGTTTACCAATGAGAATTGATTCTCTGCTCCGATCCCTGGAATGATTGTTCGTCCAGCAACAACGTTGAAGTATGGCGTATAGCCTATACCAATGGTTGGCATTACTGCTTCGGTAACACCAATGTAACTATCGTTACCAATGGGTTCTGCGTTTGGAAAGAGTAGTCCTCTGCTGTCCGCTCGGTAACTATCGTTGTAAAGGCCAATCCAGGCAATGTTCTGTTCGTAGATCTTGAGGCGTCCGTTCTGGGTAGTAAGCTCAATAAAACTTCCCTTGCCGTCTTCCTTTACCTGCGTGGTAAGGCCCGACAACACGTCGCCGCTTGTTGTGCGCACATAATAGACAAGCTCTGGGTCTGGGTCAAAGTCTGCAAGGGGCTCATGACTCTGCCCAGTAAGCATCGATGTGCATACGAGCATT
Organism: Kapaibacterium sp. (SeqCode); assembly: GCA_044345485.1. Taxonomy (GTDB): domain Bacteria; phylum Bacteroidota; class Ignavibacteria; order Kapaibacteriales; family Kapaibacteriaceae; genus UBA10438. The sequence continues at coordinate 1,113 of JBIJAX010000024.1, forward strand.
GCAGCAAGGATCAACAGGGCGTGTCGTTGGATGCACCTATACATCAGGCAAGACCCTCTGTAGAAAATGCTAGCTGACCACATGCGGCGTCGATGTCTTCGCCAGAAGATGATCTGATAAATACATTTACGTCTTCGTTGCGAAGCTCGCGGATGAACCACTCAAAGGTCTCGCGCGACGATGGACGCAACTCCTTAGCAAATCCCTGTGGCTGGGTAAAGTCGATGTCGTGAAACGGTATCACGTTTACCTTCGTTGGCATCCTGCGTGCCAGCTTGCCAAGTCTGCGCACATCTTCGATGCTATCGTTAAACCCTTCAAAAAGGATGTACTCGTACGTTACACTCTTCCGCGTCTTGCGGTAGTAATACTCGAGTGTATCGATGAGTTCCGGTAACGTATACTTCTTTGCTATCGGCATCAGCTCTGCACGCTTCTCCTGCGTTGTAGCATGAAGCGATACAGCAAGTTTGATGATGCGTCCCTCATCTGCCATGCGAACAATACCCGGCAGCACACCCGCCGTAGAGAGTGTAACTCTGCGAGGTGCAACCATCTTCGTGCGCTGATCGGTAAAGATCTCCGTAGCACGCATCACATTGTCGTAGTTATTCATGGGCTCACCCATACCCATAAACACGATGTTGGTGATTGGCTTCTCCGAATGCTGCTGCGCTTGCAAGAACTGATCAACGATCTCTCCGGCACTAAGGTTGCGGGTTAGCTTGAGGGATGCCGTAGCACAAAACACGCAGCCGAGGTTGCAGCCAACCTGTGTAGAGACGCAAAGGGTAAGTCTACGGGGCTGACCATCAGCTTCGACCATTTCACTCGGTATCAGCACGCTCTCTACCGAACGCCCGTCCCAGAGGTCAAACAAGAACTTCTTTGTTCCGTCCGCCGAGTTCTGCACCGTATTGAGCGTAACACTTTGCGACCGAAAGTCCGTATCAAGCTTTGTCCGCAGCTCCTGCGGCAGCTGCAGCATATCCGCAACTCCTGCTGCCCGCTGAATGTAGAGCGCATCGTATACCTGCTTTGCCCTGTACTTCTTTTCTCCATGCTCAAGAAAGAGCTGTTCAAGCTCGGGAAGGGGCTTGCCTTTAAGCTCGAGAGGTCCTTTTACGATATCGCGTTGTGCTGTAGCCATTGAGCGCAAAACTACGGACTTCTACGGCTTGAGTTAGTCCAGAATGCTTGCAGCACGCATAGCAATCGAACTGCTGAGTGCTACACCCATGCCGTTGCATCCAAATGCAACAACTGTATGTGGGAGAACACGCTCTACAAATGGTTGTTTGGTAGATGTAAATGCCATTGTGCCTGCCCACCGATACTCGATCTCCACGTTATTGTGGTGCGGCACGATCACGGTCCGAAGCAAATCTTCTAATGCTTCTTGAATGATGGTCGTTGTTTCATGCGACGTTGTTTGCTCGCCAGCAAAATCCATATTGCGTCCGCCCCCTAACAATACCCTGTCTCCAAGCCGACGGAAGTAATAATACCCCTCGTCGTAATGAAATGATCCTCTCAGGTGCAGGTTCTGAAGGGGCTTGGTCACCAAGACCTGTCCTCTTCCTGGAAGGATCTCCGGAAGCTGATTACTGGTAACGAGATTGGGAATCCATGCGTTGGATGCTACTACGACATTATTTGCCTTCACTCTGACATTTCCTGTCAGAGTCCGCACGTCTATCTGCACGCCATCAGCATAATCCTCTATGTGAAGCACTTCGGCACCCGTCCGGATGTGCGCTCCATGCTGTGCGGCTATTCCCCACAAGGTGCGCACCAGTTTTCCCGAATCGATGGTTGATTCGTAGGGAGTTCGAATGAGTGTTGTAACCGTATCGCTAAGTCCATACTGCGCTGCAAGGGGCGTGCGATCTACGAAAGCAGCAGGACCCAATATCGACTCTATACAACTATTTACTTCTTCAATTCTGCCAATCGCTGGATGATCATACAGAAATATCTCATGTCCGCCTTCATCGACATATCCGATGTCAGCCCCTTTACAACGGCTTCTTAGACGGGCCAAGCCCTCTGCGCGCTGATGAACAAGCTCCCGCGCTGCATCTGTACCTATCAGATCAATATCTGACGCGATTTCGCTTACAGAACCAAAACACGCAAATCCCGCATTGCGCGTTGATGCTCCGGTAGGAACAACACCACGCTCTAACACCAAAACGGTTTTTCCGGTGCTGTGGGCGAGATATTCTATGGCAGTTGATATGCCAATGAGGCCGCCACCCACGATTACAACGTCGGCCTCAAACCAGGAGCTTTGCTCCCATATTGAATGCATCTGCAAACATACACCTGTAACCCAATTGCAGTATGTGGTTTCTTACTGTATAGACAACGACATTTGGACGCCATGCACACACTTATGACAGATGAGGAGCTCTTTGCCCTTGTTCGTGACCAGAACGACGAACAGGCGTACCGGAGCCTCTTTAAGCGCTACGACAAACGTCTGTACGCCTACTGTCTGCGTGCGCTTGGCAGCCACGAAGAAGCTCAGGATATGTTCCAGACGATCTCGCTCACGGTCTACGACAAGCGACAGTCGTTTTCGGATGGGTCTTTTGCGGCTTGGTTGTTTACCATTGCGCGGAATTACTGCCTGAAAGCTCTGCGAGGACGAAAGCATACCACCGAGTATTCAGACGAGATGATGCCCCCCGAAGAGCGCGAGCAGCACAGTAGCGACTTCATGCTAAAGCAGGCCTTACATAGCGCTATTGCTCAGCTGCCGGAGGAGTTTCGCGAGGCACTGGAGATGAAGTACTTTGATGATCTTCCCTACGAAGACATCGCCAAGACACTTGGAATTACACTCTCGCTTGCAAAGGTGCGCGTATTCCGCGCAAAGAAGATGATACAAGAACAACTGTCAACGATTATCAGTGAACTACGATGACGAATCAAGAATTGCTCTCAGGCTTCCTTGATCGCTCGCTTAGTGAGGATCAACTGCTCGAATTCGAAAAGCGACAGCAAGAGTCGCCGGAATTCGCGCAGGAGGTGCGCGAAATGCTGACCGTAGAAGGTCTGCTTACGGAGTCGGCTCCGCGTGTGCGCTACCCGATAGAGTTTCTCGCTAGCGTCGAATCTTCGGTTGCCGCCAAGGTTGTTGCTGGAGCTGCGGCTGCCGGAATCCTTGGAACCCTTACCAAAAGTGTTTGGGCATGGATTGCCTCTGGTGCAGCTGTTGCTGTAACTGGCGGCGCAATCTACTATGCCTCACAGCAGGCAGCACCCGAGCCGATGCCCGCCTCTGCACCGTTAGCTCCAACGAGAACTGTAGCTCCAGAGTCTACACCTACACCTACTCCCGCTCCCGAACCTCCAGCTCACGTGGAATCAGAGCCTGTCGCGGTGAAGAACGTAACAAGCGTTGATGTAGACGCAAAGGCAACAACAACGAATTCTGTTGTCGAACAGCTACGTGCTGATTACGAATCATGTGCGGCCGGCAAGGATCCTGTGCGCTGCAGCCAGCTGGCTCTGCAGTTGGGACGCAAGTACCGTCAGATTGGTCAAGGGGCTGATGCACAGAAGTTCTTACTCGCGGCCGTTGAGAACGCTCGCACTGCTCGCCTTGTACAGTTTGAGGTTGATGCTCTGGGCGAGTTGGGATTACTCGCAAAATCTCGTAGTAACCTTTCAGAGGCTCGTAGTTTCTTTGAACGTGCAGTAGAGCGCGCAACATCCGCCAGACTTGCAACAACGAAATGGCAGTCAGAATTGGACCAACTGTCCAGTAACTAACGAACAAGTTCACAACGCCCTATGTTGTGTGTGTGTGGGAGAGCGTCATCCGTGTTACGGTTGGCGCTCTTCTTGTATGTAGGCCTTTGCACCTGGTTCGTAGAGTTGTATCTCGGGACCAACAAGCCCCTTTACAGCCCATGCTGGAGCAACAACGGTTTTTTGTCCAGGCATAGATGCCGCTTGCTGCTGCATAGCAGCATAGCCGGCAATCTGGAGCATCTCTGTACGACGCAATGGTGTTGCGCGCTCGGAAGGGCGCAGAGCTTTTGATGTGAGTTTCACAATGGCAGGTTCGGTTTGGGTGCTTGTTCCCTCGTTGTCCTGCAGGCGAAGGATGAACGATATTGGAGACTTCATCGCTGCATCAGGCGACATCGCATCATTCAAGTCAATTGTTACGTCGTGCAGTTCGCCCGTGGTGTCGCTTATTGAATACCTATCCTGGTTGTCCTGAACAATTACAACACTCCACTGTCGCAACCCGGCTTCGCTTATCGCATCTGGTGTTACCCGAACATTGGGAAGGCGTGCTTCTACAAAACTTACCTGCCCTTCAACCGGAAGAAGGAGTTTACCCGTTGGATCGGAGATGATAACACTTGTAGACATCACCCCGGCTTCATTCTCAACTAGTCCGCGCTCGGACGGGACGATACCAATGCGCGACTCCTTGATGTTGAAGCGGCTACTGATGTACCTTCTCACGGCACGCATTCGTGCATTGCCAACAGCAGTGTCCATACTTGCCGTATACATCTGGAGCTGGCAGGTACTCTGCTTCTGCGTTCGCATGCGCTCGCCAACAATATTGAGGATGTGGTAATGCCAGTGTTCCTCAGCTGTTACAGCCATGCGTCCCTGAAATGCTGAAGCCTGCTCCCGCGTAAGCTGCACATACCGACTTGGCACCTCTGTGGACGCCGAATCGAACATCAGTATCGGAATAAGTGGCACAGTTCGTTTCGAAAGAACTCGCGTAGCAGATAAGCGCGCCTTGTCAGTGATCGTTCCGTCATCGTCAACAAACTGCAGCGCGATAGAGCCGCGCAATACGCTAGGGGGCTTGGGCACATACGTACGATATGTCTCTTGTACTCTTCGATACTTTCGCCCATTGTTCACAAGGGTATCAACAACCACGTTGGACAGTTCTGTTGTGATCTGCTGTATTCCTGCACGGAGCTCTACAAGTGTATCGCGCTCTACACGCGTTTCAAGAACAGGATCGGTCACTGCAACAGGCAGCGACGTTGTCTGATTGCTATCAATAGACACGGTAGTATCGCGCCGGATGCCAGAAGTGTTGAGTTGTACCCTGATACCAACAGTTGCATCAAGTCCGTGAATGCCATATGCACCATCGGTTGTGACGTTCACGAGTGAATGCTGATAACCTATGCGAGGAACAATGCGTACACTGCCGTCCGGTAGAATTGGAAGTTCTGCTGAAGCGTGAAGAGCAATAGATGGGATGATTGATCTCTTGTTAGCAATGTTACCACTACCCGTTACCTGCTCTAACTGTCCATCAACGAAGGTTAATCCAGCAGGATCTACAAATCTCATAGTCTGCGTGTATCGTCCGTTCATAAGTATGCCTATGGGCAGACTTGCTTCAACGTTTAGCCATTCGGACAATGGATACCTAAGCCTTGCTGTGATCGTAAGTAACTCCACTTTGGCAGAGATATCATGTTGAAGCGTTGCGATATATAAAGCACCGTTTTCAAGGGCAATCGGCGCACGCTCCTGCCCGCTATATCGCATCGATACAGGAAGATACCCAACGCTTATCCCGAGCTGCGCACTCGAGACGTTCATCAGGTCTGCTCCAACACTTACGACGCCGCGCTGTGAAGTGTTCGGCGATGCCGATGTAAACCTGATACTCTCAGGACTCGGAATGCCGGATACGTCACGAAACGAACTCATTGGAAGCCAGAGAAAACCACCACCAAACAGTTCTATCGCATGTGGCTGTGCCGTGACCGTAATTGAAGCACAGCATAGAAACACAACAAGCAGCAAAACACATCGAGCGCGCATCATAGGACCTACTGCACAACAAACATGCGTACGGTGCTATTAATCGTACCACCCAGCGCACTCTCCACCATGCACCGTGCATAATAGGTACCTGCAGGGAGCACGATGTCTGCCGTACCAGATGATGCTATCGTGAATTCGCGTCTTCCACCCCGAAGTTCCGAGGTTAGATCTTCTCGTATAATCCCGAGGGCATCAATGATCACAAGACTTCCTGCCCCCTGAGCAAGATTCTGTAATCTCAATGTCGATGCTGATACTACTGGATTAGGATCGATGTCCAGACTAAGCATACCCCGCAATGGATTTGCCAAACGAACACGTCCGTCTGCGTATCGCCACACATTTGTAATGCGTAGCAATGCACCGGCATCAGCTAATGTGTCGGAAATGCCATTGGCACGGGTGAATGTACAATTCGAAACTGCTATAGACGAGCGATCCGCATCACCGAGTGCCACAACACCACGCACTGTTGCAATGATGTCTCGATTGCCATTCACAATGATCGGTGTGACAGTGGCATCGATGTCCGTTGACAGAACTTGTTGATCGTTCACAACGGAGAGGTTCTGATTTGCCGACGGCAAAGGCACAAACACTGTTGGGTTGTACAACAGATCAAAGCGAAGTGATGTAAGTGTAACCGCCTCATCGATCGGATCGGCCGTGCTTGCGCGTATCCGAAGGTCTAGTGTATCGCCAATGCGAGCGTTGATTGTATCTGCGTCAAACGACGCAGTAAAGCGCACCGGACGCGCTGATGTCTGAACATCAACGACGATTTCGGTAGAGTCCAGAACCGTATCTCCAAGCCCCTTACGCAACAGCATGAAGGTTGACTGCTCTTGAACTTTTTTCGGGGGGTTCGCAAGCACATTGATTGCGATCTGACGCGCCTTGCTCGGGGTTGTTGGCGCAGTGATAGAAGCAGTGACGTATGACGCTACGGCACGGGGCTCTATGCTGTAGGAGAAGTTTACAGTGATGACTTTTTCCGGCACATCAACAGTAATTGTTCGGTTGGCATAGTCTCCAGCTACGAGATCGCGCAAATCAAGCACAGACTGCTCTGGCATGGTTTTGCCTTTGCCACTAACAATGATGAATGCTGTGTCGAGCCTGCGGCCCAGCCTGTCCTTTCGTACCACACCAATTGTATCTACGTACGATCCTGCTGTACGTGGCGAGAACGCCATCGCAACGGCGAGGGTGTCAGAACCCCTTCGCATCGGTCCCTGCGCCGTAAGTAGGCGGAAGGGGGCTAGAAGTTCTCCAGCATATTCAAACGTGAAGTCGTCATTACGATTTACGCGATACAACACAACCTGCTTAGCTGTATCTCCCGTCATCACCCCGCCAAAGTCTACTACATCCGTTCGCTCAATGACGAAGGCTGTTCCGAACAACCGAACACGGATCACATCAACTGATGTCTGCCCTGTTTGAGGAACCCGTTGAAGAATGATCTCATCGCGAAAATCGCCTGGTGCAGTAGGTGCAAACGCTACTCGCAGTTCTATGTCGTTGCCTTTAACCTCAAGGTCCTTGGCATCACTCGTGATCGTGAATGGCTGATTAGGCGACTGAGAAAGTTGATAGTAGCCGCCCGATGGAAGTTGACCCACCTTTAACCGCAGTTCCCGGCGCGCACCAACGGGTATTGGTGCAAAATTCATGATCTCCGTAAGTACAGGTGTCTGTGCCATAGCAGCAGTAACTATGGCAGACCAAACAACGGTGAAGAGGAGAATCGCTTGCATACGTTTTCTGGAATGTAGAACATGCATAGAATCCAAGGCCGGATCTATGGTTACACAGATTTACGGACTCTGTGCCGTAATGATGCATGTTTTATCGACCCAATCCTGCTGAATAACCTTACCAGAGCCGCGAATACGAACATCATATCCCGCAGCATGCAGTACGGTGATAGCCTTTCGAAGTGAAAAACCAACAACGTTGGGTCGAGCAGTTGTATTTGCTAACTGCTGAAACTCTGCACGGACGGATGAGCCACGCTCAAGTTTAACTCCCTGTGTTGGTACCTGACGAACAACAAGCGGACCAGCACCCGCAGTATCGAGACGCAGACCAAGACGGTGCAACACAGAATCGGCCGTTGAGTAGGAAAGACCTCGAATGTCCGGCACTACAACAGAGTCCGACACGTTCGTTGCCGCAATGCGTTCTTGCGTTGCCACATCAAGCTTCAGCATTGTCATCGTCTTCTGCACAATGCGTCGAAAAATTGGTGCTGCGGTTTGTCCACCGTAGATACTTGCCGTTGGCCTATCCAGCATCACGATCATCGCTACACGGGGCTTATCGGCCGGGTAGTATCCAACGAACGATGCTGTGTAGTTCTTTCTGTCATACTCACCGTTAGTAAGCTGCTGAGCAGTACCCGTTTTTCCGGCAATGCGCACACCTGGAATCGCCGCCTGCGTAGCCGTACCACGTTCTACAACGGCAACCAGCATTTCCTTGAGTTGTTCAGCAGTTGCTTCACGGATAACCTGACGCACCTTCTGCGGAGGTATGTTCATCATTTCATTGCTTTTGTCCTGCATGACAGCCTGAATGATCCGAGGCTGCATAAGTACGCCGTTGTTTGCGATCGCTGCATAGGCGCAGAGCACCTGTAGCGCGGTTGCACTTACTTCATACCCAAACGCCATATAGGACTTTGTTGAAGCGTCAAACTCATTCGGACGCTTAAGTCTGCCGCGCACCTCACCTGGAAGATCAATGCCGGTTGGTATCCCAAATCCGAAATCTCTGACGTATTTGTACAACACCCTGTCATCGAGCCGCCGCGAGAGTGTTGCAAACACCACGTTACTAGACTGTTCAAGTGCCCCTTGAAAATTAGTCTGTCCAACTGGATGATCGTCCTTGATCACCGCGCCACCGGGCATCTGTATCTGACCTGTTCCGCCGTCTACTGGATCGAGCCGGCTGATCTTTCCCTCTTCAATCAATGCTGCTGCAGTGATTGCCTTCATGGTGGACCCCGGTTCGTATTGATCGGTTATTGAACGAATACGAATTGCATCATCCGTTGCCTGGTCTAACCTATTGGGATGAAACGACGGATATGAGGCCATCGCAAGAATATCGCCCGTTGATGGTTCTATCGCGATTACCGTACCTGATATAGCACCATTTTCATAGACGCCTCGTGCCAGTTCCTGCTCCACAACACGCTGCATTTCTAGGTCAATCGTAAGCCGAAGGCTCTTCCCATCGAGCGCTACTTCGCGCTCCGGATTGATACCAGGTCGAAGGCGCCCCATGCCATCTCGCTGCATCACAACAAAACCGCTTTTGCCCCTGAGTACATCGTTGTACTGGAGTTCTATGCCCGTGAGGCCGTTGTTGTCAACATCGGTCGTGCCAATTACTTGGGCCGCAAGTGGTCCGTGTGTAAAGAGTCGTTTAGGCTCCTTCACACGTATCAGACCACGGATCTTGATTGTATCTAGCACCGGAAACAACACCGTATTGATTCCACGTGCAAGCCAGACAAACCTACCCTTGGCAGAACGTATCTTGTTCAGATACACAGATGCCGGCTCAGATCCTGTTGCTGCCAGCAATTGAGCAACAAGTTCTGGCTGCTCGAGCACCGTTGGATCAGCAGCAAACGACGTCATCTTCATCATCGTTGCCATGTCGCGTCCGTTACGGTCCGTTAGCCTACCGCGCTCAGCTCGCAGCGGTACCTTACTCTCGTACTGCTTTTTTGCAAGGTCCCTATAGCGCGCGCCTTCGATCACCTGCACGAAAAACAAACGACCAATAATCACGACAAATGCCGCCCCAAAGAACAGCACCAGAAGTCCGGACTTCCATGCGATCGGATCCTTAGGCTGCTCTTGTTCAATCATTTCTTTTGGTCTGCTTCTAACACAACAGGTGCCTTGGGAGGGGGCATTAAGTGGAGACGCTCCTGCGCTAGGCGCGTAATACGCTCTGCAGATTGCAGCCGATAGGTTTCTGTTTCCAGAGTTTTGTTAACTGTCTTTACAGAGTCTAGACTGCGCTCCAAAATTTGCTTCCGCTCGAGTAGTTTTCGAACAGAGATCACGTTACTTACATAGAGTATCGTAAACCCTGCACTTACAAAGAGGAGAACAAATACACTCCACCTATTAAGCAGCCTACGCTGCTCCACGATCACAACTGGTTCGGGCGTGGGCGCTACGTTCTCATCTGCCATTAACGCACCTCTGCTCCTGGGCCAACATCAGCGTTGCCTGGCTGCACAAGTGTAAGAACTCCCTCTGCATTCGATGCGGCAAGCACCATGCCCTGAGACTCATGCCCCATGAGCTTTGCAGGCTTGAGATTGGCAACCACAACAATGGTTTTGCCAACGAGATCTTCCGGTGCGTAATGCTTGGCGATTCCTGCTAGTATCTGACGCTTTTCCGTGCCAAGATCAACCTGCAGTTTGAGGAGCTTCTCCGACTTTGCAATACGCTCGGCTTCTAGCACAACGCCAGTGCGAAGTTTCACCTTTGCAAAATCATCGATAGAAATAAGGTCATCTACCACTGGTTCCGGATCACCGAGCTTTGCTATTTCTTGTTCCACAGTTTCATTTTCAATCTTAGTAAACAATATTACTGGTTCGCCAAGGGGCTCTCCTGCTTGCAGCACATGTTCTGATGCGTGCATCCATAGATCAGTGCCCACACGCCCCTTGCCGGGTGCGCCAGTGTGCGGATCGCGCCCGATCATTGCCTGCATTTGCGCAGAAGCTTGCGGACAGAACGGAGCAAAGACCACGGCGAGTGTATGAATGGTCTGCAAGCAGATATTCATCGTTGCCGCGCAGTCCTCAGGATTATCCTTAATGCTCTTCCAAGGGGCTTTGTCGTTGAAATACTTGTTCGCCGCACGGGCGATGTTCATCGCCTCGGTAGCGGCATCACGGAAACGATAGTCGTCGAGGTTCTTGGCAACTGCTTCAAGACCATCGCGAACTGAAGCAGCAAGCAACTGCTCATGTTCGCCGTTGACGTGGCTTGATGGAAGTGCTGGAACCGTAGCATTGAAATTCTTTTGTGTGAACTGCATCACGCGATTGACGTAGTTGCCAAGAATCGCGGCTAGCTCGTTATTAGTTCGAGCCTGGTAATCTCTCCACGTAAAGTCACTGTCCTTCGTTTCGGGCATGTTCATCGTGAGCACATAGCGTACGATGTCTTTATGCTGCGGCTGAGGAAACGCTTCGAGATACTGCAGCACATCGATTGCCCAGTTGCGACTTTTCGAGAACTTCTTTCCTTCGAGATTCAGAAACTCATTTGCAGGGACATTCTTCGGAAGGATGTAACATTCTTCCTCTCGCGTATGAAGCAGGATTGGAAAGATGATTGTGTGAAAGACGATGTTGTCTTTGCCCAGAAACGCGGTGTATTCCGTTTCTGCATTCCGCCACCAGTCTTTCCATGCCTCTGGTGTACCCTGTTGCTCTGCCCACTGCTTGGTGATCGAGATGTAGCCTAACACGGCTTCGAACCACACATAGAGTACCTTGCCATCGGCACCATCTGCTGGGACAGGTATTCCCCACGACATATCGCGTGTTGCAGAGCGAGGCGCCAGACCTTGCTTAAGCCAGGAGCGGCTCTGCTGGACAACGTTGTCTTTCCACTCACGGGCATGAGATTCGATGTACTTCTCACACCAATCTTGAAATGCATCCAGACGGAAGTACCAATGCGTTGTCTTCTTCACAACGGGCGTCTTGCCCGTAATGAGCGAACGGGGCTGCTTAAGGCTTAGCTGGTCATAATACGCGCCACACGAATCGCACTGATCACCACGCGCCTTGTCGTAGCTGCAGTTAGGGCATACACCCTCGACATAACGATCCGGCAAAAACATCTTTGCGTCTTCATCGTAGAACTGGTCATCAACCTTTTCTTCGAGAAGCCCCTTGTCCTTCCATACAAGAAAGAACTCCCGTGCAGTCTCTGCATGGATGGGATTTGACGTGCGATCATAGAGATCAAAGTCGATGTCGAGCCCCTTGAGCGCACGAGCATTTGCCTCGTGATATCGGTCGATAACAACGCGAGGGCTTACCCCCTCTTTTTCTGCGGCGATGGTAATGGCTACACCATGTTCATCAGATCCGCAAATCGCAAGCGTGTCACGTCCGCGCAGTCTGCAGTAGCGCGCGTAGATATCAGCCGGTAGGGTAGACCCCACAACGTTTCCGAGATGGGTTACGCCGCTGGCATAGGGCAATGCCGAGGTAATGAGATAGCGTTTCACGGCGCAATTTACGGCTAGGAAGGTCACGTTTTGACGGATATGACGCACAAGGTAGAGAAACCCATTGTTTCTCGTCCATCATATGCCAGTCATAGCCCGTTTCGATGGCATTGTAATTGCTGTATATTACAACGACCATGAGCCGCCTCACGTCCATGCCCGCTATAATGATTGCGACATGGCCATCAATATCGTGACGCGAGAATGTATCGTTGGATGGTTGCCCCCGCGAGTATTGCGAAAGGTACGGCTATGGGTGGCGCTGAACAGAATGGAATGTTTACACTTCTGGGAAGGGATGCAGCGTCATGAGCACCTCATTGCTGGGTACCGAAGAAACTGAGCACTTGTTGCCCACCGTAAAGGCCGCCGAGTATGTTGATGGATACCGTCTGAGACTGGTCTTCACTGATGGCCACAACGGAATCGTCAACCTAGAGTCTCTACTCTGGGGTGAGGTCTTTACGCCGTTACAGGAAGTTTCTGCGTTCTGTCAGTTTCGAGTAGATCGTGAGTTGGGAACCATCGTTTGGCCCAATGGGGCCGATGTTGCTCCGGATACGCTGTACAGGATGATCTAACTTTGCAGGATGTCGGCAAACTGCGGGGTAACAGTATGCTGTTACCCTATTCGTACATCACGATATCCGAAGCAAGACGTAGGGCGGTTTTTTCGTCGGCTAAGCGACGAATGAGTGCAAGGGCAAACTCAAATGCCGTGCCTGCGCCGCGACTTGTAACAATGCTTCCGTCTGTGGCAACCCGTTCGAGAGTGTAGGTATAGGGGGCAAGTGTTTCGGCAACACCTGGGTGAGATGTGAGTACGGTATTATCCGCAAGAAGCCCGAAGTCGTGCAGGACCAGTGGGGCAGCACAGATCGCACCTATAAGAGTCTGTGAGGCATGGTGCCGTTTAACGATATGCTCCAGGTGTTGATTCGCAATAAAGTGGTTTACGCCCTGCGTGCCCCCTGGCAGAACAATGGCATCAAACACATCATCATCTGCGATATCGTCTATCAGCATATCGGGCAGAATACGCGTTCCCCATGCGCATACCACGACGTCGCCGTCGGCAGCAACAGTAACATCGCACCCTGCACGACGCAGCATATCGATAATGATAACCGCTTCCATCTCTTCTGTTCCGTTAGAGATGGGGACCAATACCTTTTTCATTGTTTCTCGTTATTAGTGTTCGTCTTCTTCACCGCTTTCGGGGGAAGCAACCGTCGTGCCGAGATCCGGACGCCGAATCTTGCCGCCCTCGTGTCCGGTACGCGCCGCCTGACCAAACGCAATAATCGCCAACACGACAAACGCCAGTGCAGCCTTTGGTGCTAACGATGATTGTTTGCTACGCGTATACAGCGCACCTAGCGCAAGAAGTCCTGACACACTTGTAAGCCACAGCGACAATTCTGCCATCTCTTCATGTTCGTGAATCACCGACTCGTTAACACCTGCGATATTCTCCACACGCTCTTCAGCTTCTTCACCGCTGAGATATGCAGGAACCACAGCAACCGCCATTATCACGTAGATGATCAGTCCGGCAGTGATCGCACCATCGTTCTTCCGGATCATACCAAGTAGAACAACAAGAAGTGCGGCCATGGTGCCGATGATCGGCAGGTGGTTGGTAAGCAAGTGCAGTTGCAGTCCGTCCATGATCATTCCCATTCAATAGTGGCAGGGGGCTTTGAGGATATGTCGTACACAACACGGTTGATGCCGCGTACTTCGTTGATGATGCGATTACTGATGCGTGCCAGAACATCATACGGCATGTGATACCAATCAGCCGTCATGCCATCTGTGCTTGTTACTGCTCGCACTCCACAGACGTGTTCATAGGTCCGTTCGTCTCCCATCACACCTACGGTTTGTACCGGTAGGAGCACAGCAAACGCCTGCCAAATGTCGTTGTAGAGTCCGGCCTTGCGAATCTCTTCGAGGTAGATCTCATCTGCCTCGCGCAGAATGTCCAGCTTCTCGCGTGTGATTGCACCAGGAATGCGAATGGCAAGTCCTGGACCCGGGAATGGATGACGTTCAATGAACCACTCTGGGATACCGAGCTCACGGCCTACTCTGCGAACTTCATCCTTAAAGAGTTCACGGAATGGCTCGATAAGCTTTAGGTTCATCTTCTCTGGCAAGCCCCCTACGTTGTGGTGGGTTTTGATGGTTGCAGACGGACCCTTGATGCTGACCGATTCGATTACATCGGGATAGAGCGTTCCTTGAGCAAGAAACTTTGCATCTGAAAACTTCTTAGCCTCTATATCGAATAAGTCGATAAACGTGTTGCCAATAATCTTGCGCTTGGTCTCGGGGTCGCTTACGCCGTCGAGTCGTGAAAGAAACGCATCCGAACCATCCACAAGGTCTACACTCATACTGAAATGGTTCTTGAACATCTCAATGATGTTTGCGCTTTCACCCTTACGCATCAGGCCGCTGTCGATATGAATACAATGCAGCTGATCGCCGATTGCTCGGTGCAGCAGCACGGCTGCTACAGTTGAATCTACACCGCCACTCAGAGCGCAAATCACACCGCCATTGCCAACACGCTCACGGATTTCCTTGATCGCATTGTCGATGAACGATGTTGCATTCCATGTAGCAGCGCATCCACAGATGTTGACAACGAAGTTCTTGAGGATCGTTGTGCCCTCTGTGCTGTGGTGCACTTCTGGATGAAACTGTACGCCCCAAATTCTGCGCTCTGTATTGCGAACAGCGCAGATCTCTGCGTTTTCCGTATGGCCAATGCGCTCGAATCCATCGGGAACCGCCGTGCAGTGATCTCCATGCGACATCCACACTTGCGTCTCGGCACCTAACCCTGCGAACAGATCTGATGTATCATCGATCTGTAGCATGGCGCGACCGTACTCGCGTCTGGCAGCTTTGTCTACCGAGCCCCCTAACTGATATGCTATCAGTTGAAGTCCGTAGCAGATACCCAGCACAGGCACGCCAAACGAGAACACGTCTACGCTTGGAATCGGCGCGCCATCGGCGTAGACACTGGAGGGTCCGCCCGAGAGAATAATCCCTTTCGGTGCAAGTGCCGTCAGGGCTTCGTGTGAAATACTGTAGGGGTGGATCTCTGCATATACACCAG
This sequence comes from Kapaibacterium sp. (SeqCode), assembly GCA_044345485.1. Lineage (GTDB taxonomy): Bacteria > Bacteroidota > Ignavibacteria > Kapaibacteriales > Kapaibacteriaceae > UBA10438. Next base: position 16,375 of record JBIJAX010000024.1, read on the forward strand.
CTTCGCGCACTTTCCGTGCGATGATCTGTGTGTATTGGGATCCGAAATCGAGAATTACAATTCGCTCTGTATGCGTCATGGACGCAAAACTACCACGCAATACCGAGGCAATTGTAAAGGGGCTTATGTTTCGATAAAGTCGAGGTCTTTTCCGTAGGTCTCTTTCAACGTTGCCCAGCCGATAAAGGCTAACACCATCGTTACGCCGCCTACGATAACTGCAGCAGAAACCAGCGGATGTCCGTCGATGATGGGCGAGGCCGTGTGCCGCAGGGCATTAAACGCAATAAGCGAAGGGGCCAGGGCACCACGCACAAAGTTGGGCGCAGTTGTTGCCACCGTTGCTCGAAGGTTCGTTCCAAACTTCTCGGCCGCCGTCGTTACAAAGACTGCCCAGTAGCCGGCAGCAAAACCTAGGAGCGCTGCATGGAGATAGGTTTCGGATGCTGATCGCGCTGGAGCAAACAAGAACCAGGCAGACATGATCACGCACAGGACCAAGAATACTAGTACTGTTTTGCGACGGCTCTTGAGGTATTGGCTTAAGAGTCCACTTCCAAGATCCCCGGCCGCCAGACCCACATAGGCCCACATCACGGCCTGACCAGCATTAACGTCCGTTGTGCCGCCGAGTTCTTTTGTGAATTCAGGTGAAAACGTCACAAGGATTCCTATCACGAACCACACGGGTAGTCCAATCAGGACGGCACTGATGTATCGTGGCAGTCGGCTTGGTTTTAACAGCATAAGGAAGTTGCCTCGCTGTGTGGAATTGCCTTCGAGTGAGTTAAACATCGAAGACTCACGAACACCCACGCGCAGCGCAAGCAGTGCTAAGCCCAGCACGCCCCCTATCACAAAGGCTACGCGCCAGTCGGCAATCTCATGCACTGCATACGCAGCTACAGCACCAAGGATTCCAAGAGAGGCAACAACTGTTGTTCCAAGTCCTCGAGTTTCCTTTGGCATCACTTCTGCCACAAGGGTTACGGCAACACCAAGCTCACCTGCAAGACCAATTCCAGAGAAGAACCTGCAGAGTGCATACATGTCTACGCTTGTAACAAAGGCATTTACGATGTTCATCAGCGAGTACATCAAAATGCTGCCCAAGAGCACCGAGAGGCGTCCACGCTTGTCGGCCAGAATCCCAAAGATGATGCCCCCTATCAGCATGCCAATCATTTGGGCATTCAGGATGTACTCACTTGCATCGAGTATCTGGTCCTGCGTTACCAAGCCAATGGACTTGAGCGATGCCGGACGGACAATGCTGAACAGAATCAAATCGTAGATATCGACGAAGTATCCCAGGCCGCAGACCAGCACGGTAAGCCATACTGATGACGCCTTGGTGTTGTTCGATGATGCAAATGCCATACGTAGTTCAGTTGTTTAGAGATCGTTTGGACCGAAAGCGTAGGGAAGAAGATCCGACAGGCTATGCCAGACGTCGACGCGCTCTGGAGTAGTACACAGAATGTGCATCTTAGGATTGCATTCTGACAGAACCTGGCGGCATGCACCACATGGAGATGCTGGCTTGGGCATATCGGTTACCACAACACAGCAGACAATATCTCGGCGTCCGGCAGCTGTTGCTGCAGCTACCGCTGCCCGTTCGGCACAATTTGTTAAGCCATAACTGGCATTTTCCACATTGCAGCCGACGTAGATGTTGCCTTCTGCATCGATGAGCGCGGCACCCACTCGGAACTTGGAATAGGGGGCATAGGCGTTATCGCGTACACCCATAGCCGCAGTTATCGCGAGTTCGATATGTTCGTGCGGGATGTTGTGATTCATGGTGATCCGAATCTACTGCATGAAACTGACACAAACACTGCTTGAGTGGTACAAACGCAATGCACGGCCGTTTCCCTGGAGGAGCGACCGTGTAGACCCGTACATGGTGCTTGTGTCTGAAACTATGCTCCAGCAAACACAGGCTGCTCGAGTTGCAGAACGCATTGGTGCGTTCTTAACCGTGTTTCCAACAATACACGACCTTGCGGCAGCATCCAACGGAACAATGATCCGTCAGTGGCAGGGCATGGGATATAACTCACGCGCACTGCGACTGCGCGATGCCGCTCGGGCCATCACAGAACATCACAACGGGGTAATACCCTCCGACGTTGATGCGTTGCGCGCCCTGCCTGGCGTTGGTCCGTACACGTCAGCTGCAATCGCATGTTTTGCATACAACAAGTACGTAGTGGTTCTGGATGTAAACGTACGTCGGGTCTACTCTCGGCTTGCATCACGCATGGCAACAACAACCGATGTACTGTCGGATGATACACTCCATGATTTTGCACAGCGCGTGATTCCCGCACGTCGATCTGCAACGTGGCATCATGCAGTGATGGACCTTGGCGCAACAATCTGCACGGCCCGCAAGCCTAAGTGTGATGCGTGCCCCATGGCAGATATGTGTCCGTCTGCATACGTCATGAAGCAAGGCGAACGGACATCAAAACGCGAACCGATGTTTCGTGAAGAGCCTCAACGCATATGGCGGGGACGCATCATCGAAGCGCTGCGAGGCGTTCCTTCTGGACAGAGTATCACAACAACCTCGTTGAGCAGGATGGTTTTGGGCCATCACTCGCAGGAGGAAGACGAGTGGCTTACGAGGATGATAGCAGTCCTTGAGACTGCCGGACATATCACTCGTTCGGGTCGTCTTGTTCGCCTGGCTGATTGATCGTATACGCGATGCCAAACGTGGCAATATTGAAATTGCTGAAGTTCATATCGAGTGCAGCTCGCCACGGACCGTAGTGTGCACTGATACCAACCGTGTACTTAACGTTGAGGTTCTCTGCGAGTACAGTAGATGTTTGCGGACGCTGATCGCCCGGCTGCTCAGCTGTTGGCACTGCTTTCTCACCAAGGGGCGGCTCGGGCAGCAAGCCAAGCTGTATCTGTGTTTCCTGAGGAAGTGTGTATGTGTATGTTGATACTACATCGATATGCTCGTATGCTGCAGCTGCATAGACATCAACATATCTGCCAAGTTGCTTTCCAAGTTGAATGTTCCCGCTCACGATTGTTGCATCCGCAGACAACTTCGACTCTGTAAGACCTATCGTGTTTGTCAGCGATGTGTGCTGATACACGCCTTGTATCGAGCAGTCAAACCAGCGTTCTGGGAAATACTGCGAGATACTATGACGCAGACCAACACCATAGAAAGCAAAGTCGCCTACGTTCGTATCCAGCTCAACGGGGGGAACAAAGCGCACGAGCAGTTCTGTACCGAACAGTGAACCAATTTCTATCTGAGGTACAGCCGCTATGAGTCGTGAAAGATTAGCGCCTGGTGGCAGCGTTAGAGCCGAAGGTAGCGTGAGTGTTTGGAACAACGCATCGATACCGGCTCTGCCAGCTGAATCGAGCAGTAGATACTCAGGACGCTTGTTTAGTACCGTTGTGATGTCTCCCTTTGTTGGCAACACCACAGCGTTGCCTGGTGCATATCCAAAGAGTGATGCAGCACGGGGCGGAATACCGAAATATCCCTCTGTCTGCGCGTCACGGAGAAGTTCCTTCATCAGCAGTGTAGACAACCCAAGAGTATCATTGTAGGTGTTTCCGATAACATACGTTGGACGTGTACCTACAAGCTTAAAGCTTCCATATCTGGCTAGTCCCGTAGCTACATCTTCTCGCGGCCCTAGATCAAGGCTTGGTGTATACCAGCGCAGATCCTCGTTGATAAGCCCGGCCATACCATTGAGACTGATGCGCACATAGGCTTTCTTGACCTTCTTGGGCACATAGGCATTACTGTAGAACCTGGCGTTTGATGTTGCATTGATCGTGTTCACCATAGGCTGCACAAACGGTACAGCATTACTCTCGAACACATCTTTGAGGATCACACGTGTAAGATCTACTGCAAGCGGGTTATACTTCGGCTGCGCGTGCATAATGCCGAAACAGCAGGCAAGAGTGATGAATGATGCGAAATATCGTTTCATTTCGATGAAAGCAGCTTGTGACGCAAATACAGGAATACCGGCAGAGCGATGATGCCGATAATAAATACCTTTAGCAAAAAGAACGTTACCTTAAAGGCAACACCAATCACAAATGCCAGCACATTCCAGACTACGACGGCAGCAAGAATTGCAAGGACTGCGATGACGATGGTTTTAACGAGCTTCATGATGATACCTTCGTGAGAATACGTCCAAGTTCGCGGGCCGCCTCTTTGCGCTCATACTGAACTATCTGGGCAATCAAAGGCGCAGTGCAGTCTTGTCCGTTCTTCCACCTGTCAATAAACGTGCCGATGATCTCTGCAATACCGTCGATGTCATCTAACGGCGCGCTGCGTCCGGCCTGGGTTTCGTCTAGAAGACGTGCAATGGCGCTCCCTCGTGGCGCAAGGGCGATCACGGGACGTCCAACACCGAGGTACTCATAGACCTTTCCCGGTACGATCTCAGCACTTTCCTTCGTATCGTCAACGATTAGCAGCGACGCTTCTGAGCGCATCAGGTATCCAACGCTCTCCTCGTGCGGTACGTAGGAGACCCGTTCTATTGAGGGGGCGAACACAGATGCATCCATCATTGCATGGATATCATCGCCAAAGCGCCCTACAAAGCGCAGATGCACATCGGCGGGCACAACCAGCCCCTTTGCATTCAAACGCGCCAGAGCGTCTAGAAAGGCCCTTGGCGTGCGACGCCCGTACATCGAGCCTGTGTAGGTAATCGTAAAGCGATCGTTGCGCCTGTATTCCACCTTCGGGAAGTCCGACGAATCAAATCCGTTTGGAACGTGGTAGAACTTTGACGCATTCAAATCCGGATACTTTCGCAGAGCATCATCGGTAATACCAGTCCAAGCACACTCAACAGCATCGGCTTCGGTAAAGACGGATCGTTCAAGAGCGCGATCGATTGCCGCAGGAAGAAACCATCTATCGGGTGTAGTAAGGAAATCCGTCCATGGATCTCGAAAGCCTGCAACCCACGGAAGGCCGGTCTTGCGCTTGATTGACCGGGCGATAAGTGCGCAGGTATAGGGCGGGGCCGAGCTGTAGATGGCATCAACGTTGTACTCCTTGCAGAGTTCTACGCCGCGTTTCACAGCCGTGAGAAGCCATCCAACGCGTGCGTCGGGGATGAACAATGTAGCGCGGATGAACTCGGCTAGACGTTCCTTCCATCCAGAACGCTGGTCGCTGGATTTATTCACGTTGACGTCGATGGCCGCCCCTTTGGCACCCATGAACTTGCGATAGAGCGAATAGGGTTCAAGGATGGGGACGCGCACAACTGTTACGTCTTGAGGGATCTTTGCAAGGAGCGATTCATCGCGTGCCGGAAAGTCGCCGTTTTCTACCGTCATCACAATCGGACGCCAACCGGCATCGCGCAGATACGTTACATGCTTGAGCACACGCTGCACGCCGGGGCCGCCCCCTGGCGGAAAGTGATATGCAACGACGAGGACAGTTTTCATTGTGGCAGCTGCAGCACAAAGGCTGCCTCCATGGCAATCGACTTCATGCCCGGAAGATGAGCAAGGGGGCCTATCTCAAAGCTGGGAATGGCACGTTGATATTTCCAGCGAAACACCGGACGCAGACCGAAGTACCGCTGATCGAGAACCTTCATGCCTGCTGCTGCAGATGCGTTGATCACTCCTTGAGCTGAGCAGCGAATCTTGTGCAGACGCTCTACCTCTTCCTGGTTTACGGGATCGCCCTGGCGGACCATAGCGCCGAAGATGCTCCACGGCAGCAGATGTACAAACGGCAGCGCGCCAAGCTTAGTGCCGAGCAGTTGTTGGTGTCCACCAAAGGCCGACGTATACGGCGGAAACGTTACCACAACAACCCCACCGGGCTTCATGATACGCGCTATGTTCTTGAGTGCAGTGCCTGGATCATCGAGATGTTCGATCACATCACGCAGAAGAACCACATCGAAACGATGTTGCCACTCCTGTGGAATATCATCATAGATCACATCGTGCTGCGTAAACGTGATATCATATCCAAGCTGCTTCCACACAGGTGTGCTTACCAACCGCAGAAGTGGTTCCTGAATATCTGTGCCAAGTGAATAGGAGGCACCGTGATCTGCAAACGCCGCAAGGACGCCACCTTCGGCGCAGCCGATCTCACAGACAGCTGCTGATGGTGGAAGCACATGCAGGCGCGCGAGCCACGGAAGAAGCGTATGCTGCGCAAGCCGATACTGCATGCGGATGTTACGTTTTGTACGCGGAAGCAGATCCATCTGCTCCGATCGCACAACGGGATCTTGAACGTGTGTTGTCATCTGTCCAAAAATAGCACGCATATCACGCGTATCTTTGTGCCCTACCCATGAAGTACTCCATCATTGTTGCGGTTTACAACCGTCCAGACGAGCTGCGGGAGCTCCTGGAGAGCCTTACAACGCAGACATATACCAACTTTGAAGTGGTCATTGTTGAGGATGGATCGAGTATTCCATCCAAAGACGTATGCAGTGACTACAACGGTAAGCTGCAGATCTCGTACTTCGTAAAAGACAACTCCGGTCCCGGTCCGTCTCGTAATTACGGCTGCCGGAGAGCATCGGGAGACTTCTTCATGTTCATTGATTCGGACTGCACAGTGCCCCCTCACTACATGCAGTCTATCGATGATGCTGTGAGCGCAAAGAAGCTGGATGCATTTGGCGGACCCGACAGAGAGCACATGTCGTTTACCCCAACACAGAAGGCGATCAGCTATGCCATGACGTCGCTACTAACAACTGGTGGCATCCGTGGAGGCAAGGTTCGGGTAGGGGGCGCTTTTCATCCGCGCTCGTTCAACATGGGAATTTCACGAGAGATCTTCAACGAAACCGATGGATTCTCAAAGATGCGGTTCGGCGAGGATGTTGAGTTTTCGATCCGAATGATGAAGGGCGGATACAACGTACAGCTGATTCCCGATGCGTGGGTCTATCACAAGCGTCGTACAGACCTCAAGAAGTTCTTCAAGCAGGTTCATAACAGCGGCATCGCCCGCATCAATATCACACTGCGTCACCCGAACACGCTGAAGCTTACACACTTCTTTCCGTCGGCATTCACCATGATGCTGCTAATTGCGCTCTATACAACAATCGTAACCCCGCACGGATGGGTAACGCTGTTTGTACCGGGTCTCTATACCCTTGGCGTCTTTCTGGAGGGAAGTATTAAGTACCGCTCGCCCCTTTTAGGTGTACGCTGCATAGCTGCTGCGTATGTGCAACTTATAAGCTATGGCACGGGGTTTATTCGCGGTATTGTTTGGCGCATCATCCTCAATAAGCCCGAGCAGGGGGCTTTTGAGAAGACGTTCTACAAGTAAAATCGTAGGTTCTTAGTCGGAAGAAACAAGAATAGCTTCGAGCTGTTCGAGGGCCTTCTTACCTATGCCATGGAGCGCCCTGAGTTCTTCAACGGTGTGCATGCGAAGATGCTTCTCATTGTAGATGCCAGCATTCACAAGTGCTCTGCGGGCTGGCGCTGCAAGTCCATGATGCTTCCAGACCTCGTCGTGAAGATCATACTGCTTGTAATCTGTTTCGTCCTGCGTGCTCATGATTCCTTGGAGTTACATCTAGATTCGCACTTGAATCATGAAGGCAAAGTTAAGGTGCGTCAAAACACCTTCGCCTGCTTCGTTGAGGGCCCTTGGAGTAAGCAATTCACCACGTCCGCCTTGGGCGCTCGAACGTGTATCGCGTCCGAGAAGGTTCATCACACCATACCCAACGCTTGTGTTAAGAAACACCGGATAGTAGATCTCCCCTTCGATTCCGAGCCGTGCCATTGCACCTACTCGAAATGCAGAAGTCTTACCTGAATACGTTGTGGATGTTGTAAACACCTCACCATCGATAATGTTTGTTACATCAGATGAGATCGTGTTAGCATTCACGTACAGAAAGCGTGCTTCGCCTCCTACATATGCGCGTGCGAATGCGAGGGGAAACTCTACGAACGACCATTCAAATCCCGTGAACGACGAGATAAGTGTGTTTGAGTGCTCTACGCGGAACTTGTAGTTCGTAGCTGCAACACTCTGCGCTCCGTTGTAGTAGAACACATCCACACCAACAGGGATACGAAAGGTCTTTTGTTTGTCGAGATCCACATAGCCCCGTATCCCCCAACCTACCTGGGCACCATCGAATGCCCCGCCGTACGGTCTATTCGGCTGTGATGTATCGGTTGAACCTGTCAGCGCATACACTGCCGGATTATCGTTCGTGATCCAGTCGGTGGATAACCCCGATGCTAACCGAAAGCGCACCTGCGACGAAGCTGCCGTGGAGGCAACAACGAATAGAACAACAAGTGTCAGATGGTGTATATGGCGTTGAATGTTCATAGGGATCACAGATAAGGAGTAGTCAAGGGGCGTTAGGTTACGTGAGTCTCTCGCGAATGCTAAACCGCTGCTGACTGAGATTGTTCTTCACAATGAGCTCTCCAACTAGACCTATCGAAATCAGCTGCACACCAACGATGATCATCGCTATGCCAAACAAGAGTAGGAAGGGGCGCTGACTGAAAGGCGTTTGGAAGAGCCATTTTTCAACGACGAGGTACATATCTGTACCAAACCCGAGTACTGCGAACAATGAGCCAACGGCACCGAAGAAATGCAACGGACGCTTGATGTACCGCGTAGTAAACATTACCGTTAGCAGGTCAAGGTAACCCTTTAGAAAGCGACTCATCCCGAACTTCGACACACCGAACTGACGTGCCTTGTGTTGAACTGGAAGTTCAGTTACACGGAACCCCTCCCAGTGCGCAAGGGCAGGGATATATCTGTGCATTTCACCATAGACTTGCACCGTCTTCACAACTTCGCCACGATAGCCTTTGAGTCCACAGTTAAAGTCATGGAGTTTCAAGCCACTCATCTTTGACGTAACGGCATTGAACAGTTTAGACGGCATCGTTTTGTGCCAGGGATCATACCGTTTCCGCTTCCATCCAGATACAAGATCATAGCCTTCTTCAAGCTTTGCGATCAATGCAGGTATCTCGTTTGGATCATCCTGTAGGTCTGCATCCATCGTTATGACGTAATCACCCATTGCCTCTTCAAATCCTACAGCGAGGGCTGCAGACTTTCCATGGTTGGTGCGAAAGCGTATTGCTTTGAAGCGCTTATTGCGGGCGTGGATGTCTCGAATAACGTTATAGGATCCATCGGTAGAGCCGTCATCGATGAAGATCACCTCATAGCGTCCTCGAGCTATGCGTTCAAGTACCGACTCCAACTGTCGCGACAATTCAGGGAGCGACTCTTCCTCATTCAGCAATGGAATAACAACCGATACGGAACCGGACACGCCACGTGATGATTCAGACCGCTCTTGGCGCGGACCAGACGGACGCCAATGCGGAGGTCTTCTGCGTTGTTGATTCTGCGGTCTTGGCCGCTGTTCACGTTCTTCGCTCATAGATGTTCAATTGCAGCAGTGGTTATCTGCGAAGCAGTTTCTTTGTGGTTAGAGATCCGTCAAGCTCACGAACCCGCAATGTGTAGAGTCCGGTAGACAGATGTTGAGCAGAAATGCGTTGGCGTTGCTGATCGACAACACCGGCAAAAATTACGGATCCTGCAACATCCATAACATCAAATTGTGCACCAACCCCTGCCCCCTCAATGATAAAATCATCGTCAAACGGCGTTGGATACACAGATAGCAGAGGGTTGCTTTCGAGTACTGAAAGAGACGTAGCGTTGTACCAGACAAGAACCTTGAGTTTTGCTATTGCTGTGTTGATAGTTGAATATGATTTTCCTGGCTCCAGCTTGACCTTAATGAAGTTGTTTGGGAAATCAGAAACCACATCAACGATGTACGCAGAATCTATCAGATTAGGTATGGGACCCCACGTAATATCGATTTTACCTGCATTCCACGTCATTCCAATCGTGTATTCTACGAGGTGTTGTTTGCCGATTTCCAACTTTCGAATGTCTATTGGGCTAAGCCACAGGTATTCAGAGCTTGGAGGTATGGAATACACGATAAAGACACCCGCTGGAGGAGGAAGTGAAGGTATCTCCTTTTCACCGAGTGCTGAATCGAGGTCAACCGTCCCCTGGGGATGTGCTGCAACGGTGATCGTTTGTGACTTCGATTGATCGGCAACAGTGTTTGTGACAGCTATGGGTATCTCAACGCGTTGCGCTGCAGCAGTGCAAACACACAGCATCAAGGCGGCAATGTAGTATCTCATTGTTTCGTTCCTTTTGGGAAGAAAAAAAGGGCAGCAGAAACCTGCTGCCCTTCTTTATTGATCAACGGAAATTCTTAGCGAACAACTGTTACTGCGCTTGTTGCTGTAACACCGTTTACTGTTGCCTTAACGATGTAACGACCTTGAGCAAGGTTAGCAGCGTTGAAGTCAACACCGTAAACACCTGTTGTCTTTACTTCATCTACGAGTGTTGATACCAATGTACCTACAGCATCGTATAGAGCAACTGTTACGTGTCCGTTAGAAGGTACAGTTACGTTCACTACACCATTTGCTGATACAGGATTTGGCGAAGCTACAACGTTGAGTGTTTCAACATTTGCTTCCTGACCCATAAGGCGGATATATGGTGTGCGTGCATCTGTGATCGTAACTGAGTTTGTACGACCCGCGATCGCTGTACCAAGAACTGCACCTGAGATCGGGTTAACGATTGTGTAGTTCTGGCTAGGGTTGTTGATTGTTACTGTTACTGGGAACGTAACACCCTGGATCTGGATTGTTGGGTTTGCTTCATCTTCTACGCTTGTTTGGCTTGTGAAACGTACGTCGAAGAGGTTGTTTGGTGGCGTTGGTGGGAGTTCGAACATCATCTTGTTGTCAACGATGCCCTTAGCTGCCACAAATACATAACCCATGTTGTTATCAGCATCACTGACTGTAACACGTGTTGCATTTGCCTCAACGTTTTCGCGAACAACGGAGCTGTTGATGCTTCCCTTACCTGCTGCGATGCTGAGATATGCCGAACCCTTAATCTTCATCCAGTAACCGAGACCTGGCTCGATCTCTGTAACAGCCTGATAACCACGGTTTGTTACATATCCGTAGATATCACCAATGATTTCTGGGAATGTACCTGAGTTACCGAAAACAGTTACACTTACATTTTGCGTAGATGTTGGATATGAAAGTGAGCCGATCGTGTTCCATCCATCATACAAACGTGTAGGGAAGCTACCTTCGTTGATTGCACGGATACGTGAACCAGCGATTGTCTTATCTACATCATCTGAATACTTAATGAAGTAACCAACACCAGGAGCGAGGTTTGTTTCGTTGTTCTGATACAGGTTCTGAGCAAAACGGATCGGAATGTTCAAAGCATTCTTGAACACATCGCGCCAGTAGCTAGAAGATGGGTTAACTGGAACAGAGAGGAGGTTCCATCCCTTGTTAATCACTGGGAAGCGAGCAACCTTTGGAAGCGTGTACTCGATAACAAAAGCCTTGATATCGGCGTCACGAATTGTGTATGACTGACGTGTTCCACCAAGAACAGTTCCAGCACGCATGTTTACGTTAAAACGTGAACCGTTCAGCGTATCGCGGATGAAGAGTTCAGAACCAGGTGAAAATTCATCTGTGTCCCATGCTACAACAACTGGGTAGTTAAGGTCTCCACCTGCATCGAAGCGGCAGGTGTAAGCAAGTGTTGTATCACTGTAGATAGAACGGATATCGCGTGAAGTAGACTTTGGACGCTGAGCTGTTGCAGCCCAGAGATCGCCAAGACCGTTTTGATAGATATATGATCCATCTGCCGCCCTTGGATAGAAGCGTGCTCCAAAAGAATTGAGAGCATTTGGATAGATCGTTTCGCCAAAGAGTGTATCGCAGTTATCGGTAGCACGATTGCCAACACCAAAAGTGATGTATGTCATATCGTTAGGAACGTTCGAGTTGCGAACTTGGAGTGTGATACCACGACCAAGGAATTCTTGGCTACGCTTCCAGTTATCGTTTTCGTCAAATACGTTCGGCTCATATGGAGAGCGGAAGTAAATAAACGTAACCTTCAAACGCACATTTGATACTTCAAGTGAGTTAGACTTGAATGTGAGGTATCCAACATATGTACCGCAAACTTCTTGCTCATCGCCGTTTGGCAACTCGTTTGGATCGCAGATGATACGCATGTTAAGGTCGCGCTGACCTGTCGTTGGATTACCAAGTGGATCACCAATCGCACCAAGGATAGCCTTGTCCATGAACGGAATGTAACCTTCGCGAACTGGGTTCGGGAATGGATTCAATTCAGTTTGGCCACCGCCACCCTTGAGGAATGACTTGAACTTGAGCCACTTTGAGTCAGACTGAACCATGATGTCGTAGGCGCGTGTACCAGCGTTAGCATTAATAACGTCAACGTCACGAGTACCGATGCCACCAACTTGATCTTCGTATGGTGTCTGATAGTCAACTGTGATTGGGTCTACAACGAACCATCGTGAACCATTTGATTGATCTACTGAGTCAACCAAACGGAATGCTGGGTTAGCAACGTTTGTGAATGACAAACGCGGCGTAGCATCAGTTACTTCAACCCAGATCATACCTGGCTTTGATGGACGGAGTGGATCACGAACTTGTTCGAGACCGTTGTTGTCTAGGAAAAAGTTGTCAACGCCGCCGAGTCCAGCATATTCACCTGGAGCTACGTCACCTGGGAACACAATTTCCTTACCAACTTGGAAGTCGTTATAGAAAAGGGTGTCGTTTGTTAGGATCACTGGTGTACGTGAGCTTACAGGGTCAATAGCTGGGTTTGCTACAACCTTGAAACGGAGATACACAAGTTCAACGTATGGACGCTGGTCACATGGCTGTGTTACGTCGCCTGTCTGTGGTAGTGCCTTTGAAGACATACCAGTAACAAGAACGCGCTTGCCACGCAGACGGTTCTGCGTAGGAGCATTGATTACGCTTTGGAATGTGACGTCGCGTGCTACGTGCGATGTGAAGTTGAAGTCCTTCGCAAGGCAACTAACTGGCGTCATCTGTGGTCCACGGAGTGGGCCGTTCTTCTCTACACCAACAAATTCCAGCGCAGAACTGTCGAACTGCACTTTAAACTTGAAGCTGTAAATAGGAAATGCTTCGTACTGTGAAGTTGTACGCCAGCAGTTCTTGATAAAGACTGGAACGAGGAGCATACGGTCTCCATTTGGACCGCGGCTTGATGACCAGATACGACCATCAGGATAAACTTCCCGTTTCCAACTTGCTCCGTCTCCAGTTAACGAGAGCGTTGGCAGCTCAGGCTTGTTCGTCTGTGCCATGAGCACAGTCGAACCGATGCCGATTAATGCTGCAAGGAGGAGTACGGCACCAATTGCGGTACCGCCGCCCCATAGAGCATAACGACGATTCATAATACACTCCTCAGATGAGTTGATCAGATGTTTGTTCATTTCAAAATCGTTGTAGCATGATGATGTTGACCGCAGGCGACATGAATGTGATATACGCCTTTGGCCAGATTCGATGTTGACATGTACTGTTTTCCTGGTTGCACATTCTCTTGATACACAAGCGAACCTAACACGTCAAAAAACTGTACTGTTTTCATCTCCTCATGGTCACATTGAATACTGAGAGCATCATTTGATGCAGTTATAATTTCAATGTGTTCATCAGCAGATGCAACACTTACACTAGGATACTCTTTCGTTATGCGAACTGTGTCTCGCAATGTTGAAACTTCACAAGAACAATCTTCTCCATCAACTGTTTGAACTGTGATCTGAGTTTGAGGCTTCAGAGCAGTACCTATCCATCTTGCGCTAATAGCTACAGATGCAGTTGGTGTGGTTTCTTTTGCAAAGATTCTGATTTGGTTCCTGTTTGTAATCACCGAATCAAGAACTAGGCCACTTATCGAATCCACAGACACCTGCACAGACGTTGTGTCAAAGGTTAGTACAACTATCTGTTTGCGTTTCAATTCACTTTGACCTATTGATACCACAGCAACCGAAGAGGTTGAATCCTGCTCCTTGATGGTTATGCTGGAATCCTCAAAAGCAAAACCTCGATTGGGTTGCAGACGAGGCCTAGCTGTTGCTTTGACCGAATCAAATCTGACCAAGGTAAACTTTCTTTTGAACTCTGAGTTAAAAGTAGCAGGCCAAGGATAACTTAGCTCTCCCACATCTGTACAGCTGCCTAGAAAATCTCCTGCTATAGCGACGAGAGGAACATCTCCAGACACCGTCTTGACGATATTTCCTGCAGCAATCCTCATCTCGTTTGTAACAGCAGTATTGAGGAAAGGTTCGTAAGACATTCCTACCGACAACGTTCCTTCTTTCAAAACGTCGGTAGGACGAAGCTTCGTCCGATCATATCCTATTGTAATGTCAAAGGACACTAGGCTGTCACTAGGTAAAATCTTACCAAGGTCAACGGCTAGCAACCAACGCCGCTCATTTTTGCAAAGGTCGACCACTGTATATGACCGAACCTTTAACGTGTCTTGTGCCGAGAGCGTGCTGGCCGCCGTAAAGACGGCCAGCACAACTAACAGCAACATTTTCATTAGAAGACTCTATTGTTAACGTACAACCGTGAACGTTTGAGTCGCATTAACACCTGCACCCTCAACGCGCACTACGTACGTTCCAGCAGCAACAGCGTTTCCGCTGTTGTCATTTCCGTCCCAGTTTGCACTGAATGTTCCAGGCACTACGTTTTCATTTGCGAGGATTGCTACAAGCTTGCCAAATGAATCAAACACGCGAACGCTGATTGAACCAGATTCAACAACGTTGAGTGCAAGAGTCATTGAAGAAGCAACAGGGTTTGGAAACACAGCAATCGCGTTGCCATTTGTTTCAACCATGTTAATTGTATGGCCAGTTGCGATGTTATCATTGAAACGAACATCTGAGATGTTAGCAACACCCGAATTCTTCATCGTAACATATGCTACTGGTTGATTAGCATCGAATGTTCCGTTGCCAGCGATAGCAACTACATCAGATGAAGCATCTACCATAACGCTGTTGTTGCCCTTTGTAACGTCGACAACTTCAGCATCCGTTGTGAAACGTACACCAATTGCACCCTTGTGAGCACCATTTAGGTACACAGGTACACGAACAAGACCATTACCAATTGATGAAGGTGTACCGAACTTTACGTTCGAAGCTTCACGTACTTCAACAACCTTACCAAAGTCAGGTCCGAGTGTATCGTTATCATAGATCCATGGCAGATATGGCAAACGTCCTGAGATATAACGCATGATCAAACCTGCATCATACTCGTTTGCTTCGTAATAGATCTGGTTCAGTGAGCTTACGTCTGGAGCACGTCCATCTACACCATAAAGTCCATCACCTTCATCCATTACACGAACTACCTGTTTACCGGTATTTGGACCAACGCCCTGACCTGGGAAGAACTGCTCTACATCGATCGTACGACGCCAGATGATAATTTGGCTACCTACCATTGAGTCAGCAGTGAAGCTGCGGTTGAGCTTAGTGTAATAGTAACGTCCAGAATGGTTAACGTCTGCGAGGTATGCTTGACGCTTCCACACTGAATCTAGCGGTACACGTGTTACGATAGAACGCATGATTGTGCGTGCATCGTTAACTGTTACACGACGATTTTGTGGGAGATCAGCATGGCGCTCTGCAGCAGCACCTGAAGTGTCAGCATCGCCATAACCCCAGTTGCTAAATGTCAAATAGATGATTGACTCAAAACGGATACGACCGTCTGAACGTCCACCTGATGGCTGCCATACTGATGTTGAATCTGTACGTGTGTTACCACCCGCATTTGGTTGCCAAACCAGACCATTCCAGAAATCTGAAAGGAAGCCTGGGAAGCCACCATCACCCTTGATACCTACTGTGGCACCGCGGGTTACAACTGTTGTGTTGTTTGTGTAAGGGTTTCCACCAACTTGACCGTAGGCAAATTCGATTTCGCCCTGGTTGTTTTTTGGTTGACCACCCAGGTACAAACGAGCCTGGAAATTGCCAACGCTAGAATTGATGTTTGCTGCATTGATGTTCAGGTTCTTCCACTGAACGATCACGCAACGACGAACTGGCTTTACTGTATCGCAGTTTTCATCACGATCAACATCAACTACCCATGAAATTTGCGAAGGCATGTAACCTTGAGCAATATCGGTAGCTGTGCGGAAACGGTGATCACCCCAATAAGGTGATACAACGTTGTCAGGATATGACGAAGAATTGATAAACAAGCCGATCGGCTGCTTTGCAGGAACCAACTTTGTGTTGTCAAATGTCAAAAAGCCGTTGATACTAACGTACACGCCACTATAGAGACGGCCGTTGTAGTTATACGTTTCACCATTTGGAAACTGGATGTATGCGTAACCATCGTCAAGATCGTTTACATACGTCGGAGGAAGTGTGAACTGCGACGGAGGAATGATCGTCTTGTTCAGGCTCGATGTAGGGCAGGCATCAATATCCCGATATGGGAGACCGACTACGAGCTTTGGCTGGCGGAACTGGTTAAAGATCTGCTGTGCCACGCCCTCTACTGCACCGATCGCGAATGAACAGAGTACAATCGCCGAGGCAATCAATACCTGTTTCTTCATAAATACTCCAAAAGTTTTCACTGTTTTTTAATCGGTTTAAATAGGGCCGGTCCGAAAACCGGCCCTGTAGATAAGCGTTAGCGTACGAATACGATCTGCTGTGATGTTGTATTCGCTCCATCCGACACGCGGACAGTGTAGATGCCGTTAGACAATGCAACACCGTTTGCAGCGCCGTTCCATTCAACCGAGTGCGAGCCAGGGTTGAAGACATCGTTTGCAAGTGTAACTACGCGATTACCAATTGCATCATAGATCTCAACCGAAACCTTCGATGTTGTTGGAACTGTGAAGTTCACAAGAGTAGATGTTGTAAACGGATTCGGTGCTGCGCCTGTGATCGCGAGTGTCGAAGGTGTTTCTTCACCGTTTTCAACATCTGTTGTGAAGTCGTACACGATGATGAAACCTTCGATTGCTGTCGATGTGATCACGAGTGTGTCACAATCATTTGCAGCTGATACACGATGCTGAACTGCTGCTATTGAACGACCTTGACCAGTCTTCATGTCGAATGCAAACAGACTACCATTTGATTGATCATCACGGATGTAGTAAGAACCTGGGTTCTGTGCATCACGTGCTGGAATCTGCGTACGGCACCATGAAAGCTTAACAGGGTAGTATGATGAGCTCACACCGTTTTCGCCACCAGCTTGGAAACGACCTTGGAAGATCGACTCACCTGGAGTGTTCGAGTATGGGTGAATGTTACGGGTGATACCGTTACGTGTTGGGATTGTCCAACGCGCATCGAATACGTCTGTATAAGGAACTGGT
>JBIJAX010000092.1:0-3137 GCA_044345485.1 Kapaibacterium sp. (SeqCode)
AAGCTCCGCATTACCCCTCGAACTGGGTCGCCAGGTCCAGATGCAGTTGCAACACCCGCAACCGGTACATTGCTTCGTTCGAGTTTGCGGAAATGCAATAGCGTGTTGTATCCGCCTTGCGACCATCCCAGAAGGAAGAGCTTGCCGGGCGTAATACTCATCTTCTTGAGAAATGCCAAGGAAGCAGTATGCATATCAAACATTGCCTGCTCCAAGGCCCCCTTTACAAAGAAGGTATTTGGTTGGGGGCTTAACGGACCATTACCGATGTAGTCCGCTGCAACAACGATGTAGCCCTGTGATGCGAACTGGAGAAGAGCCAGTTTGGTTTCCATATGCCGCTGAAAGTTCGACGGGGCTTCTTCCTTGGTGAACGTCGTACCATGCTGATACGAAAGGATCGGCGTTCCGTTTGTAGCCCCCTCGGGAATCGCCACGAGACCATAAGCAATTACCTTCTGATTCCCGAGCTCAGGTATCATGGTCTCATAGGCCACGCGATACATGGACACCTTACCAAATGTGCTGACAAGTTTGCCACGAAAGTCGCTGGCGTTCATCTGCGCACCAATAAAGAATGAGTCCAGCACGATTGACTTGACTCTCTCAAAATCCTGACTCTCATATGTCGTGATTAGCTCATGACTTATGAGCAGACCAGGATCTGCAGGTGCAATGGGATTCGACTCTGAGCCGCAGCCAAACAAGAACAAAGTGCCAGCAACGAGGCAGAAGCTGCGGATGCGTGTGTTGAGACATGAGAGTAAAACGTTGATCATAGTGCTTGACCTATCCTACGGTGTTGATTAGTTAGTGCAGAAGTCGTGTTTTCTCATTTCATGCTGTCGAACCATGCTTTGGCATCGATCAGTGTGTGCACATACACGCAGCGATGATCTGCATTTGGACCAGCGTCGTGGCTGGTTGCATTTGTCTTGCCAATGCTGGTTTGGTAATCAACGGCAAGCTTGCCGAGATCTGCTGGCACAACTTCGTCCCTACCACTGTAGTACTGACGTAATGGTGCCTTGCTAAGCCACCTATAGCATTCAGCCTGGGAATAGAGATCCCAGAACGGGTGTGATAGTGTTTTTGCTGTTTCAAAAAACTCCGGCGTGTAGACACTGTCAATGTTCATGCCACCGCCAGCGAGATAATCATAAAATGAGATCTTGAAATCATAGAAGTCTTTGGCCAATTGATACTTCTCTGGTCTGATAAACAGCTTTGTGCAATTGGCAATCTTGTAGTAGTTCTCGTATGCAAACATCATGTTGGTTGTAGCTGCTGCAGAATATGGTGCATCGAAATCACGTCGTGCAAACAAGCTGCGGATCACACCCCGTGCTGGATCACCCGGACCAGATGCTGTTGCTACACCGGCAACCTCAATCCCGCTTCGCTCAAGCTTTCGGAAGTGCAACAGCGTGTTATACCCACCCTGCGACCACCCAAGAAGGAAGAGTTTGCCGGGTGTGAGGTTTAACTTCTTGAGGAATGACATGGAGGCCGTGTGCATGTCAAACATTGCCTGCTCCGAGACCCCCTTCACAAAGTAGGTGTTCGGCTCCGAGCTGTAAGGACCGTTGCCGACATAGTCTGCAGCAACTACAATGTATCCCTGCGATGCGAACTGGAGAAGCGCCAGCTTTGTCTCCATATGGCCCTTGAAGTTGGTTGGGGCATCGCCTCTGCTAAATGCAGTGCCGTGCTGAAACGAAAGAACTGGAGCTCCATTAGTTGCTCCCTCGGGAATCGCCACAAGACCATAGGCGAGAACTTTTTGATTGCCAAGCTCGGGAATGATGGTTTCGTACGCTACACGATAGAGTGCCACCTTCTTGTAGGTGCTTGCAAGACCGCCGCGAAAGTCGCCAGCGTTCATTTGGGCATCTGTAGAAAACGTATCTAGCTCCAATGTCCTTACGAGCTCAAACTCCGCATCGCCATATGTTGAAACAAGTTCATGGCTAATGAGGAGACCTGGGTCGGCTGGCACTATGGGTGTGGACTCCGGGCCGCACCCCGTTGAGAAGACTGCTAAACACAGCAGACCGATGCTGAAAATGCGTGTTAGGAGATGTGCACGTGAAATGTTCATGGTTACGCCTGGACCATTGTTTGATGGGTTTGGGTGGTAAAATACGGGATATACTGTTAGCGCTGGAGCAGGGATTGTGGGCTTTGGAATGATAAACAAGCATGTATCACGACCAGTCACGAGGTGATATATTTGTCGGTCTTCACAATATCTATCGATAGGCATATGAACAACTTTCGCGCGTTCTTTTCGCTCACGTTGGTCCTTGCTGCATGCATCATGGGGTCATCGTGTACTTCTGACTCTCCAGTTGTCCCAGCAACAACCGGCAGGCTCGTAGGAGTTGATACAATTGGATACTACAGCAAGGGCCGAGTACAGGCAATTGTAGATAGCGTCCTCGACGTATTCTTAACCAACGGTACAATGCCGGCATCGGGGTTTCGCAGTCAGCTGGAGGGTGCACAAAAGGGTGTAAAGCTCTATAAAATTGCGTATTCATCCGTGGTGCCAGAGATGAATAACAAGGCTGTTACAGCGTACGGATTGGTTGCAATCCCGGATGATGTGCAGCCAGGAGCACCTCTTCTCAGTTATCAGCACGGCACGGTGTGGTCTCACGAGTGGAGCCCAACATATCCAGATGGCTCCATGGAAACCCAGTTTGTGCTGTCACAGTTTGCATCGCAGGGCTACATCGTGATTATGGCCGACTACTTTGGTGTAACTCCTGGATCGGACCTCCCTAATTCGTACTGTATCATGAATAGTACGGTGCAGGCGTGTTCCGACATGCTTAAAGCATCAAAAGAGTTTCTTAAGCAGAACAATATCTCGCACGGCAAGCTCTTCCTTCACGGATGGTCGCAGGGCGGATTTAGCACTGACGTCTTCTTGCGTCATTTGCAGGAACAGAATGAACCTGTCGCAGCAACTGTTACGGCATCTGGACCATCCGATTCGTATACATTCGTACGTAAGATGGCAATTGAACCACCATCGACGCAAGCCCCATTCGCTGTAGGAATTGCCTCGAGTATTGTGTTCGCGTACGACCAGTATTATAGCCTTAATGGGTATGCGCGTGCAGCTGTTA
>JBIJAX010000025.1:0-33306 GCA_044345485.1 Kapaibacterium sp. (SeqCode)
AGGCTGTGACTCTACCAACTGAGTTACTCCCGCATATGTTGTCGATGCACCTGATGTACAACATCACCTGCATGGTGGGCAGAGAAGGATTCGAACCTCCGTAGACATAAGTCAGCAGATTTACAGTCTGCCCTCGTTGGCCGCTTGAGTATCTGCCCGGCTTTAGAGCCCGCAAAGATAGGGGTCGGGTATGACCTGTGCAAATGCTACATCAATGCAATGAACTCATCGAAGAGATAATCTGAGTCGTGCGGACCCGGACTGGCCTCAGGATGGTACTGGACCGCAAAGGCCGGTACGTCCTTGAGGGCAATTCCCGCACAGGTTTGATCGTTGAGATTAACGTGCGTCATCTCGGCATTCGCTGGCAATGTGCTAGGATCCACCGCGAATCCATGATTCTGCGATGTAATCTCGATCGCACCCGTGCGCAGATTCTTTACCGGATGGTTGGCACCACGATGCCCGAACTTCATTTTGTACGTAGAAGCACCTACAGCAAGCGACAAGATCTGATGCCCGAGACAGATGCCGAAAATCGGCTTCTTTCCGAGGAGATCCTTGACCGTCGTAATAGCTGTGGTTACAGCGGCTGGGTCTCCTGGTCCGTTGCTGAGGAAGACACCGTCGGGATTCATCGCAAGGATTTCGGCAGCAGATGTAGTTGCAGGTACCACGGTTACATCGCAGCCGTGATGGTGCAGGCGGCGCAGGATGTTCTTCTTTACGCCAAAGTCCATGGCAACAACGTTCTTTCGAGTTCCGGTACCCCCGGCTTCGGGCCGGTAATCCCACTCTGCATCAGCAGCCCCCTGCCAACGATATGGGGCTTGTGTGGTTACCAATGGGGTAAGATCAAGGCCGTTCATGGAGGGCAGCGCTTTAGCACGCTCTATGAGCTCGCGGGCATCAAGGTTGTCTCCATGTGCTATGATCGAGCGCATAGCCCCTTCCGACCGCAGAACTCGCACGATCATGCGTGTGTCTACACCCTGTATGCCAGCCACGCCGGAGTCTTCGAGGTAGGACTGCAATGATCTGTTCGAACGGTAGTTCGAGACAACGGGCGAGAGTTCGTGCACCACAAGACCTGCAGCTTGAATCTTGTCGGACTCCACGTCTTCGGGGTTAACACCGTAATTCCCAATGTGCGGGTAGGTAAACGTAACAATCTGGCCAGTATACGAGGGATCTGTCAGAACCTCCTGATACCCCATCATGGCGGTGTTAAACACCAGCTCTCCGGACGATTCCGCCCCGATGGCTCCAATGGCCTCCCCCTCAATGGTAAGCCCGTTTTCAAGGGCAAGAATAGCCTTCTTGGTTGCCATGGATAGTTCCGTGTAATCAGTGCGAAAAGTGCGTGCGAAAATACTTGATGTGCACTATTTTCACCACAGGAGAATTGCCTTCAGTAAGAGACATCAACAAAGAGCCCCATTGCAGCAGGGTCCGCAAGAGACCTCTTCCGGCTCGTCGCTCAACGCGAAAGTTCTCATCCTCAACCAGTCCTACGAGCCGATCAGCGTCTGCAGTGCCAAGAAAGCACTGATGCTCCTTTTTCTTACAAAGGCCGAAATCGTGGAGCAGCGCACGTCACAGGTAATCCGCACCGTGCGCAGCAACTATCCGTTCCCTTCTGTCATTCGCCTGTGCGCATACCTTCGAGTTCCGTTTCGCAAGATTGAGTTATCACGCAAGAACATCTTTCGACGCGACGGCATGAGATGTCAGTACTGCGGCACTCAGCATCCGCCACTAACGGTTGATCACGTGATCCCAAGATCAAGGGGCGGCAATGACACGTGGGAGAACCTCACCACGGCCTGTATCCGCTGCAATAACAGAAAGGGAAATCGCACTCCCGACGAAGCAGACATGCGATTGTTAGCGCCTCCAAAGAAGCCACACCATGTGTTGTTCCTAAAGCACAACCTGGGAAAGGTAGAGGACACATGGCGCCCCTACCTGTTCATGGACTAGCGGTTAGCTCGAAATGCTTCCTTGATGCCATTTTCGATCTCAGAACGATTCTTCTCGTCATCTGGATCAAAAATGTCCGCCCCATCTTTGAATGCAGTAGCAACATCAAACTTCAATGTCGAGGACGTAACACCCGTAGAGCCGATCAGAAGAGCTGGCGAATACTCCAGCTTGATATTGGACGTTACGTTGCTCTTAAATGTGAAAGGGGCCGATCCATTCTTGCGAATCACAAAGCCCTCGATGATAACGGAGTATCGATCACCCGTAACAAAGTCCGTGTAGGCAGCATCTCTCTCGAATGCCGGGACTTCACTACTGCTAAATCGGTGCACTTCAAACTTCAGTCTGTCATAGGTACCCGGTGTAACATTCACACTCGAGATCACACGTGTACCGAGACTGTCTGCTTCATAGATAAACGGACCTGTCTTCACGGTGCGGTCATCTGTGCCTGATGAATCCGCATCGTTATGCAGGATGATGCGTGAAACCAGCACACGCACCCTGCGGACACTCAGCCCAACAACAGTTTCGCCCTTCTCTACCTTGTCCGACGGCTTGTTTGCTTGAACGAGAACTGGGCTGATCAATCCAGATTCGAGAACGAAGTTTGGTTCTGGGATGACGATGTCGTCGGAACAACCCAGTACAGAGAGCGCAACCAGTGTTGCGACTGCCGACAGGAAGATTCTCATTGTGATGCTTGGCCAAGTGATACAAAGGTATCGGGACGATGGTACATCACTTTTCGTGGACAACGAACGGAAGAGATACCGCTAATCCATCTGCAAGCGTAACGACCGCGAAGTAAACACCCGGCACAAGCGCCGAGACGTCAAGAACCGAGTCACGTGTCTGCGAAATCTGGGCTTTCTCACCCTGAACATCTACGATATGCGAAATGATGGCGCCGTCTGGCATGCTCATACGAAGCACACCATCGTACACAGGTTGGGAGAGTACCACGATTCCATGCCGTGCCTTATCCTCGGCAACATTTGTCGTAACGCCAAAGACAAGTTTGTACCATGGTGTGTTATATGTTTTCGTATCGATCAATGCCGTGAACTTATTACCAGCGCGACGTGTCACACCGATTGGTTGCAGACCGGCAAGGGGCTGTCCACTTTGCGACAGTGGGATAATGGTAAGCGAGTCGTATTGTGGCGAGGCAATCGTAACACGCATACCGACTCCCTCCATGTGAATGTTACCCTTGCCCCATTGCACGAAATCGCTGTTGTCTGCGTTGAATACTGCACCCTCATTGGCCGCACGAGTACTTATCGTGAGCAAGGCTTGATCGGAAGTTGCAAGTGGCTTATCGGTAAGCGAATGCATGGCAACAAGTGCGTGCTTGCCAGTTGTTGTCTGTTCAGCTGTCAAACGACCAGCTGTTACGATCTGACCCTCGAGCCTACCCATGACCGCTTCGTGTGTAGGCGTTGCAATGCGCATCTGACCCTTTGTTGCATCCCAGAAGATCTGCTCATTCTCAGCGTCAAGGGCCGCAAGATCAATATCGCCTGCCAGTGCCGAGATGTCGAGATGCGGCATGAATGATTCCTCTGTTGTTGGATTCAAATCCACGGCAACACGACGGAATACTGGCATCCGAGAGTCAGGGCTCATGCCAAGGCTGTAATTGTTCAAAACGTGCAACGACGGAACCTCGACAGACTCTCGGGTGTGCTTGATCACAATCTGCTTTGCTGAAGGCTCTACCGCACCATTCCGAATAAGAGTAGATGTCCATGGGAACATCGACAGCACATTCGGCTTATTCAAAAGCACCCAGTAGTTGTTCGAATCGATACGATTGCCCCCTGCACGCATATTCTCAGAGTACATGCTGAAGAAAACTCCGTCCCAGTCTTGCATGCCACTGTATGCAGGCAGCACCGACATCATTTCGCTCTGGAAGGGGCGTGGGAACTGGTAGCTCAGGTGGGAGATCACAAAGGCCTTACCCTCTGGACGCACCTGCGCATGCGACGTTAGCGTTCCACCGTAGAGCTCGTCAAGCATTGAGCCTGAGCTCGTCCTCCACTCGGCGCTTGCGAAGATTTCATAATCTTTCGCTGCCGCCATATCGAAGTAACTCAGGAAACGATGCGATGGACACATCAGTACTTGAGACTTAACAGTGTCTCGCACAAGCCTGCGAATGCCAGTAAACATCGAGGTCAATTGCTCATGCAGAAAAGCTGCGTTGGCCTTTGCGCGCTCGGGAGTGATCGATGCATCCAGCATTTGCGATAGTTTAACATTGCGCTTGCTGATGCTCTCGCCAGACGTTAGACCAGGCACGGCAGCCTCGCGGAACTGCACATCGTCGATAAAAACATCACCTGAATCCGCGCCCATAAGGAAGCCGACGTATGCCGTAGTGGTATCCGTGGCCGTAGACGTAAACGTGAAGTCATACTTCTGCCAAGCCGACGTTAGCTGCACTTCCGTCTGCAGTCCGTACGAATTATACGGCGCCGTTCCATTGTAAATGTATAGTGCCATCGAACGTTTTGCCCGCTGCGCAGTAGTCTTGGCCCAGAAGGAGAATTGGTATGTCTGTAGACGCCGCATGATCGGAATCTTCTGGTTGAGATTCAATCCATATGCCAATCGTGACTTGTCTAGGCTATTAATGCGGATCCGTGCGCAAGATGCTCCCTCGTGCTTTTCGGCGTCGCTAAACTGCATCAGTGCCTGTGCTCCGTCGTTCGAATTGACAAAGAACTGCCATACGGTGCTAAAGGGGTCCTCGAAATTGCCGTTCACAAGGACATTGCTTGGACTTGTTGCCTTCGTGCTCCATGCAGCTTGCAGTGCTTGGTCCGTACCATACTTCTTCTGCAACCAGCTCTGCCATAATGAATCGATGAGCTTGACATGCTGAGAGCCAGTATTGGCTTGGCCATATTGATTCGGGCGCACGACATCCTGCGTATACAGCCAGTGGGCCGTTAACGAAGCATCCTCAGCAGCCACGATAAATGCAACAGCGGGATCGTCCTTGTATGCTAGCCCCGTAAATGTGTTTACATGTTCAAGAAGTGCGCGGATAATATTGCGCTGAATCTGCTGAATCACTGGATTGAAAATGGACGGAACACGCGCGCCCCAGCTTGCTGAGTCGGGCTGGATAACACCATCATCTGGCTTGGGCGTCCATGTAGATTGGAAGCTGAATACATAGTAGATGCCGTTCTCACGCAGTTGATGTGTTAACCAGTCCAGCCGCATCATCTGTCCGGCACTCAAACCACCGCCTAGGGTTTTTGTCTCGTTAGCATCAAATATGCCCAGCGCCGCCCATGCACTTATGTCAAGCGTGTTGAATCTGACGCAGTTGATCCCCATCGAACCCATCCTGCGGGCAAGCTGCACTGCACTGGCACTATCCGGGAACGCCGACAGCCATTGAAGTGTGGTCCCTACGATCCGAAACCGTGATCCGTCGGCAAATGCAAGGTGTCCGTCTTTAAGCAGCACTCGCCCCTTGCTTCCAGCCTTTTCTGCATTTGCATTACGGGTAAGCAAGGGATCTATGTTCGTGGAATCAGCATACCAGAATGGATATGGATTCGCAAGGGGCTGGGCATCCAGCAAGCTGAATGAACAGCAGGCAACAACGAACAATGCTAACGAAAGAATGCGTCGTGAGATCATAAGTGGCGACTTATCGAGAGACATTAACAAATGTGTGGGTTACCGACCTACCGTCTTCGAGTGTTATGGTGTACAGGCCCTCGGATAGATGAGAGACATCGAAGCTACCAACTCCGGTCCAGCCATCAACGACAGTTGTTGCACAAAGGCCGCCACGCATATCACGCAGGGTGAGTGTTGGCGCATTGCCTTCTGTGACATTGGCGCGAACAGCCACTATATCAGAGGCTGGATTGGGCGATACGGTGAGGAATCGTTGCCTTTGAGCATGCCGCTCACCGACAGACGTTGGCATCTGCGTGAAAAGCGATGGTGCAGTCGCACTGAAATCCTTATAGAGTAGCTGCTGGGCACTGGTATTTGCAACACCGAACCACTGCAGGAGCACGCTCGCATAAACATCACGATAGTCATACTGCATCTTTAGATCACCGATGGCATCGAGGTCTAGTAGGTTTGGATTGGAACCATACACACCTCCCTTAACCTGAGAACCAAAGACGAAAAGCGGCGCCGCTGTTCCGTGGTCGGTTCCGGTGCTACCATTCTCTGCAACACGGCGTCCGAACTCGGAAAACGTCATGCCAGAGACACGATCCTGCAGACCTTTAGCTTTGAGTTCGCCCATAAACGCAGCGACCGCTTCACTGAGCTCCGTCAGGAGGTTTGCATGAACTCCTAGAGTTGGGTCGGTAGTAAGCGTCTGATTTGCATGTGTATCAAAACTTGCAGCAGCCCACGACACGAGATAGACGCGGGTCTTGAGTCCACCTGCAATCAGTTGCGAAACAACCTTGAGCTTACCTGCAAGATCTGTCGATGGGAAGTCAGCCACCGTGGCGCCTGCCTTGTCATTGGCCTGCTTTACAACTTGAGCATAAACGTCTGCACTCTTTGCGATGTTGCGCATAAACGCTATCTCACGTCCCGATGCAGTATCTGTCTGGTCGCTACTTGGAACATCTCCCGCACCACCGCCACCATTGACAAGCCGATAGAACTCTTCTGGGTCTCGGAAACTGATCCCCATCGTACCAGCAGAACCGAGCAGACCCAATGATGTTTGTGTACCAATCTGGATAGCCAGAGGGTGTGCTGGAAGCTCGGTTGGATAGCCGGGAGCAAGTGTTTGGAGGTATCTGCCAACCCATCCGGTTGAACCTAGCACGTCGGCATCGGTGGCTGTTAGCCAAATGTCAGTGCCTCGAAAGTGTGATCTGTCTGGATTAGGGTATGACACTCCCTGCACGACTGCCAGCTGACCTTGATCGTATAGGCTACGGAATCCCTTCATAGAAGGATGCCAGCCAAGCTCATCGTTGATACGTAGGGTTTTACTCTTCGGGATAGCGATCGTGGGTCTACCCTCGTAGTACTGCGGATTGTTGATAGGCACAACCGTGTTGAGTCCATCATTACCACCAAAAAGCTGGATCAATACAAGTATTCTGTCCTGCTCCTCCAACATGGCGTGCAATCGTGGGTCGCCCCCTGCCAATGCCTGAACAGTAAAGGAATCGATAAGTGTTGGCAATGTTGATACAGCAGCACCAGCGATACCAGCTTTACGAAGAAATGATCGTCTTTTCATGTCTGTGCTCCTTACATCAACTGATATTCTGGCATACGAACGATGGCCTGCAGAAGGAATTTGATACGCTGTGGCGCCGAAGGAGAATCAACATTCCACTCGTAGACCTGAGCACCGGCAAGCATGATCTCGAGGAGGACATCTAACTGCTTTTGTGTCACTGGCACAGCAAGCATCAGTGATGCTACGTGTGCTACGAGTTTCGTCGCATCATCGGCATCGGGCAGCTGCCGTATCATCGACAAGACATCCGGCGTGTAGTTCTTACCATCGACATCGAGCAACTTTGAAGAGCTTCCAGCTTGACGTCCATCAATGAACGCTTCGGCAAAACGCTGTCTCTGCGGGAAGGTAGAGCTCGTGATCCATGCGTGGTGCCCCTTCCACCCTTCAACAGTAGGAGGATAGAACGGCTCCTGCGTGAGTTTTGTCATTGCGCCGACGCAGTACGTTGGGTGCACCTGTAATGCGCCGAGCAATGCAGCAAGGCCAACGACCAATTCGGCTGGGCTCTTAATGAGAGCACCACGAACACTGGCAGAATAGAAATACTCAGACGATAGCAAGGCCTGCAGAATGATGTTCATGTCATAGTTCGCATCACGCACGATCCTTTGTACACTTGCAACTACTTCATCGCTTGGATAGAATTCAACGAATTGCTTTACAATACGCCTCGCAACGTACCGTGAGCAGGCATCAGACTCCAGCGTAATCCGCACAACATCCTGCCAATCCCATGCACCCGTTTTGCCAAGTATTGTCTTTGTTCCAGTATCTGCCAGCTGCTTGGAGTATACACCCTGCACACCATTGATGCGCCAGCCCGTAAATGCACGTGCAGCATCTAGAATGTCCATTTCTGTGTAATTGCCGATGCCCAGCGTGAAAAGCTCAAACCACTCTCGAGCAAAGTTCTCGTTTGGGCGCCCCTTTACACTGAGCTCCCCATTGAGGTAGCGCAGCATTGCCGGATCACCGACGATCTTTTCTGCAAGAACTGCATAGTTCGTGGCGTTGCTTCGAAGGAGCTTGTGTTGGTTCAGGAGCCACTGGGCGATGTACACCGTGATGTAATCAGATGTGAACACGTTGTGCCATAACATGACGAGCTTCTCATGAACATGAGGAACTGTGAGCACACGCGACATCCACCATTGCTGCATCTCTGGCCAGAGCCGTGCATTGGCCGCGAAGTCTTGGTAGTTCGGAGTTGACTGCGCCCATGGCAAGTCTGAAAGAGGCGGCGTGGGAGCAGCCAGCAAGCTCGATACAGCTTCTGAAGGCGATTTGCCCACGAGTGCTTTTGCAGCCTTGTAGGTTGGATGTAATGTGGCTCTACGAAGTAGGTGCAATGCATCGTCAATCGAGAGCGGCGTTGTGCGAACCTGCAGATTTTCCATACCGCCAACATACGTACTTTTGTTCTTCGATTTCATGCCAAACAAAGGGAAGTACAGCAATGGCTACAAAGCAATCAGTATCGGTGTTTACGAAGTACGGAGACGTGCTGGCGTATGCATCGATTCTCGTGTCGGTGATCGCATTCTTTGCAGATGCGCTCTTTGGCGGGAAGAACTTTATGAGCGGTGGCGATAACGTCGCCTTCTACTCATTCGTCCCCTACCTCGAGCAGGCCAAGAACACCGGCGAATTCCCGCTGTGGGTGCCATACATCTTTGGTGGCATGCCATCGCTGGCCTCATTCCTTGCCGCAGGAGACCGCACGTGGGACTTTGTAGGACAGTTTATCTTTTCATTTCCGCGAGCCATGGGCGATTTGTTCAACAATGACACTGCTCGCCTCGCTCTTTGGTACGTGATGTACGGCTGGGGCGTCTACACGCTGGCGCGTGTAAAGGGGCTGCATAAGCTTATCGGCGTATTCTCAGCACTTGCAGCGGTCTTCAGCACCTTTGTAGTTGTATGGATAATGATTGGCCACAGCACCAAACCGGTTTCGATGGCCACACTTCCGTGGATCCTTCTTGCGCTCGAGCGCCTACGGGAGAAGTTCAACCTTGCCAACCTCTTTCTGTTAACCTTACCGCTAATTGTTCTCGTCTCTGCAACGCACCCGCAGATGATGTTCTACATCGGCTGCGGCACGGCTCTCTATATGCTGGTGGAACTCATTACGCGATTGATCACCAAAGAAGGCTGGATGGATGTGCTCAAAGCAGGCGGAGGTCTTGCTCTAGCTGCCACGATAGCCCTTGGCTCTCATGCCGACATGTTTCTCTCAACACGTGAGTATACTCCTGAGTCTACCCGCGGCTCTGCGCCACTTGTTCAATCTTCAAAGAATGCACAGGACCAGACTGGTGGTAATGATTATGAGTATGCAACGAACTGGTCGTTTTCTCCCGGAGAGATGGCCACATTCCTTGTTCCGAATTACTACGGCTTTGGCAACACGGCTATCAAGACCAGTAGATCTGCTCCAGCTCAGCGTGGCAATTTGTATTGGGGTCAGATGCCCTTTACCGACGCCGCGAACTACATGGGTGTGGCCGTTGTGGTGCTCGGCCTCATCGGCATGTGGAACTACCGCAAGGATCCGTTCGTGATCTTTCTTACAGCAGTAAGTGCATTCTCTCTGCTGCTTTCCTTTGGTAAGAACTTCCCTGTTCTCTACGACATTTTCTACAACGCCGTTCCGGCATTCAACAAATTCCGTGCTCCATCTATGGCGCTCTGCCTGCTCCAGTTTGCGCTTCCTGTTGCTGCTGGCTATGGATTGGCTGCAATTGGTGCATGGGCACAGGAGAACTCCGCTGCTGCGCGCAAGCGTGGACTAATCGTACTTGGTCTTACTGCAGCTGTTTCGGCAGTAGTTTTTCTCTTCGCTACAGACGAAGCAGATTACAAGGAACAGGTAAACACGGCCCTTGTTGCGAAGCAAGGGGGCCAGGCAGGCGCGTCTGTTTCTGAACAGTTTCTCGACATTGTGTACAACGAAATGCATGCTGATGCTATGGCGGCTGTGTTTTATCTGCTCGTGGCTGGCGGACTAGTATTCGTCACTTCACGAGGGATACTTAAGCCGCAGATGGCTGTAATGATCTTCCTTGTGGTAACCGTCGTTGATCTATGGCGCGTTGATAAACGTCCATACGATCCAAAACAGGGATCGCCCGAAGCTAATGTCTTCGCCTCGAATGATGTGGTATCGTTCCTCAAGGCCGATGATTCCAAGTTCCGCGTCTGCGACCTCTCGAACGCCTTCCCTGCAAACTGGTGGGCCTATCACTTCATCGAGAGCGTGTCAGGATATTCATCTGCAAAGCTGCGGGTATATCAAGACATGCTCGACGTTGCAGGACCGGGGCCAGGGCAGAGTCCGGCACCAGGCAATTCTGCAGTGCTCAATCCATTTCTATGGAATCTTCTGAACGTAAAGTATATCATCTCAGACCGACCGCTCTATCAGGGCGTTGAACCGGCGTTCCGTTCTTCAGAGACGCAGCTTCTCGTTTATGCGAATGAAGAGGTTTTGCCACGGGCCTGGTTTGTTGACTCTATTCGGGTGCAGGCAAACAAGCGAGCATTGCTCGAACAAATGCGCGACGGCGCATTTAATCCTCGTACGACTGCACTGGTTGAGGAAGCATTTGACGGTATGCAGTCGTGCGGCGCAGATTCAACATCCACTGCACGCGTTGTAGGCCACGGAAATCAAACGCTTACGATCAAGGCCACCACATCAGCCAAGCAGCTGATGGTTGTAAGTGAAGTGTATTACGATGAATGGCATGCCTACCTAGACGGCATCGAAGTGCCAATGGTAAAAACGAACTTCTTGCTCCGCGGAGTGGTGGTGCCTCCTGGCACGCACACGGTTGAGTTCCGATACCAGAGCCCTGCATTTGAGACAGGTCGCACCATCAGTTTAGCTTCGAACATTGCTACTACACTGCTCGGACTTGGAGCATTAGGGATGTGGGTACTGCAGCGCCAGAAGGGACAGCCCAAGGCATGATTGAAGATCTCGCTGGATACTGTCAACAGACCCTTGAGCAGCACGGCTACCTCACATTCTCGACCGACATGTTAACGGCCATGTCCACCGAGGACGCGGCAGAGATTGCATCACTGTACGGTAGCAGGTCGCTCATGCGTCTGCCCGAACACGAGGTAGCATTTCAGGAGTGGCTGCGCAAGGCCGAGCCTGCTGTCTGGAATGACCTGTGGGAGGGCGAACCAGATGCCCCCTATCTGATTTCGTTAAGCTACCTACAGGACTTCGCTGGAGGTGGCGGAAAAGGGGCGTTTCTGATCTGCGATCTGCAGGTTGAGGACAACTACTACTTTACCCCCGATATGCTGCTCGAAAAAGAGTCTACCGATTTTGTCTCGGCAGTGCGAGACCGTTTTCTTGCCGGCGGAACGATGACCGTTGAGCAGGCGCTAACAGTTGAAATGTCGACAGGCCCCATGGACATCTGGCACTTTGCCTACCTGCGCGGTGTAGACCTGCAGAGGGCAAAGCAAGCTATTGCTTCGCTCGTTGCAGACAGAATCATCGTGCATGTTCCAAAGGCAGAGCACCTTTCATCGTTTTTTGATGTAGGGTAAGACATGATCGTAATGAAGTTCGGCGGCACGTCTGTTCGTAATGCCGATGCACTTCGGCAGGTTGCAGATATCGTTATCGCACAAGAGAAACAGCACAGCGGTGTTGTTGTTGTGCTTTCTGCTACTTCAGGCACTACTAGTGCCCTTCTTTCGCTAGCCAGCATGGCTGCCAACGGCCGCGACTACGAATCTGCGTTTGCCGAACTTGCGCAACATCACGTAGACATTGCACGCGATCTCAACATCCCTGCGAACTCTACAGAGGTGCTCCTTGACGAGTGCCGTCAACACCTCGAGGCAACTGCCATTCTCGGCGAGTGTACATCTCAGACGTATGATGCGATTGCAGGCTATGGCGAACTGTTAAGTACAACGTTGTTTGCACTGTTCCTTACCCAAAGTGGTGTTAACGCAGCATGGGTTGATGCTCGCAGATGCATTGTTACAGATGATAGTTTTCAGTCTGCCATAGTTGATGCCGAGCGTACCCAGTCCGCTTCGAATGAGGTACTCCAACCGCTTCTAGCGGGGAATACCATCGTTGTGACGCAGGGGTTTGTGGGTGCAACCTCAACCGGGATTCCAACCACGTTGGGAAGGGGCGGATCGGACTACTCAGCAGCGTTGTTGGGAAGCTGCCTTGATGCACGTGAGATCCATATTTGGACGGACGTAAGTGGGGTTTACACATGCGATCCGCGCATTGTTGCATCTGCGATACCTCTTCCGAGCATTTCATTTCAAGACATCCGCACGCTTGCTCTCTATGGTGCCAAAGTTCTACACCCAGAAACAGTTGCACCTGCCGTTGCGGCGGGCATCCCCGTTCGGGTGTTAAATACATTTGAACCCGAAGCAGTAGGAACAGTCATTTCGGAGCATGACGATCTATCCAGACCTATCACCGCCGTCTCTATGATACGTCCGTGCCGGTGCATTCATACGGACGCTGCGGGAGCACGCGCCCTCGAAGCTATTCCGATCTTGCAACAGAATGTTGCCCTTTCTATCGAGACGCGCAGTGGCTGCATGGTTGTAATCCATGAAGCAACAAGCGATATCCAGCTTGCCATCGATGTTGCATCGGTTGGTCATGTCTCTACAAGCGAAGCTGTAGCATGCCTCGTTGTGTGTGGCCCCAAGGTAGATACCAGCGCTACCGTTGCAGTCATCGCAGAGCGCCTGCGTTCAGTCGAGAACACAACTATATCGTCCCTTCAACATCCACGGTGCGTGGTGGTAACAACACCGCTGTCAATAGCAGACCATGTCTGCGGCGTACTTCACGCGTTAGTCATATCATCGTCGTCAGAGGCTTCCTGAATCGCCTGACGCACGGGCTCGATGTGACGCAAGAATATTGCCAGACCAATAGCAGCAACCATTATTCTAAACTCTGTTACATCCCAGCACGGAACCTGCATTGTATTGTGCAGAGCACTATTGGGCAGACTCCAGATAAGCCCCGTAGATCCAATGATCGCAGTCATACATGCAATATGGATGTTCCGTCTGATCACATAGTACCCCGTGAGGTACGTAAGACCCCACACGATGATCACAAGCGGATTAACGAGAGAATACACGCCTACGGCAGTTGCCAGCCCCCTGCCACCGCGAAGGCCCAAGAACACACTATAGTTATGTCCGAATACAACCGCAGTAGATGCCCATGCAACCGCTGCAAACCAATCACCATGCAACTGCCTAGCGATCAGAACAGCTGCAACGCCCTTGAGTGCATCGAGAAGGCCTACCAGAACAGCAACCAGTTTGCTGTCCCCTACGTCCCATAGGTTGCGCGCGCCGATGTTTCCAGATCCTTCTGTGCGTAGATCCTTTCCTCTGGACTGCAACCGTCGAGCGATCCATGCAGTTGGAATTCCGCCCAGCAAAAAACACGCCGCAGCAAGCGACCACAGACCTAGGTTCATGACATCTCCCCTACAAGGTTGCGAAGCTCTGTGTAGAGAAGCTCCAATGGCAGACCAACAATGGTGTAATAGCAACCGTCAACGCGGTACACGAACATTGCCCCGAAATCATCCTGGATGCCGTATGCTCCGGCCTTGTCAAGGGGCGAACCGGATTCCACATAGGCATGTATCTCCTGTTCTGTGAGCTCACGGAAGGTAACATGCGTTGCACGCGAAGAAATCCGCTGGTATGATCTACCGTTATACGAACATATCAGTGCAAGCCCAGTATATACTGTGTGGGTTTGGCCACTGAGCAAACGCAGCATGCGGTGTGCATCGTTGGCATCCGACGGTTTATTCAGCACAGCACCGTCGAGAACAACCGTAGTGTCAGAGCCGATTACAATGGCATCACCGTCGATCATCGTTGTTGCTGTCTCAGCCTTAAGCCTTGCTAGATGCTCTACATAGGACACAGGATCCATGCTTGTTGGAACGGCATCCTCGTTGACGTTTGGGACTACTGTGTCGAATGAAAAACCAACATGCCGCATCAGTGCATTGCGACGCGGTGACTGCGAGGCAAGAACTAAGCGGCATGGAATATTGAGCAGCGTGTTCAGAGAGATCATACGCTGCGAACTTACTGAATCGATTTACTGGGCGAGCGCCTTTTCGACATCAGCCACAACATTTGCAGACATTGGGTCTACGTTACTCTTATATCGAGCGATGATCTTACCGTCTTTCCCGATGAGAAACTTCTCAAAGTTCCAGCCGATCTCTCCAGCAAGTGCCTCGTTGCCTCCGCCTGAGGTGAGGAATCCATAGACTGGGGCTTTGGCACTACCCTTGACTGAGACTTTTGCAGCCATTGGAAATGTTACACCAAACTTGGCAGAGCAAAACTGTTTGATCTCGTCGTTTGTGCCGGGCTCTTGAGCACCAAAGTCGTTGGCAGGGAAACCAAGAACTACAAGCCCCTTGCTCTTGTATTGTTCGTAGAGCTTCTCAAGGGGCTCGTACTGCTTTGTGTATCCGCAGAACGAGGCCACGTTAACCACAAGGACAACCTTGCCCTTGTACTCGGCAAGGGATTGTTCGGCACCATCAATGGTTTTGATTGAGTAGTCGTGCAGAGAGGTGTTCATGGTGATCATTGCAAGAAGTGATACAAGTAGTGCTTTCATCGTCTGACTCCGGTTATATCCGCTTGTAAACAACAAACCCTACGGGAGGATTCCCGCGCTGATTCAGAAAATTCGCCTCCGAACACGAATACTGTTGCTGCGGCAGTGTTCCCAGTAGCTGACGCAACGCATGCTGTTCGTATTCACCCTCGGGATGACCGTACCCAACGATAGCTATGACGCCTCCAGGCCGCAATACACCAAGTGCCTGCCGAATACCGTCGATGGTTGTCTCGGCCACTGTTGTAACGGACTTATCACCACCAGGGAGATATCCGAGATTAAACACAACAGCTGATACATGACCAACATGCTCTGGAGCAATGTTTGCGGCAAGATGTTGATGACCCACGCAGAGCAGGTGCAGCTGCAGTTGATAGTTCTTGAGTTTGTCTGCTGTAGCCCGAACTGCATCCTGCTGGATGTCGAAACCATAGAGCACACCAGTCGAGCCTACAAGCCCTGCCAGAGCCTCTGCGTCGTGTCCGTTACCAAGAGTTGCATCGATAACGATACTTCCGCGGGCAACTACACGCTCGAGTACCATGTGCGCGAAGTCTACGGCATTATTCATCTCTCTTTACCCCACCAGCGCATGATGTCGATTTCTTGATCAAGGGTCTTACCGTCGAGCATGTGTTCCACCAGCTGACGCGCGGCCCAAGGTCCCTGCAGAGCCCCCTTCGTACCTAGACCTGTAAAGACATACTGATCTCTGTGTTCGGGGTGCCTACCAGCCAGTGGGCGTTTAAACTGTGTCGATGGACGAATGGCGGCACGATGTCCGGTTACAATGATATTATTCGAGACCATTGATTGCGCTTGCTCGAGCAGGTACACGCGAGCCGCGTCAGTGGGCGTCGGATCGTGATCATCCCAGTCATGTGTTGCGCCAATTCTATACCCATCGCGCTGCACACCGTCTGCATCCGGCGTTGGCAGGATCCACGTGCCGTTGGTCAGCACATGATCGAGCAGCAGACCCGGAATACGAACATCGAGGATCTCGCCCTTCGACGGTTCGATCGGCAGCCAGGACCACCGTGCATCATAGAGGGCCTGATATCCTGTGCACCAGACAACGGCTTCAGCACCAGGATCTACTTCCTGTTGCAATTGCACACGCGAGCGCATGATGCTGATGACCTCAGACAAGTTCACAGTAGCCACGCCCTCGTGCATGCAGCCACCATGCGGATACTGTACGCCGTCGTGGACGCCGGGGCACAGTTCCTGAACATCCCAGTAATCAAACTCACCGCGTTGATGTCGCTGGGTAAACCACTCATGCATCTGTGGTTCCCGAAACACACGCCGGAGCGACCAGTTTTTCCAGACCTGTTTCGTCGAATCACCGGCGATGCTGTTGTATACGCTATGTGCAAGTGACATCAACTCGGGTCCGCGCCATGTTGGTTTTAGCCGCTTTCCGGTAATCGGCGTGATCATCCCAGCTGCAACCAGTGACGAACTATTTGGATTAAGAATGTCCGTTGCCGTTACAGCCACCCCTCGCTGCTGCAGCTCGTGCGTAACGAGAGCACCTGCAATACCAAAACCAACAATATGGACATGCTTCACGGTAATCGTCCAGCAAGGCCGCGAATCACCACGCTGGCACAGGCACCACCGAATGCGGCTGGTATGTATGGCACGGTACCGAAAGCTGATTTTTTATTGTTCGAACCATCGGTAAACATCAGCGATCCATGTTCTGTTTCTTCGAGTGAGTACACAGCAGTGATACCCTCGTATATACCCACACGGTGCAGGCGTTTGCGAACGAAGCGAGCGAGCGGACATTTCTGCGACTGCGAAATATCCGCTACGCGGATCATCGTGGGATCCATCTTGCCCCCTGCCCCCATGCTGCTCACGATCCGAAAACCTAGCCGATGTGCTGCATGAAGTAGAGCAACTTTTGGTGCAAGAGAATCAATGGCGTCTACAACATAATCGAACGACCCAGCAAGGAGGCGTTCAACAGTTTTAGGTGTTACAAATTCTCGGATCACTGTAAGCTGGAGGTCGGGATTAATATCACGCAGCCGCTCCCGCATTACCTCTGTCTTGAACCTGCCCTCGGTGCTGCGAAGAGCGGGAAGCTGTCTATTTCGATTGGAGGGATCAACAACGTCTGCATCAACGATTGTCATGCGACCGATTCCAGCACGAGCAATGAACTCTGCAGCAAACGACCCAACGCCGCCGAGACCGACAACCAGAACGTGTTTATATGAGAATTGGTCTACAGCTTCGTCACCAAGTATCAGACGCGTGCGGGATGTCCATCCCGCATCGGTCATCGCTTGAAGACGGTTTCGAAATTCTGCTGCTGGATCGCGCATAGCTCTTGAGTGGTGATTCCGCGCAACGTTGCAACGGCAGCATAGACATCTTGAATAGCCCTGTCTTCATCGTCAGTTTCGATCAGCAGCCTGTCTGCCGGACACATTTTCAAAGCGTCGACAAGTGATGCCGACTCGCGCAGAACGGCTGGGCCAAATGAGAGATACATTCCTGCATCAAGACATTGCTTGGCCAGATCGGCACCTTTCACGAACCCATGCAGCACCCAAGGCTGAACAGGATTAATGAAACGATGAACGCGGAGTAGTTCGTCGTGGGCCTTTACACAATGGATAACGAGTGGCTTCGACACACGCTCAGCCAGATCAGCAGTGTATTCAAATGCATCAACCTGGTGCTGCCACGGTGCATCACATGCACGGTCCAGACCAACCTCGCCGATGCCAACAACCAGCTCTTCTTGCGTTAGATCTTCGACGATGTCTACAACGTCGCGCCAGTCTTCGGTGACATCCCATGGATGGAGACCAACCGTACAGATTCCATCTGTTTCAAATACCTCTGTCGATGCAGAAATGCGTACGCAGACCAGAGTTGTTGTTGAAGGGTCGGAGGAACGACGATGCGAGTGGGCGTCGAAGTACGTCATCAGATATTAGTGAGAAAGGCGTGAACTAGTAGAGGAGTTAAAGTGCAGTAGCTTAAAATTAGAAAGTGTCCGGGAATCTATCGTCACACATCAGGTGCATCAGTATCTGAACTGCCCGATTCGATGTTTGAACGAGCCTGTTTAGCAAGCGCCTCGTACCGTTGCCGAAACTCATCAAGCTGCGTTTCTTCCATCTCTTCTAGGTCGAGAAGCGCATTGTGAGCCCCCTGAGTGGCTCGGATAAGTTCGTCAAGCTTCAGATGTAGTGCTTCAGTATCTCTGTTTTGTGTGTTCTGGATCAAGAACACCATAAGAAAAGTTAAGATTGTGGTGGCAGTGTTGATGACCAATTGCCATGTGTCGCTAAAACCGAACATCGGGCCTGTTACCAGCCATACAACAATGAGCAATACTGCTCCGACAAAGACAACTGGTCTGCCTGTAACTCGAGCTGTGGTTTTGGCCACTGCCGAATACCACGATGAGGTGTTCATGAGGCGAATTTAGCACGCGCGAAGTGCCGTGCAATAAAGTGAACAGGGGCCAGACGGACAATACCGTATGGCCCCTGCGTGCAGATTACGTCAGCTTGTTTCTTAGTACATGTCCATTCCGCCACCGTGCGGGTGCGGAGCGGCTTCCTTCTTCTCAGGCTTTTCAACGATTGTAGCTTCTGTTGTGATCAACAGCGATGCAACCGAAGCTGCATTTTCAAGAGCAACGCGAGAAACCTTCGTTGGATCGATAACACCTGCTTCGATCAGGTCTTCGAACTTCTCTGAGTATGCGTTGTATCCAAACGTGCCTGTACCTTCCTTGATCTTGGCAACGATGACCGAGCCTTCGAGGCCGGCATTGTCAAGGATCTGACGAATTGGAGCTTCGACAGCGCGACGGATGATGTTGATACCCGTTGTCTGGTCGTTGTTCTCTGTGGTCAGACCATCGAGCTTGCCCAGCGTGCGCAGATACGCTACACCACCACCTGGTACAATGCCTTCTTCAACAGCTGCGCGGGTTGCGTGCAATGCATCCTCCACGCGAGCTTTCTTCTCCTTCATCTCAACTTCTGTTGCAGCGCCGATCTTCAACACTGCCACACCGCCAGAGAGCTTAGCAAGACGCTCCTGGAGCTTCTCACGGTCGTAGTCGCTTGTTGTCTTATCGATCTGTGCCTTGATCTCGTTGATACGCTTCTTGATATCATCTGAGCTACCAGCCCCTTCAACGATCGTTGTGTTGTCCTTGTCGATCGCGATGCGCTTTGCTGTTCCAAGGTGCTGCAGTGTTGTGCTCTCGAGCTTGTAGCCCTTTTCTTCCGACACAACCATACCACCAGTAAGGATGGCAATGTCTTCGAGCATGGCCTTGCGACGATCGCCAAAACCTGGGGCCTTGACGGCTGCGATTTTGAGCGTACCGCGCAAACGGTTTACGACCAACGTTGCAAGTGCTTCGCCTTCGATGTCTTCTGCAATGATGAGAAGAGCACGTCCAGCTTGTGCTGTCTTTTCGAGTACCGGGAGCAGGTCCTTGATCGCGCCAACCTTTTTGTCGTGGATCAGGATATATGGGTTCTCGAGAACACATTCCATTGTATCTGCATCGGTAACGAAGTACGGCGACAAATAGCCGCGGTCGAACTGCATACCTTCAACAACATCAACGGATGTTTCAGTACCCTTTGCTTCTTCAACCGTGATTACGCCATCCTTGCCAACCTTATCCATCGCATCGGCAATCAGGTTGCCAATCGTTGAATCGTTGTTTGCTGAGATCGTACCAACCTGAGCGATTTCTTTCTTGCCAGGAACCGGACGTGACAACTCGCGAAGACCTTCATGGATAGCAGCAACGGCCAAATCGATACCGCGCTTCAGATCCATTGGGTTCGCACCAGCTGTAACGTTCTTCAGGCCTTCAGCTACGATTGCCTGAGCAAGAACCGTAGCAGTTGTCGTTCCATCACCAGCGATGTCATTCGTCTTTGAAGCAACTTCGCGAACCATCGAAGCGCCGAGATTCTCGATCGGATCTTCAAGTTCTACTTCCTTGGCAACAGTTACACCGTCCTTGGTAATTGTAGGTGCGCCAAACTTCTTGTCGATAACGACGTTGCGTCCCTTCGGACCCAATGTTACCTTCACTGCATCTGCGAGTTGATCGACACCACGCTTGAGCGCAGCACGTGCATCAACATCGAATGTTATGATCTTACTTGCCATTGTTATTATTCCTTGTGTTGTTGTTGACGTAGTTCGTGGTAAGGCTAGGTTACTTCACGATGCCGAAGATGTCGGCTTCGCGCATGATCAGATAATCTTCGCCGTCAATGCTGATCTCTGTCCCGGCGTACTTGCCGTACAGAACCTTATCGCCTACCTTCACCTGTATTGGTGTTACCGAACCGCTCTCGAGCTGCTTGCCAGCTCCAACGGCTACGATCGTACCCTGCATCGGCTTCTCTTTTGCAGTATCAGGGATGATAATGCCGCCCTTTGTTACTTCTTCTGCTTCAGCAGGCTTAACAAGCACACGATCGTGCAACGGTGTTAGACTCATGGATTCCTCCAAGGAATTTGTGTTGTAAAAAATGAATACTGCGCGGGAATGAGGTCCGCAGTGACGAATCGTTAGCACTCTTCGTTTATGAGTGCTAACACTATTTACTGCGCAGCGAAATTATTGGTAAGGGGGCTCGTCGACAAGTGAAAAGATGGCAATGTTTGGCCGGAAAAACTGCCATACTTTCATACAGTACGCCATATTGGCGCACTTTCTCCTAAAAAACCATCCCAAACAGTGCATCAATCACAAGAATACTGGCGGCGGATATTGTAAATGCGCGAACGGTAGACTTGCCAACGCCTTCAGCGCCGCCGTCTGTTTGGAAGCCTACGTGGCAGCCAATTATAGCCGTGAAGCCTCCAAAGACGAATGACTTGATCACGCCGCGCGCAATCTCTTCGATACTGAAGAATTGCTGAATAGACAGGAAGAACGTTGGTATGCTGAATCCAAACTTTATGCTCGTCAGAGCATACGCGCCCACAAGGGCAACGGCATTGGAAAAAATTGCCAATACGGGCATCATTGTAATTGCCGCCATCACACGTGGCATACCCAGGTAGCGGGATTTATCGATGGCCATCATATCAAGCGCATCTATCTGCTCGGACACCTTCATTGTTCCAATTTGAGCCGCGATGGCACCACCTACGCGCCCTGCAATAACCAGAGCTGTAAGAACAGGTGTAAGCTCGGTGAACACCACAGTAGCGATAGAGCCGCCAATGAAGGGTCGGGCAATACCGATCAGGTTAAACTTGGCAAAGAGATTCGTTGCCTGCAGGGCAGCAATCGCGCCGGTAAATGAGCCTACGAGAATTACGAGCGGCAGAGAGTCGGACCCAACGATCTTCATTTGTTCGAGTACCAGCCCCCTGTCTTTCACTACACGGGGAAAGTATCGAATGATATTGCCAACGAGCTGGACAATCTGGCCGATTTCCGTGAGTATGGACAGCACGATGCGGCCAAAGGCAGAGACGAAGTTTGTCATAGGAAGTGCAATCTACGACGATGCCCATCGCCGCAGTGCAGCGATGGGCATCTTCAGTGTCTATGTAGTAGAGATGTCGGGTCTTAGCCGCGGCCACGTCCACCAGTTGGACGACCACCAGTACCTGTGCTGTCGCCACCACCACGTGGGCCCTTGTCGTCACCCTTGTCATCGCCCTTGTCGCCGTCACGTGGACCCTTACCACCGTCTGGCTTGCGGTCACCGCGAGCTGCACGATCTGCAAGGAACTTCTCAAGGATAGCTGCCTGATCTTCTGTAAGAAGGCTCCTCAAGCCAGCAAGGAATCTATCGTCACAAGCCTTCATTGCTTCACGAGCAGCTGCGCGCTCAGGAAGGTTCTTGAGAGCCTCGCGAGTAGCTGCATTGATACCACGGATAGCTGCACGAGCTTCTTCCTTTGTCTTTGTGCCAGCTGCAACTTCTGCCTTGATGGCTTCGCGATCAGCCTTTGCCTTTTCCATGATAGCACGCTCAGCTGCGCGAAGAGCTTCAAGAGCTGCTGTTGCGCAAGCCTTGTGGGCTTCTTGAAGAGCTGCCACTTGTGCCTTCTGCTCTTCCGTGAGGTTCAGGGCGGCAAGAAGACGATCGAATGGGCTGCGAACACCGCGCTTGTCCTTGTCTGGACGTGCTTCTACCGCCATTGGCATGTCTAGCGTTGCGTCTGTAAACTCGATTGGAGCACCGTTCAACTCAAACGTTGTTGGGAGTTCCATTGTGATTGCTGCCGGATCTGCTGGGCATGTTCCGAAATCGGAGCAGGCCGTTAGTCCAAGAGCTGCTGCTGAGAACGCTGCCAGGGCGAATGCCTTGAACATGTTGTTCTTCATAACTGTACCCTTCTAAAAAGGTGGGTGAATTGATTGCCGTGTCGTGTGTGGTGATTCAGACGCTGTTGGCAAGCTGTTTGGTTTAAGCCTAACCATGCAGGTGGACCGAATCTACAGGGAAGAAACCACCGAAGAAGGAATGGTTACAGACCCACGACCAAAAATCTCCTTTTTTTTCATTGGTACGGCAAATTCAGTAACATGCAGGCCTTAAAAACGTCGTACTGCACGTATTGCCCACCTAATTGGACCCACAACAATGCGATCATCCGTTGTTTTACTACTTACAGTACTTCAAACACTCGCTGCGAGTGCCGCACTGATGCCCGGACAGGACGCCTATCTGGTGCGCCGCGAAGCTGTGACGCTACCCTCTGGCCGCATCCGCCCGGCTACCATACTGAAAATCGAGCGCCCTTCCATCGGCACGTATGTTCAGGGTGTGATTTTGGTAAAAACGAAAGCCTCTCACGGAATGATGCGCGGACCGGGAACGCTGTCCGAAAGCCCC
This sequence comes from Kapaibacterium sp. (SeqCode), assembly GCA_044345485.1. Lineage (GTDB taxonomy): Bacteria > Bacteroidota > Ignavibacteria > Kapaibacteriales > Kapaibacteriaceae > UBA10438. The sequence continues at coordinate 22,814 of JBIJAX010000025.1, forward strand.
TTAAACAGGGATCTTGCGAGCCTGAACGTTCAGAATATCCACTCAGAATTCGAGTCTGTCCGCGACGCAGAGCTAAGCTCCAGCATCGGACTTGACAGGGTATACCGCATCACCTATACTGAACCGCTCGACGCATTTGATGCTTGTGCTAAACTAATGGACAATCCCGATGTTGAGTATGCCGTACCTGTGCGGATACACCAGCTCTTCCACACACCTAACGATACAAGGTACTCCTCGCAGCCGTGGATGGCTCAGATGGGACTCGAAAAGGCGTGGGATATTACCAAGGGGGCATCGACGGTCATCATTGCCATCGTTGATTCCGGAACAGACTGGCAGCATGAGGATCTCACGGCAAACATCTGGACCAATCCAAAAGAGATTCCATCCAACAACAAAGACGATGATGGGAATGGCTTCGTAGACGATGTGCGGGGCTGGGACTTTGTGGGCAATATCTCAGCTGCTGAAGCCCAGAGTGGCATTACAAAGGCAGACAATGATGCTCGAATTGTTAGTGGCGTTACCGTGAACGACAACAATGGTCATGGGACTATCGTTGGTGGTTGTTCTGGTGCCACAACAAACAACGCAAAAGGCGTTGCCAGCGCGGGGTATAACTGCCGGATCATTCCAATTAAGATAGGCTCCGATAATCCGTCGGTTCGTGGACTCCTTCGTGGCTATGCAGCAATTGCGTATGCAGCAGACCTTGGCGCTCATATTATTAACTGCTCGTGGGGTGGCCCTGGTATAGATCCAGGTGCTCAGGACATCATTGACTATGCCACTGGCAAAGGCTCCCTCGTTGTCGCCGCATCCGGAAACGACGGTTTAAACAATGATTCGTACCTACAGTCGCCTTCAAGTCTCGATGGCGTGCTCAGCGTTGGTGCTTGTAACAGCGGCAACCGAGTTTCGAGCTTTTCGAACTATGGCATGAATGTAGCAGTGTATGCACCAGGCGAAAACATCCTGAGCACGGCCCATGGGAATCAGTATCGCGCTGCATCCGGTACGTCTTTCTCGAGCCCCCTTACTTCGGGCGTTGCCGGGCTCGTAAAGGCGCTGCACCCAGATTGGACTCCTGAGATGATCTACGCTCAGATTCGTGGTACTGTCGACATGCTCACAGGCGTTTCAACAACAAACCGCCGCCTATACTGGGGTCGTGTGAATGCTGAACGTGCACTGAAGACGAATGCCTCATTCACGTCTGGAGACCGCATGCCTGGCATCATGCTCAAGTCTGCGAGTATTGGTGGATCTGTAACAGGTAAGATCACGAGCTATGACCGAACCACGATACGCGTTACGCTCAAGAATGTTCTGGCTGATGCAGCCAACGTGATGGCAACGGCAACAGTTCTGGATGGACAGGTTAAGCAATTCACAACAAGTTCGATTTCATTCGGGAACATTGCGCGAAATGCCGAGGGTCAAGCATCGTTCGACATTCAGCTTGATCAGAAGTTCCCATGGTACTCGCATTCGATTAGCATATCACTTGCGATTAGCAGTGGCACGTATACGAATCATGAGGTCGTTACTATTCCTGTTGATCTCTCGACAACCAATTCGTTCGCAATGATCGCGCAAGTTCCGGGTGCAGTATGGGACAAGATTGACTATGCAGATGACGGGGCACTCTACGCAGCTGGACAGTACTTTGGGCAGCGTGCAATTCTTCGTGCTGTTGGAGGAAACGGCGGCGTGGCAACACCTCCGTTCACTGTAGCGGCGCTTGATGCCGTGAACGCGAATCAACTTGTGATCGGTGGACTCAATAGCGGCAAGGCCTCTGTGTCGCGCTCTACGAACGGCGGTGGGTCTTGGTCTACGACTGACGTTAGCACATATACCACATCCGTTGTTGGCGTTGTAATGTTCGACGCATCCGCAGGAATCGTACTTGGCAACCCTGTTTCTGGAAAGTTCGGAATTGGTAGAACCACCAACGGCGGAGGCGCGTGGACACAGGCTACAGGTTCTCCAATCTCAACAACGAATGAGACCATTGTACCTGGAAGCGTTACCTCATGGGGCGATGCCGTGTGGTTCGGAACGTCTACCGGACGCGTGATCTACTCGTTGAACAAGGGGCAGACATGGGCTCAAGGCTCCCTTGGAATTTCTGGTGCCAGGATTGTTTCTATCGCTTTCCGCGACAGTACCAACGGTGTTGTGCTCTACCGCACATCTAGCGCAAATGATGCACCGTACCGCACCGCATACTCAGCGAACGGCGGACAGAACTGGAAGGCAGTTGCCGTTGACATCAACACATGGGGCGTTACGCCAATAATGGTTGCAGCCAATCCTGGTCATCACGCGCTGATTTGCTCTAATGGAGAAGTTTTTGCCTCTGACAATAGCGGTCAAGACTGGACGCCAGTTCTATCGAAGCCCGTATCAGGCGTGCGTGCGGCCGCTGCAAATGTTGTAAGCCGCCCAACTGTTGTCTTAGCCGGCGATGGGGTAGGTGCGCTACAGTATCGCTATGCTGGGATGAATGGCCCAAAACTTCCGTCGTTTACAGCAACAGAGGTTGCCTTTGGTAACATGGAACCAGGACAAAATAGGACGCGCACAGCAACGGTACGAAACAATGGTTCTTCCGACCTAACTATCAGCGCGTTCGACATCGTACCGCAGGGTGCAACGCCTGCAGCTGCATTCACGATCACAACACCGCCAAAGACAACCGTCCTTGCAGGCAGCACGATTACAGTTCCATTGCGTTGCACCGCATCGGACACCGGATCATACAGCGCAAAGCTCCGCGTAACGTCGAATGGAACACCGTCTGTGATCGAACTGCCCCTTACAGCTTCTGTGCGCCTAGCAACCTCTGTACAGGAGGATAATCTCGTTCTCGGTCAAGTACAGGTCTGGCCTAACCCGGCTACGTCACAGGTAGTGGTTACAGTGGGAGCGCCATCGACTCTGCGCATCATCAGCATTGATGGACGCATCATGACGACAATCGAAGTAGAATCGGGAACAACCTCTGTGCCGGTGGAATCCCTTCCGATTGGAACCTACCAGCTAGTTATTCAGCATGGCCTTGCAGTTCGATCCATGACCCTCGAGGTGATCCGATAAAAAGAAAAGGGGCATCTAGTCCCTTACATAAACGAACTCTTCCGAGCGTCGTCGTCTTGATCATACGCAGTAGCGTAACTCAAACGACGACGTTTGTTTTTCAGCCAGATGTAGATCACGAATGCGATGCCACCGATCACCAGGACCGTTAAGAACAACGTACCCCATTGGAAGGTGCCAGGATACGCACCTGTTGTTCCGTCGGGATTAACCACAGTGTGCGGTCGCGAGTAGTAAAATGCGGGGTGAAACGGCATCGACCAATACCATGGGATACTTCCCATTAAGTACCCCATCATAAAGCCATCTCCCATGCCGCCATATTGGTTAACCACATAGTTCGTGCGCGTGCCGTTTGCTCCACTAAACGAACGTGTCTCTGTTCGCCGAGGTACTCCGTACTTGCCTGTGTACTCAGAAGCACGCGACATTCGCGTGCCGCCAAAAGAATTCCTGGCGCTAGGGGCGGAATAACTAGAGCTTCGTTGGGTTGGTCTAGACGGACTCGTACGGCTGCCGCCAAACGACCGTGATGGACTGCTGTATGAGCGCCCAAAGCTTCGACTGCCGCGACTGCCACCAAATGAGCCCCCTCTTCGCTGTGCGAGCGCATCTAGTGGTGCTACCCATGCCACCAATGCCAGTAGGAGTGCTGATAAAGCAAGAAATCGTTTCATAGTTAAAACACACTCTCCGTTGTCAGTTCATCGTTGTTTTCGCGATATGTGATCTCAGCAACAAACTCAGCGCGCTCAGGAATACTCTTCGCGCCACCGAACCAGCTACGCAGTCCCTTCCCCTCCTGAACGGATGGGGCTTTAATGTGAACGTAGAGCCGAACAATGCCGAATTGTTCTTCATTGTTTCGGGCAACGACGGTTGTTTCCAGGCTGCCATCGCTCGCAATCGTCAAGAGATGAAGGGACTGTGCCTCTTCATCGCTAAATCCAGCCGGCTCCGTTTTGATGTTGTCGAGGTAGTCGGCAAAGACGTTCTTCGTATAGAACTGCCCGTCTGTTCCGACATACATCAGAAGAACGTCGAACTCTCCATCCTCTGAGATATTTACGAACACCTCACGCACACCGTCAAGCTGCTGCCCATTAAAGTAGAGCGCCGTCCGCTCGATTCTTCCGTTACCTTCGATGCTGAATTCTGCCATATCGCAAGTATACGACGAACATCTTGTCGAATCGTTGCAGTGGGGACATGTAGTGGCTATCTTCGAGCACTTGTTATGCGAGAATAGCTCATGGCATCCGAAGACGTCGGAATATTGTTCGATCCGTCCAACCCCTATGAACGTCCGAGTTTTACACTCGGAATCGAGGAAGAGTACATGGTACTCGATCCATCTACGTATGATTTAAAATCACACGTAGAACTGGGTTTACTAAGCAAGGGGCAGGAAGTCCTTCACGAGCACATAAAACCCGAAATGCATGGGTCGATGCTGGAAATTGGAACAGGCATATGCAGGAATGTTACCGAAGCCTATGCTGAGGTGAAAAAGATTCGCGGCATCGTTTCAAATCTTGCAAAGCAAAACGGACTCTGCATAGGTGCTGCATCTACGCACCCATTTGCGCGCTGGGAAGACCAGGAAATTTATCCCGACGAGCGATACAAGGTGCTCGTCGAAGACATGCAGGTACTAGCACGCTCACTGCTGATTTTTGGTATGCACGTGCACATTGGCATCGAGAACCGAGAGGTTCAGATACAGCTGATGAATGAAATGCGCTATTTCATGCCTCATATTTTGGCAATTAGCACAAATTCACCGTTTTGGGAAGGGATTGATACGGGACTAAAGTCATACCGATCAAAAATCTTCGAACGCTTCCCTCGTACGGCACTTCCTGACTTGTTCTCGAGCTACGGCGAGTATCAGAACTACGTAAACCTGCTTGTCAAAACAGGCTCAATAGATAACGCAAAGAAGATCTGGTGGGACATTCGACCTCACCCGTACTTCCCAACTCTTGAAGTACGGATCTGCGATTTGCCAATGCGTATCGAGGAAACGATCGCAATTGCAGCAATATGCCAGGCTGTTGCGGCAAAGCTGTACTCGCTTTACGAGAAGAATCTCTCATTTCGTGAATACCGCAGATCGCTCCTCATGGAAAACAAGTGGCGCGCTGTGCGTTATGGATTGGACGGCAAGCTTATTGACTGGGGTCGGCAGCGTGAGATGCCTGCGCGTGAGCTGATCAAGGAACTGCTCTTGTTTGTTGACGACGTTGTCGATGATCTCGGTTCTCGCAAGGAGGTTGAATACATCTATGAGATCATGGAAATGGGTTCCGGAGCAGACAGACAGCTGCGCGTCTTCAGAGAAACAGGCAGCATGACGGAAGTAGCCAAGTACATTCATGAAGAATCTACACGCGGACTATAACACATGAAACATTTTTGCGCCATCGCTTTTCTTTGCATTTCAATCATCACCTTACGAGCTGGAGAAGACGAAAGGCCTGTAAAGGCAGATGTTCCGATCATCCATGAACCTACAATAACGTCTCATAGCATCACGATCGACGGAAAGAAGATCGACTACCAGACAACAGTCGGACATCTCAAGCTTGTTCAGGAGGATGGAACCCTGCGCGCGAATGTGTTCTTTATTGCGTACACAAAGAATGGTGTTACGGATCCGTCGACGCGCCCCCTCACGTTCTCGTTTAATGGTGGCCCAGGCTCCTCTAGTGTGTGGTTGCACCTTGGAGTACTGGGACCGCGACGCGTGCTGATGAATGATGATGGCACAACACTACCTCCACCATACAAACTTGTTGACAATGATCAGTCGTGGCTTGATCTAACTGACATGGTGTTTATTGATCCGGTGAGCACTGGCTTTTCGCGTGCAGCTGATGAAAAATCAGCCAAGCAGTTTCATGGATACAATCAGGACATAGAATCGGTTGGTGAGTTCATCCGTCGCTGGGTATCTGACAACAAGCGCTGGTCATCTCCGAAGTATCTCATCGGTGAATCATACGGCACCACCCGTGCGAGCGCACTGTCTGAACACGTGCAGTCGAAGTATGGGATGTATCTCAACGGCGTAATTCTCGTCAGTGCCGTGTTGAACTTCCAGACAATCGATTTCAATGACGGCAACGACCTACCATTTGCAACGTTTCTACCCACATACACGGCTTCTGCCTGGCATCACAAGCGACTGCCGCCGGACATGCAGGCACAATCTCTTGAGGCTGTTGTTGAATCCGCCCGCACGTTCGCAAGTACAACGTACAATGAGATGCTGATGAAAGGTTGGATGTTGACGCCCGAGGAGCGCACGTCAACCATCGAGAAGCTTGCACGGTTCACAGGACTATCCAAAGAGTATCTCGACAAAGCTGAACTTCGTCCGATTATCTTCCGGTTTTGCCAGGAACTGCTTCGTGACAGGGGGCAGGTAATCGGCCGATTTGACAGCCGCTATACGGGGACGATTTCGGACAGACTCGGCGAATCTATGGAGCGCGACCCATCGCATCATCCAACGATCGCGGGCTGTTTTTCAACCTGCATCAACGACTACCTAACAAGAGAACTCGGCGTGAAGACCACATTGCCCTATGAAGTTCTCACCGGACGAGTATGGCCGTGGGACTATACAAATGTTCAGAACGAGTATCTCAACGTTGGACCTCGCCTGCGAAATGCCGTGCAGATGAATCCCGCCCTTCGCGTATGGGTTCTGAATGGATACTACGATCTTGCAACACCATTCTACGGTACCGAGTATACGTTTGCACACCTGGGCTTGCCGGAATCACTTCGACGCAACGTAAGCATGTCCTACTACAAGGCTGGACACATGATGTACCTCTTGAAGACCGAGCTTGAGCAAATGAAAAAAGATGCGCGTGCTTGGTACAGCAAGGATTCAGGCAAGTAACTACGCTAAGGCGTACACGAACTCATCGGGTACGCAGAACCCCACGTGGGCACACACTCACGCACACGCCGCATCCAACACATGATGCACGCTTGATGTCTTTGCCATCTTGGGCATAGGCTCGAACGTCGATCCCCATTTCACAATAGGTACTGCAGTTGCCGCAGGAAATGCACTGTCCACCATTTGTCTCAATACGGAATCTCGACATATACTTCTGTAGCACACCAAGTATCGCAGCCATCGGGCATCCGAACCTGCACCAGATTCTCGACCCAAGTATCGGATAGAATCCAACACCGATGATTCCAGAGAACAATCCACCAATCACAAAGCCGTAGATCCTGTTCGCCATAGCAACATGATCCTGGAGTTCAGGGTTAGGGTGAACATCGAAGTACCACAGTGCCGCGGTGATGATGGTTATGATACCCAGGATTGGGTAGATCGTCCAGCGTTCTATCGTCCAAGAGGCACTGCTCTTACTGCTTAAGTGGCGGAACGCATCACCAGCCGTTTCGGCTAGTGCGCCACAACCGCAAACCCAGGAACAGTACCATCGTTTTCCGAAGAAAAATGTCAATACCGGAGTAGCAACTACGAGCATTGCTATACTCCAGAATCCCATGAACACCTGCAGTGCATCAGGGCTGTTCAGAAGGTTCTCAAGCGTGGAAGGAAACAAGTATTCTGGCTTAAGTGGCCAGAAGTAGCTGAAGTAGAATTCGCCATGCTGACTATTGCGCAGCAAATGTGGTATGATGAATGAAAAGACGAGCTGCACCATCATCAACGTGGCCGTTCGATACAAATGGTATCGCTGCCTATGGTACCTGCGAAGTTGTTGAACGCCGAAGACTAGGACGATAATCGTATACAGCAATGAATAATGCTGCCAAAGCCGATCAGGCGTACCAAGGAGCTCGGGTTTCCAGTACAGCACAGCGTAGAACAGTGTGAGCACCACACCCACCACGTATGCCCACACTCCGCGGTTTCGCAGATGGGACGTCATCGTTCCAGAATTGATGGCACTCTCTGGTATGCTGATCTGCACGGGCATCATACGTCGAACCTTCTTGCAAACTCAGGATCAAAGCTTGCTTCTGCAAAGTTCCTCATCGCCTCATCAACGGATATGGCGCGCCGTATCCAATCTTCGCAAACGCTCTGTCGAAGACGCACACCAACAGTCTGGAGTCCGGTGAGAGCACCGCTCTCGTCGCAGGCAAATCGTACTGATCGTTCAGCAATGGGGTCAGCTTTGAAGATCGTGCCGTCACCACTTGCCGGCACATTGCCGAAGACCTGCCATTCAAGATCGAAGAACTTTGCACTATTACAAAAGACCGATGGGCGATATGGCTGCGTGTCTCCACACACGATACGCGCTACATGTGCTCCATGTTCCTTGCCGGAATGCCAACGCTGATCGATACCCCATGGCGTCTCTGCGCAATCGCCTATGGCATAGATTCCTTGCACATTCGTTTCAAACCGCTCATTGACGCGTATACCTGTATCGCAGGCAAGATGCGATGTGGTTGCGAGTTCTTTTCTGGGCATCACTCCTGTGCAGAATATCACAGGATTGCAGTATTCAAGCTCGCCAGCATCGAGCCCATCTGCACCTGTATGCAGATTCACTCCAAAACTTCTGATGTGCGATGTGATCATCGTTGATTCTTCCTGCTGCAGGTGACTTCTATACACCCCAGACTCACGCACGAACCAGGTAAAAGGCTTTCGTCGAGCGTGCAGAATCTCAGCAACTTCGGTGCCGACGAGTCCGCCCCCTACAACGGCTGCAACTCCAGATCCCTCAATTGCACGATCAAGTCGCGCGATATCTTCAAATCTGGTATACGTCAGTATTGTCTTCGCATCTATTCCTTCAAAGACGGGCAGAACAGGCCTGGACCCCGTCGCAAGTATCATTGCATCTGCCGCTACCGTGCGTCCCGACGCGAGCACACAACTCTTTGCCTGTGCATCAATGGATATAACAGAATCATGTAGCACGGAGATCTTCAGCGCATTCCATTCAGCATCTCCATACGGCTTGACATGCTCAACAGAAAGCTGCCCTGTTGATACATACATCATTGCTGGACGTGAGAAAAAGAATGGGGATTCATCAGAAATCACTGTTACACGATGATCGCTTATCTGGCGAATCGCGCGGGCTGCTGTTACACCAGCTATACCATTCCCAATGATTAGAACGTGCATTGACCGAAACTACATCAATGTTACGAGAGTAACTCAGGCATAACAGCGTTGAGATCTTCCAGCGTGTCAATGTCCCGCATCACTGGGAGTACATCATACGTAAGCCCAGCCGACTCAATTCTGCGGCACGTTTCACTAAACACAGCATCCGTGCTCCAAGAGATGTCATGGAATATCGACTCGTGCAACTTGTTCATACCAATCAGATAGTATCCCCCATCGGCAGCTGGTCCGATAACAACATCAGAGGACCCGAGCGCATTGATGGCTTGATGAATAATGTCCGACGTAATGTTTGGTGTATCAGATCCGATAACAATTTTCTTTCCATAGTCCCCGCACTCAAGAATGGCATTACAGAGTCGATCTCCAAGTGTTAAGCCATGCTGTTTGATTGCATCAACAGTGCCTGCGTGAACAAGATTGATATTGCCATCAACGCACGGACAGACGTCGTAAATCGACGACGCCCCAAGATTTGCGAACAACGCGGCCATCATAAGCGCATACACGCGCAGCGCTTTATCGTCTCCTATCTCGCGGGCTAGCCGCGTCTTTACACGTCCCGGTTCGGGCGCTTTACAGACAACTACGACAACTGCATCTTGACGTTTGCTCATCTCTTTGCGTTCCAGTATCGTATCGGGACAAAGAACATGCCATATGCCTCTCCAGTCTCGTTCGAAACATGTTTATGGTGAGCCATATGCATTCGATACACAGCTTGCAGATATCTGCTCGAAGGAAGGGGCTGACGTAGGAATCGCTTGTGAATCACCATGTCGTGCATAACGAAATACGACATGCCGTACAATGCAACACCTGCACCAAGATAGAGTGCTGGCTGATCGGGGAAACCATATACAATCAGCACACCACCTATACTGGCAAAGAAGATCACGAACACATCATTGAGTTCCAGAGGATGCTTCGTTGGTGCATGGTGTGTTTTGTGAATGCTCCACAGAATACCGTGCATGATGTACTTGTGAAAGAGCACAACAAATGCTTCCATCCCGAGAAGTCCCAACAGGACAAATGCAGCTGCAATCATCGCTGAACCTCATGGTATCGAAAACACGAGACGAGATGATCATTCACCATACCGGTTGCCTGCATGTGTGCATAGACCACCGTGCTGCCGACAAAGGCAAAACCTCGTTGTTTGAGATCTTTACTGATCACGTCCGACAATGCCGTTCTTGCAGGAAGATCTCGCAGATCACTGAATGCATTG
>JBIJAX010000063.1:0-10333 GCA_044345485.1 Kapaibacterium sp. (SeqCode)
TGGCAGTAGCCGTCGTAGGATTCCTTGTGAGTTACTTTGCCGGCAAGAAAGTTGCCGCAGGAGAGCGCACCAAGGCAGAAGCAGAGGCAAAATCGATACTTGCTGAGGCAGAGAAAAAGGCCGATGCTGTAAAACGCACAAAGATCGACGAAGCGGATGACAAGTTCCGCGAGATGAAGAGAAAGTTTGAGTCAGAGCGCGACTCCAAAGACGCCAAGCTTCGCAACTTCGAGAAAGAGCTTCGCAAGCGCGAAGAGGGGATCGACCAAAAGCTCGAGGTGATTACGAAGAAGGAAAAGCAGCTCTCGACGCTCGAGGCTGACGTAACACGCAAGGCTTCACAGATCGATACAAAGACAAAGCAGATCGATGTTCTCTTAGAAGAGCAGAACGTACGTCTGGAGCGTATCACTGGTATGAGCAAAGAGGACGCAAAGAAGTTCCTCGTTGACAACATGGTCAACGATGCGAAAGCCGATGCAGCTCAGCTAGTAAAAGACATCCGTGATGAGGCCAAAGTCAATGCCCGCAAGGAAGCTCAGCGCATCGTGCTGATGGCCATCCAGCGCACGGCTTCTGACCACTGTGTAGAGTCAACAGTTTCAGTAGTAAATCTGCAATCAGAAGAGATGAAGGGGCGTATCATTGGTCGTGAAGGACGCAATATCCGCGCGTTCGAAGCAGCTACTGGTATCGACCTGATCATCGACGATACTCCAGAAGCCGTAGTTATCTCCGGTTTCGATCCGTTCCGCCGCGAAGTAGCTCGTGTATCACTCGAGCGTCTCATGGGCGACGGCCGCATTCATCCAGCTCGTATCGAAGAAGTTGTTGAAAAAGTCCGCAAGGAGCTCGAAGAAGAGATCGTTCGCGTAGGCGAAAACGCCCTTATGGAACTCGGCATCCACAACATCCACCCAGAGATGGTGCGCTACATCGGACGCATGAAGTATCGCTCTTCGTACGGACAGAATCTCTTGGCGCACTCTATCGAAGTTGGATTCTTGACTGGCATCATGGCCAATGAGCTTGGCTTGGACGTTAACCTTGCTAAGCGTGCAGGCTTGTTGCACGACATTGGTAAGGTTATCGACCGCGAGCTGGAAGGCCCGCACGCGTTGCTTGGCATGGACCTTGTGAAGAAGTACAAGGAACATCCACTCGTTGTGAACGCCGTTGGTGCTCACCACGACGATATCGAAATGGAATCACCAATCGCTGTTCTCGTGCAGTCTGCCGACTCCATCAGCGGCGCGCGTCCAGGTGCACGCCGCGAGTCGCTTGAGAACTACATCAAGCGACTGCAGCAGCTCGAAGAGATCGCTACGTCGTTCGATGGCGTCACAAAGACCTTTGCTATCCAAGCAGGACGCGAAGTTCGTGTGATCATCGAGCCGGAACGCATCGACGACTTGCGTGCTGATCAGCTAGCGAACGACATCGCCGGCCGTATCGAATCTGAGATGGAGTATCCAGGTCAGATCCGCGTCACGGTCGTCCGCGAGCGCCGCTCCACAGCCATCGCCAAATAGCATAAGGGCACGATGTATCGTGCCCGCAGAGATAAAGCAAAAAAGGGCACGATGTATCGTGCCCTTTTTTTTAGATCGCCAAAAGAATCTCGGCCCAGTATGCCCCCTCTGTTAGGGCTGCTGGGTCGATACGTTCTAGGGCTCGCTCAAGCTTACCGGTTGCTTCGTCGAGGGCCGCTTCGTCGAGTTCTTCTTGGGCCGTTGCTTCAAATGCACGCCATGCTTCGAGGCAGAGCAGGAAGTGTGCAACACTGGAGTTCACGAACTGCTGTGCGTAGTAGCCCCATTCGCGGTCTAAGAGAACGATTGCGCAATCTGCGCGTTCATCAATGCACACTGCGTCGCCATCGTCTGTTGTTGCAATTCTCCAGAACGTAGCAAAGAAATCTTCCGATGCTGATGAGTCCTCATCCGGTGTTACAACTTCGAGGTCGTTTACAAACTTGATCGGCGGATTGTGAAAAGTGAGCTCCGGCTCTGCGCGTCCCGGGAGTCCGGCCTTGGTGAGCATGTCTACCGTTGCCTTCGGCGCCAGCATGTCGGCGATAGCATCGGCGCTGCATCCAACAAGTGCTTCTCCAGCCCATGAGCGCGCCACAACTTGTGGTGCGGGCACAGCAGGGGTAGGGATGTCTGTTGCGATGGCTCGTAGGAACAACGCTGATGATAGCGTCATGTGAGACAGGTACACGGTATCGATAAGCTCCGTGTTGTCTTCATCGGTTTCGAGGGCATCTGCTGCCTCGTCGCGGATCGTGATCAGCAGATCAATCTGGTCATCATCTAGCTGAGCAAGGCGCTCTGGGTCTTCCAGAATATCTGGCAGTCCAAGTGTTAAGAGTCGTGCATCCATAAGGGTACTTTCGAGGTAAAGGGTGGTGTTAATACATAACGAGGATCAGAACGCCCACAACGCTGATAACTGCTCCAATGACAGCGCGCATGCGAAGGGGCTCGCGGTAGACAAGTCGTGCGATGATCATCACAACAAACGGGACGAGCGAGAAAATGGTCTGCGCGATTGCCGCCGGAAGTTTCTGTGCCGCAAGCAGCGAGAGGGTTACGCCGATAACCGGACCCGACACGACACCAAGGAACATGGCATTACGTGACGATGTCTCAGCAAAGGCCTGGCGAAGAGGAACATGCGGAGCCCGACGAATGATGTCCAGCAGGTACGTTGCTGCAAATCCTATACTCATGCGAACAAACGTTGCATGGAACGGGGCTATCAACGGCTGATCATCAGCCGACATCATACCCTTCTTTGCCAGTACAAGTCCAACGCCCTGACACACTGCGCCGCCAACTGCCAGAAGCACTCCGGCCGTAAATGTGCCATAGCCCTCGCGGGCAACATCGTGCTGCTCTTCCCGAGAGTACGTTGCCACAATAACACCGAGAAGCGTAATGGTGATGCCGGTGATGTCGATCAGTGAGATGTGCTCATCAAGCAGGAACAGCGCGGCGCCCGCCGCGGCGGCAGGGGCGAGAGTTCCGATCACGCTTTGACGTCGGGCACCTAGGATGCGCAGAGACGTAAATCCGAACAGATCTCCGATCGATAAACCAACAACTCCGCTTAAACCAAGCCATATCCAAGATTGAGCAGGGGTGGAGAACACAAGCGACCACGGCCAGATTCCTGCAGTGATGCTGCCTAATACCAATGTTGTCCATACGGCCAGCAACAGCCGCGCACGGTTCAGCAGTCCCGGATCGATGATGCGGGATGCCCGTAGAAACGCATACGTGCCCACGCTCCATGAGAGCAGGGTTCCGGTTGCAGCGAGAAAGCCGAGAAGCATACAAAAGAAATGGGCGCCGAAGCGCCCACAACCCTATTTGTTCTTCTTTTTGTGACGGTTCTTACGAAGCCGCTTCTTGCGCTTGTGCGTTGCCATTTTATGACGCTTGCGCTTTTTTCCGCATGGCATAGTGTTCCTCGAGGTTTACGTGTTACAAAGTTCTTTTAGTTTTTTACGTCGTTGTTTCCAGTTGTTGAATTGCCAAAGCTGCACGCTGTCCGATCACAGACGTTGAGTCTGCCTTCTTGCAGGTAGTGAACCAGCGAAGAGCTTCTTCAACATTATCCAACTGGGCATACATCACAGCAAGGTTAAAGAGCGCCGACTGATTCTTGGGCTCACGAGAGATGATGCCCTTGAGTTCAGCTATGCCGCCTTCCTTGCGTCCCATTTGAAACAGCGCATACGCATAGTCGATGCGTACAGCTGTGTTGGATGGATCGATCTTTCCGAGAAAAATCTCGTAGTACCGAGCCGCTTTGTCAAATTTTCCAAGATCGTAGCTGATGTTCGCTGCTGAAACCACCATCATACTGTCGAGTGGGTGGCTGGCAAGCGAATCTTCCAGCGTTGACAGCAGCCCCGTTAAACGCTTCGTGCGTTCAGCTGATTCTGCCGCCTGTTTCTCCATATCCTTCTGTGCCGACCGTTCAACCGCTCGTTGTTGTGCGAGCCCCTTGCCTTCTTCCTGTGCCTGTGCTATTACGTACCGCGATACCGCAAACGACCCGCCCCCAGCAACTACTGCGATCGCAATGGCAAGAGCCACAGCGCGCGCTGAAGCACTACTTCCGATCATTGCGCATCTGATGTGTTCTGAGCTGAACCAGCAGCGCGCAGCTTGTCGTGCACCTTCTCCTGGAATTCAGAACTCACCTTAAACGCTGGAATGAACCGTTCCTCGAGCGGTACTGGATCTCCCGTGCGGGGATTTCGTGCCATTCGAGGCTTCCTGCTCTTCACGCTAAACACACCGAACCCACGCAGTTCGATTCGGTGTCCTTCAGCGAGCGCATCGATGATGCTGAGGAGGAATCCATCCACAACCGCTTTTGTCTCGAGCTTGGTTAGCCCGGTCTCACCGGCGATCTTATCGACGATATCGGCTTTCGTGACGTTCAACCTGGCCTCTTTGAACAGGATACAATAGTAACTGCTTGTTTGCGTACCCTAACAGGCATTAGCCACCTAGGATCTGCGGATGGCAAACATACGAAAGCCCCTTATTCTGCACAACCTTAGCCCCGGCCAATGGCATCAAATTCCTATCTTTGTGGCTTGTTACGTACGGGAGGAAGAGTGACCTGGTCCGAGGAGCTGGTCTCAGTCCAAGAACAACAACTGCGCGATACCCTCATGAACACCGGACGCATGCCAAAGCATGTTGCGGTGATCATGGACGGTAATGGGCGTTGGGCCGAGGAGCGCGGTAAGCCGCGTTTTGAGGGACACCGCGAGGGTATGGAGCGCGTGCGTTCTACTGTAAAGACGTGTTCGAAGCTTGGTGTGTCCTACTTGACGCTCTATGCGTTCTCCATTGAGAACTGGAAACGTCCCGTTCCTGAGGTGCGCTTTTTGATGTCGCTCCTGGAATCGTACCTCGTACGCGAGGTTGATGAGCTCCATGCCAACAACGTTCGAATACATGCAATCGGCAAGATCAACGCTCTGCCAAAGACCGTGCAAAAGGTTCTGCAGGCGGCAATTGATAGAACAAAGCAGAACGATGGTCTTACCCTGACGCTGGCCTTGAGTTATGGCTCCAGATGGGACATTCAGCGTGCGGTGCAGGTTATTGCAATGGACGTGCGGCGTGGGAAACTTTCGCCGGAAGATCTTTCCGAAGAGACCATTACCGAATATCTGCAGACGTCCGGCATGCCAGATCCAGATCTGATTATCCGCACGAGTGGGGAGATGCGGCTCAGCAACTTCCTTCTGTGGGAAGCGGCATACGCAGAGCTCTACGTAACAGAAACACTGTGGCCGGAATTCACGGAGCAGGAGCTCTACAAGGGGCTTGCCAGTTACGTTTTGCGCGAGCGACGATTTGGAAAAACATCTGCACAGATTATCACCCACGACGAGGCCGTGCAGCCACGATCAACATTGGAACGGATCCTGAATGCGCTCAAATAGCCTTGCGCTTTGTATCGCCGTTCTTCTGGTTGGATGTGTGCAGTTGGCCCTGGCGCAAATGCCTCAGCAGCGCAGCCCAATCATTGCAGGAATTACTGTCGAGGGCCTAACGCAGGGCGCAGACATGCAGACGGTGATTGCCTATTCGGGGCTGCGGGTTGGACAAGAAGCCAAACCCGATGATCTGATGAATGCGGTGAAGAATCTATGGAACAGGCGCACCTTTAACGATGTCAAGATTGAAAAGGAGCGCGAAACAGCACTTGGTGTGTTCCTCGTGATCAAGGTTGCGCCGATGCCCCGTCTTAGAAACGTTACCATCATCGGGAATGATGATGTTTCTCTCGAAGACATCATGAAGGCTATGGACAAGCGTAACGGCGACATCCTATCACCGTACGATGAATACCTCGTTCGTGAGTCTATCCGCAAACTCTATGCAAAAGAGGGGTTGCTGTTTGCGCGCGTAAAGACCAAGACTACATCTGCAGACTCCGCGAATTTCTTCGACCTAGATATTGAAATCGATGAAGGGGTAGAGTTTAAGGTTGCCCACATCGAAGTAGAAGGCAATGATTCCTACACCGACGAGCAGATAGCAAAGGCATTTGAGGAAACGCAGACCAAGAAGTGGTGGGAGATATGGAAATCTGCGAAGTTCGATGCCGCCAAGTATGAAGAAGACAAAAAGAAACTGGCAACGTGGTTTCTGGATAACGGTCTACTCGATGCAGAAATCCTTGGCGACACCGTGATCTTTGACGATGAAAAGGAAACGGTCAAGATCGTTCTGCGTATCAAAGAAGGACGCAAGTACTACGTCCGCAATGTGCAGTTTACCGGACAGACCATTTACCCAGAGGCACTGCTTCTGCGTCAGCTCGGCTTTGAACGCGGCGAGGTATACAACGACACCAAGTTCCGAGCCCAGATCGAAATCAACGAAGATCAGTCCGATGTCAAGTCTCTCTACGCAGATAATGGCTACCTTGGCGCACGGATTGAGCCGGAGTTCAACCGTGTTAGCGATGACAGCATCGACATCATCGTGCGCACAGTCGAAGGTGAACAGTATACCGTGCGCCGCGTCGAGATTGTTGGCAATACAAAAACGCGTGACCGTGTTATCCGACGTGAGCTGTTTATACGTCCTGGTGACTTCTTCAACCGAGCAGCGCTGATTCGAAGCATACGAGGACTGGGCGTTCTCAACTTCTTTAACCCAGAAGCGCTTAAGCCACAAGTTCTCCCCGTTGACAAAACAAAGGTTGATATTGTTCTAAATGTCGAGGAACGTTCAACCGATACCTTTAACGCCTCCGTTGGTTTTGCGGGTACATTTGGCCTGACAGCCTCCGTAGGCATTACGCTTAACAACTTTGATATCAGTGAGCCCTTTAGCGGTGGGGCTGGTCAAGTGCTTGCACTTCAGTTCGAGCAGGGGCAGCAGACGCGCTTGCAGACACTCCAGCTCTCGTTTACAGAGCCGTGGCTCTTCGGCAAGCCTACGTCGATTGGGTTTAACATCTATGACACGAAGCAGAACTTTGTGTTCAATACACGCCGTACTGGCGCTCAAGTAAACTTTGGTAGAAGACTTCGTTGGCCGGATGATTACTTCCGCGCCGACTGGAGTATGTCGTTTGAGCGTATCGAATCAGACATCGATAATATCTGGTCTCGCGCAGGTGTGAACACGGGTCTGATCTTCTCGCAGACCATTTCGCGGACGAGTTTTGATAATGTGATCTTCCCAACTTCCGGCTCAAGGTTCCTGCTCTCGCTGCGCGGCACGGCTGCAGCTCTCGGTGTAGGAACAACCGACTTCGGAAAAATCGGGATGAACTTTGACATGGTCAATCCGTTGCTGCAGATCGGTGGCAATAATCGACTTGTATTGTTCATGGGATCTGAGCTTGGCTACGTTAGTGGCATTCGAATAGATACCACTATGCCGCCGAGTGAGCTCTATTACATGGGTGGTAACGGTCTTGGAGGATTTAACGTTACGCCATTGCGCGGCTACGAAGACAACTCGATTGGCCCACTGCTCTTTGGCGCCGGAGCGGCCAGGCCAACTCCGCAGGGTGGACGAGTGCTGGCGCGGTTTGTGACCGAGCTACGCTTTGCGTTAACGCTCAGCCCCTTCCCAATCTATTTACTTAGTTTTGCAGAAGCAGGAAACGTCTGGGCAAGCCTTCGAGAAGCGGATCCATTTAATCTGAAAAGGTCGGTTGGTGTTGGTATGAGGCTATTGCTTCAGCCCATTGGACTGCTCGGGTTTGACGTTGGTTACGGCTTCGACGACAATCCGCTTATTCCTGATCAGCAGCGTTCTGGATGGCAGTTTCACTTCCAGTTTGGACGTTGATCGCACTAACAATGAATTCAAAACATGTCTAACGTATACTTACGGAATACTCTCATGATGGTTCGCATCGCTTGTGTTGCGCTTGCAACAATCCTTGCATCTACGGTTGCAGGTGCACAGAATTTTAAGATCGGTGTTGTCAGCACTGACGTTATCATCAAGGAACTGCCAGAGGCAATCAAGGCCAGTAAGACAATGGAAGAGCTTGGTCTGAAGTATCGTGATACACTTCAGATGATGCAGAAGGAGTTTGAAACACGCGTGGAGAATTACCGTAAGCAAGAAGCGATGATGACTGCTGAAGGCAAGCGCAAGGAAGAAGAATCCCTCGCTGGATTGCGTCAGCGCTACATGATGTACAACGAAGAGAAGAACGTTGAGATCAAGAAGATGAGCGAAGAGTTCATGCAGCCAATCCGTCAGAAAGTCTCCGATGCCATTGCAACGGTGGCAAAGGAAGAAAAGCTCAACATGGTTTTGGAAAAGAGCCTCGGTGTTGTACTCTACAGCGAAGACAAGGCTGACGTGACATACAAGGTGCTGGACCGCATGAAGCGCGGTGGCAACTAAGATCGCGGCACACCAAGAAGAGATGTCGATCGTTGCTCCTTGCTGAATACTGGAGTGTCAAGATGAAATACTGTGTTGCGTTGATTGCCTTGTTGTTATGTGCAGAACTTGTCTCTGCGCAGAAGATAGGGTATGTCTCTACTGATGCAATTCGCGGGCAGTACGAATCGGCTAAGCAGGCTCAGGAGCGCCTCGACGCCTACGTTGATGAGTGGAAACAGGAGCTGGCTCAGCGTCAGCGCGATATTGACGAGCTCGATCTCGAGATCAAAAAGAATCGTTTGATCTGGAGTGATCAGGAACGTACAACGAAAGAAAAAGAGATCGAGGAAAAACGTCGCGATCGCGACCAGTTTGCCAGACTCAAATTCGAGCCAGGGGGCGAGCACGACCAGCAGGCTGAACAGCTATTCAAGCCAATCTGGAACAAGATCTACACGGCTGTTCAGAAGGTAAGTGCCCAAGAAGGGTACGACATGGTGTGGGATAAGAGTACTCAACCATTGGTCTATGTTAATGCCAAGTACGACATTACTGTCAAGGTGATGAAAGAACTCGGTATTGATGCTGGAGATCTTGAAGCAAAGCAGAAAGAAGCAATCGACGGCGATCCGCGTAACAAGCGTCAGGAAGAACCACGCCGCCGAAAGTCGCGCCGGACGTCTACCGAACAGCCAGCAACGCCTGCCGCCGAGCCCCTTACCACGCCGCTTTCTGCGCCTGCAGTAATGGACAATGGCCTAATGCCGAATGGACTCCCGCCGGATGGTCAGACCCCCGGCATTGGTCCAATGCGCGTGCAGTCCAGCGGCCAGCCCGATACGACAGGGAAAGGTCCTAAATGAGTCGAATCGCTCCAGTAACAGCAGGTGAGGTGGCCCGCTTTATTGGCGCGTCGATTATTGGTGATTCGGCGTTGATCATTACGTCGTTGGCGTCCCTGCAGGATGCTGCCGAAGGCTCGTTGTCGTTCTACGGATCTACGTCATTCAAAGAGCAGTTCCTCGCAACCCGAGCATCATGTCTGGTTGTGCGTGAGTCGGACTTAGCATTGTCTCCATGCTCAACAATGATTGTGGTTGATGATCCATATCGTTCGTTTGTAGCAGTCGTTCGCGCATATGCGCAGAATGCTGCTATGCCCGAGGGAAAGCGTGCAGCAAACGCCGAGATATCGGCTACAGCGCGGGTGCATGACACAGCGTCGATAGGCCCCGGATGCGTCATCGGTGATGGCTGTACTGTGGGAGAACATGTTCAGTTGGTTGCAAATGTTGTGCTGTATCCTGGAACATTTATCGGAGACGGCACGGTAGTGCACGCCAATGTAACGATGTATACAGACACCCAAATAGGGCGTGATTGCATTATCCATGCAGGTGCCGTGCTCGGAGCTGATGGCTTCGGATACGTCCAGCAACCTGAGGGATCGTACCTCAAGATTCCACAGATCGGAAATGTTGTGATCGGCGATCATGTGGAGATCGGAGCAAATGTGACGATCGACAGAGCAGCGCTGGGTTCTACACTAATTGGCAGCGGCGTGAAGATCGACAACCTTGTGCAGATCGCTCACGGAGTAGTTGTTGGTGAGCACACTGCAATTGCTGCTCAGGCGGGCATTAGTGGTGGAGCTGTTCTTGGAAAACGGAACCGCATTGCGGGTCAGGTAGGCGTAGCAGGCCACATAACCCTTGCTGACGATGTCGTTGTGATGGGGCAATCAGGAGTAACGAAATCCATCCCATCACCAGGAGTGTATTCTGGCACGCCGGCTCAGCCACATACACGACAACTGCGTAACGATGCGGCCCTACGGGATATCTTGCAGATGCAGCAGAAGATTGATCGATTCACATCGGTCGCTGAGAGATTTGAATCGAAGGAAGAATCATGAGTGTTAAGCAACGCAC
>JBIJAX010000026.1:0-32671 GCA_044345485.1 Kapaibacterium sp. (SeqCode)
TTCATGTGTGCCGGCAACCTCATTCGAGACAGCTGGTGCTGAGATCAGCGCAGATGATATTCGAGAGCTCTTTGCTGATGAACGCGTACGGTACCTTAGTGAGATGATGAACTGGCCAGGCGTTCTCTCTCAAGATCCCATTGTTGTTGAGAAGATTGCCTTAGCGCAGCAATGTGGTCGGGTAGTGGACGGACATGCCCCTGGTCTGCGTGGAGCGCAAGCCGAGCAGTATGCATCGCTCGGCATTAGTACAGATCATGAATGCAGTACTCTTGAAGAGGCGGTTGATAAGCTTGACGTTGGAATGAAGATACTTATCCGCGAGGGTTCGGCAGCTCGGAACTTTGCAGCTCTGCATTCGTTGCTAACGTCCCACCCTGAATCGGTGATGCTCTGTAGCGACGATATGCATCCTGATCAACTCCTGCTTGGACACATTAATGTTCTTGTTGCTAGATCGCTCGCGTTAGGGCACGATTTGTTTGATGTGCTCAGGGCTGCCTGTGTTCATCCCGTGCTTCATTATGGTCTGCCGGTTGGATTGCTGCGTGTTGGAGATGCCGCTGATTTCATCGTAGTGGATGATCTGGACAAGATGACGGTGCAACAGACGTGGATCGACGGCGAGCTTGTTTCCAAGAGCGGTGTTGCTCAATGGGCGTGCGAGCCTGCTCCAGTATTGAACAATTTCGCGATTGGCGAGATAGCTGTCGAGGCGTTGCAGGATACAAAAGTCGGTAGCCATGTACGTGTTATCGTTGCGCATGACGGAGAGCTGGTCACAACAGAAGAGGTTGTAGATCGTTCGGATCCCGCAATTCAGAAGATCGTCGTAATCAATAGGTATGCAAGTGCGCCCCCTGCAATCGGCTACATCAAAAACATTGGTCTTACTCATGGAGCATTTGCCAGCACTGTAGCTCATGATAGTCACAACATCATTGCATGTGGTGTATCTGATGACGATCTTGTTCAGGCCGTAAATGCAGTTATTCGCGCTCACGGTGGGATCAGTGTGTCGGACCATGGTAATGTCCGTATGCTGCCATTGCCTGTAGCCGGGTTGATGTCGCAAGAGTCGTATTCTACTGTGGCGCAACAGTATACAGCCCTAGATGCTATGGTAAAGAATATGGGGTCTACTCTTCGAGCTCCGTTCATGACGCTTTCATTTATGGCGTTACTTGTGATACCTTCGTTGAAGATGAGCGACAAGGGGCTGTTTGACGGCAGTAGTTTTCAGTTTTGTGATGTACATCTATGAACGCGGTTACCAAGACAAGGCAATTTCCAGTAGACTCATCGATACTGCGGCTAATACAGTTTGCATTGCGCGAAGACATCGGTACTGGCGACATTTCCAGCGAGTTATCCATTGACCCTGCATCTCAGGGTGCAGCTCGATTTCTCATGAAAGAAGCCGGTGTTGTCTGCGGTCTGCCGATACTTCCCATTGTTTTTCGTCAGTTGTCGGATTCTGTGCACATAGATATTCTGGTAGAAGAAGGGGCGTACCTACCGGCAAACACTGTTATTGCAACTGTTACGGGGCCTGCGCTTGCGCTGCTTTCTGCAGAGCGCACGGCGTTGAATTTTATCCAACGCATGAGTGGAGTTGCTACAAAAACCCATCAGTACGTAGAGAAGATTGCCGGTACAAGTGCGCGAATTCTAGACACTCGAAAAACAATTCCAGGCTGGCGTCTACTCGATAAGTATGCTACTGCGGTGGGTGGTGCCAAGAATCATCGTATTGGGCTCTATGACATGGTGATGATCAAGGATAATCACATCACGGCATGTGGTGGGATTCGACAAGCCGTTGAGAAAGTTGTAGAAGAGCTTGGTACGAGAACGTCAATTCGTATCGAAGTCGAAGCACAAAATCTTGAAGATGTCTCAGAAGTACTTGCCTGTAAGGGTGTCCACCGTGTCATGTTTGACAACTTTACCCCAGAGCTTGTTGCCCAGGGTGTGCGTTTGGTGGGCAATGCGATTGAAACAGAGGCAAGTGGCGGTATTACGTATGACAACCTACGTAGCTATGCTGAAACAGGCGTTGACTACATCAGCGTAGGAGCAATCACTCATAGTGCCGTTGCACTCGATATCTCAATGAAGCTCGTCGTTCCCCGACAACTCTAGTTTCGCTCAAATGTCGGCACGATTAATTGTGCGTCTACTCGCTACTCGCTGTTCGCTACTCGCTACTCGCTGTTCGTTACTCGCTACTTTAATCTTCCTGCTTCGGATGGATCGATAAGATTGAAGGTACTGGGCCGTTCAAGACATAAGATTTCAGCTGGAAGTCGTACGATATCGGCAGCTCCAATCCATTTGCGAGATAATCAAGGTCTCTAGCAATCGTTCGCTGGCTTACCTCCAGCGATTTTGCCAGAATGCCTGCTGTTACGCGTTCGCCTCGGGACAGCCGCAGTACGATAGACCGAAGTCTTGATAGCATTGGTCGAGAAACCTGTTTCATAGAGAGCAGTAAAGTGCGCCGTGTCACATACCTGCGACGCTACGCTACTCACTATGCCATCTACTGTCATAGTGAAAAAAATACTCCTGTTCTCGTGCCTGATGGAGCACGAAACGTGACTATTCTCTTCTCTCTGGTGCTGCTGTTACAGCTCTCTACGAAGCCGTGCTACAGGTATGCGTAGTTGCTCGCGATACTTCGCTACTGTACGTCTGGCTACGTTGTAGCCGAGCTTCTTTAGATCCTTGCCGATCTTGTCGTCGCTAAGGGGCTTCTTCTTTGACTCTGCGTCAATAAGCTCCTTGATCTTCTGTTTGATGATTCTCGTTGAGACCTCTTCGCCATCATCTGTGGTTAGCGATTCGCTAAAGAAGTACTTGAGTTCAAATGTGCCAAACGATGTGAGAACATATTTACCGTTTACAATGCGGCACACGGTTGATATATCAAGACCGGTGATCTCTGAAACATCACGGTAGATCAGTGGCTTGAGATGATCGGGGCCTTTTCGAAAGAAATCCTGCTGGAGTCCAACGATTGCAGTCATCACCTTTAGCATCGTGTTTTTTCGCTGACGCAATGCCTGCATCAAGAACTTGGCATCTTCGTATTTCTTTCGAAGGAACTCTTTTGTTTCCCGATTGAACTTATGATACTTCGCTTCTTTCTTGAGCTTTTCATAGGCGCTGCTTACCCGCAGAACTGGAAGTCGTGAATCGTTAACAGTGATCAGGAAATCTGCATCGTCCTCTGTTGACTCAACGGTAAAGTCAGGCACGATGGTGTTGACATCTGGACCGATCGTCCCCGCACCAGGACGTGGAGTTAGACGGCGAATCACCTCTATCGCCTCGCGCAGGTATTCTTCACTAACGCCGAGATTTCGTTCGATAACATGGTAATGCTTCATGGCGAATGCATCGTATGCATTGGCCAGAACAAGCTTGGCTAGCTTCTGCGCTGCGTTGGGTTTCTCAATTGCACGAAGCTGGGCAAGCAGGCATTCCTGAACTGTTCTTGATGCAATTCCTGGCGGGTCTAGTGATTGAACCTTCTTAAGAACTTGTTCTGCACGAATCATCGAAACAGTATGCAGCTCGCGTGCGATGTCTTCAATGAGATCCTGTTGGTACATCGCAACACGGGTGCCTGCGCGAATGTTGAATACGGCCAGATTGTGTTCCGTAAATCGATCGTTCATCTCATCGATTAACTCAGCAAGGTCGCGTCGTAGGTAACCGTCGTCGTCGATGTTCCCAATGATGTACTCGCCAAACAGCCGCTCTTCATCCGAGAGAACAAGGTACCTCAGCTGTTCGAGCAAATCTTCTTCAAGAGTCTGCACATCCTGAAACTGAAAGGTAACATCGTCTTCGTCCTCAATGCCATACGTATCAGACGAGCCTCCCTTAACCGAGTCTTCGCCAATAAGCATCTTCTGAAACTCAAAGGCATCCTGACCTTCGAATTCTGTTGCTGTCTCGTGCTGCGCTGAGGACTCGGTTCGCGGTGTGTCGAGAAGCTCAGGGGGCGGAGCGTTGTAGGCTGTTGACTCAGTCTGGGCATCGGTGTCCCCAGTAACGCGCTCAATCTCTTCAGGTGTTGGTTCAAACTCGGAGGTTTCTTCGAGCATCGGATTGTTCTCGAGCTCGGCACGCACATGTTGCTCTAGCTGAAGAGCAGGCAGTTGCAGCATTTTGAGATATTGGATTTGCTGCGGTGTTAGAGACTGCTGTAGCGACGTCTGAAGATTGAGACCGAGTTTCACTGATCGCCCCCTTCCTCGCCGCGTGATGCTGCAAGAATGCGAGCGTACATATGCTCGCCGTATGCGCGGGTGAGCGCCTCGCGAAGCGTCTCAACCAGAGGAAGCCCCAGCTGCTCTCCAAGGGCCCGGCCCGGCTCGCACTCGTCGATTACCTCATAATGCAGATAGGGTCCGCCAAAGTTTGCTACTCGAATGGGAAAGAGATGACATGAAAGGGGCTTTCTGAATGCTACCTCGCCGGCAAAGTATGCCTTCTCGATCGCGCACTTGGCCACGTCATTATCGTAGTACACAAAGACGCACTCGGCGTCATCAATGCAGAGTACGCTTCTATCACCAGCCGGGCCTTCCACGGGGTCGTGCTTGCTGAGAATTTCCCGAGATCCCTCAGGTAGATAGTGCAAAACGTTGCCTACGACTTCTCGTATCGAATCAACTTCTTCCTCTAGTAGCGGGGCGCCTGCACCACCCTTCATCGTGCAGCATGCCCCCTTGCAGCCTTTGAGATCGCATGCAAAATGCGTCGTCAAAACCTGCTCTTGGAGGAGAAGATGGTCAAGGAGTATCACGTCGTGTAAAATTTAGCACGATTCTTGCTAGGAATAATCCACATCCACCTGACGACGCAGAACACACTGTAGTGTTGTTGTGGAGACAGACCACCTGCGCAGTTGCATATGCAAGCTGCTATCGCAATCGCAAGGCGTTTGTAAGCACGGTAACAGAGCTCAGGGCCATTGCTGCGGCCGCATACATAGGGGAGAGCTGTAGACCCAGAACGGGCAACAGAACGCCTGCAGCGAGCGGAATTCCGAGGACATTGTACAGGAAGGCAAAGACAAAGTTCTGTCGAATCACACGCATCGTGTTTGCTGAGATATGGATTGCGCGAACGATGTCTCGAAGATCATTGCGCATCAGCGTAACTGACGATGTTGTTTTGGCTATATCGGTGCCAGATCCAATAGCAATGCCAACGTCTGCCTGAGCTAGTGCAGGAGCGTCGTTAACACCGTCTCCAACCATACAGACAACCGATCCGGCACGCTGAAGTGCAAGTATTACATCGAGCTTTTCCGTTGGGCTAACACTGTGTCGTACCGATTCAATACCAGCTGCAGTGGCGATACTCTTGGCAGGGCCTTCACGATCACCTGTGAGTAGCAGAACTCTTTTGCCCATGCTGTGCAACTGAGAGACAGCTTCAACGCTTGTCGGACGGATTGTATCTGCAATGCCTACGACGCACGCAAGAGCACCGTTAATGCTCACGAACACCGACGTAGCTCCGGTCTGTCCAAACTCTTGAGCTGCCTGCTCAAGGGCTGGCGGGAGCAGAAGCAGGGATTCCTCCATGAAGAACTGGTTGCCGATGCGGATCCGTAGCTCACCAACTATGCCTGATATTCCACGTCCGGGTTTTGTGGAAATTGATCCAGCCTCTCGTACAACAGCTCCCTGCTGAATAGCCCACTCGGAAATGGCGCCAGCAAGTGGATGTTCGGCAACGCGTTCCAGAGATGCAATGGCAGACAGCACCATATCCCGATCGTATTTCTGAACTGCTGCATAGACTGCATCGCGCACTACAGGACTCCCCTCTGTTATTGTGCCTGTCTTGTCGACAACGACAGTGTCTACGCTATGCAGATGTTCAATAGCCTCCGCAGACGAAAAGAGGATGCCCCGTCTGGCGGCAGCGCCGCTGCTTACGATAATTGCGGCTGGTGTGGCAAGTCCAAGTGCACACGGGCACGCGATGATGAGTACGGCAATAGCCGAGATCAGTGCCTGATCATGCGAATATCCTGTTGGAGCGATGAACAGCCATGCGGCATAGGTTATTACTGCAAGTGTAATCACGATGGGCACGAAGACTGCACTGATCGAGTCGGCAAGTCTCTGAATTGGAGCCTTTGTTGACTGAGCAGTTTCAACGGCTGCAATGATTCGTGCCAATACTGTGTTACTTCCGACTGCCGTTGCAGACATCTGCACTGCACCCGACGTAACAATAGTTCCGCCTACAATGGAATTCCCCTTGTGCTTTTCGGATGGAAGGGGCTCACCAGTAAGCATGGATTCGTCGATGAAGCAATTGCCGCTCGTGACGATTCCGTCAACTGGTACAGTTTCGCCTTGGCGCACAAGGAGAACATCCCCAACGACCACGTCGCTCAACGATACATCCACATCATAGCCGTCACGAACAACCCGCGCTGTAACAGGATGAAGATTCATCAGTGCGAGAAGTGACTCTGATGTGCGCCGCTTTGCTCTTGCCTCAAGGTACTTTCCTACAAGCACAAGCGTGATGATCGTACATGTTGTGTCGTAGTAGGCGCCAATATGATTTGCCAGATCTGGAAGCGACGATGGGGAGATCGTTACTACTGCGCTCATGAACCAGGCCGACAGTGTGCCGATGGAGATCAGTGTGTCCATGGTTGCGGTTCTGTGCATGGCAGCGTTCCATGCCCCTTTATAGAAGCGTCGACCAGCAAAAAGCACACCAGCCGAAAGCATCAACGCTGCGAAATTGAGACTCTGAGCATACGGATGCAGCGCATGGTGCAGGTCTGTGCTGATCATTGGTAGCATAGACAACAGCATAACCAGTACTGTTGTTGGCACGGCGATGCGCAACGACGTTAGGTATTCGTCGATAGGGATGTCCATGCGACGAGCAGTATCAGCTGAAGTATGCGTACGCTCTTCATAGACCGACTCAGCTACATAGCCAGCGCTAGTAACGGCTTGGGCCAATACAGCATCGCTCACAGCCCCGTCCGTTTGCACGACAGCGCTGTTAGTAATGAGGTTTACGTTAACAGATTGAATGCCAGGAATCGCCCGTAACTCAGCCTCGACGCGTCCAGTGCATGCAGCACAGTGCATGCCCTTGATGTCAATGTGTCGAGTAGTAGGCATGTCAACGCTTACTGCTAATCATGTCGGAGTTTAGTAGAGAACTGCTTGCGAAACTTCTCGACCTTCGGACGCACAACGAATGAGCAGTATGGCTGACTGCCGTTTTGAGCGTAGTAGTTCTGGTGGTAGTCCTCGGCAGGGTAGAAGACATCCTCGCCAACAACTTCCGTAACGATAGGATCAGCAAACGTCTTAGAATCATTCAGCTGCTTGATATACGCAAGAGCTGTTTGACGCTGCTCGTCTGAGGATGTAAAGATCACGCTTCGGTACTGCGTACCAACGTCGTTGCCTTGTCTGTTGAGTGTGGTCGGATCGTGCGCGGCAAAGAACATCTGAAGCAGGTCTGCATATGGCAGAACCGAGGGATCAAAGACCACTCTGCATACTTCTGCGTGGCCGGTTGAGCCAGAGCAGACCTCTTTGTACGATGGATTTATGACGCTGCCACCTGAATAGCCGCTTTCAACCTTCACAACACCGTCCACCAGCTCGAATACGGCTTCGACGCACCAAAAGCATCCTCCACCGAGAATAGCTGTATCACGTTCGGCTGATGATGTGGCAGGTGTGTTCATAGTACGCGTGGTGTTTGAAGGTGAAGGAATGACGTTCTCTCTTGCCGAACAGGCTTGAATTGCAAATGACAGCAGTCCAAAAAACAGGACGCTTAATATATGGGCGCGATGTATCGGCATAGCAGATTAATTGACGAATGTTCTGTCGAAAAAGTTGGAGGCTAGGATGACGAACCGCCTCCAACAACTGTGCAGATAATGTAGGTTCCCAACAGCATATGCAAAGAGCCAACGATATTTACTAGTATTGTTGACCAAGGGAACAAGCTCGGTACCGCAGACAGGGCAGCACTAACGCCGTAACGCAGTGCGCTACCTGCTGCACCACCAGCCATTACCAGCAGTAAATGAAGCATGTCCAAACATACCGGAATACGCCGAGTTCTATGACACCATTGAGATACTTCCTTGCCCTGATCGCTCTTGCATTGCCGATCACAGCTCTGGCACAGTCGCCGTATGTGCATACTACCACCTACATCGACGCTCCAGGTTCCGAGCCACGTGAGCGTCCGGTAGATATAGAGCGTATGCGGCTTGATGTGCGCTTTGTACCTGATCAGGGACTTGTTAAGGGCACGGTAACGCACGTGTTCAATGTGCTGCAGAAACGCGTTGATACAATTCTGTTTGATGCAATTAAGATCGACATTAAGAGCGCGACGCTCAATGGGCGCAACCTGCGGTATCGGTCAACGGATACATCGGTGATTGTGTATTGCGAGCCCCCTCTCACATGGGATACAAAGGACTCGATCGCGTTTACCTACGAAGCACGGCCCCGTAAGGGCATCTACTTCATTGGATGGAACGATCCGTCAAAGCGCATGCGGAAGCAGATTTGGACGCAGGGGCAGGGGATCGACAACCGTCATTGGATCCCGATGTACGACGAGATGAACGACAAGATGATCACCGAGACCATCACGACGTTTGACTCTTCGTACACTGTACTGTCCAATGGAACACATCTGGGCACAAAGGTTAACACAGACGGAACAAAGACGTGGCATTACACCATGACGCGTCCGCACGCATCATATCTCCTGATGCTTGCCATCGGCCATTACAGTATCACAGAACGTGTTTCCAAGAGCGGCGTCAAGCAGCGGCTGTACTCCTATCCTGAGTATCCCGAGCGTATCGAGCCAACGTATCGTTACAGCTCCGAGGCAATGGACTTTCTTGAAGATTACATCGGCATTCCATATCCATGGGAGCTCTACAGTCAGGTGCCGGTTGCTGACTATATCTTCGGCGCCATGGAAAACACGACCGCAACGATCTTTGGAGATTTCTCACAGACCGATGCAAGGGGCTGGCTGGACCGCTCATATGTGGGCACCAACGTGCACGAGCTAACACACCAGTGGTTTGGCGATCTTGTTACGGCGCGAAGTCAAAAATCTGTCTGGCTCCAGGAGAGCTTTGCTACCTATTACCCCCATGTCTTTACACGCAAGACTCCAGCCCTAGGTGGCGAGGATGGCTATCAGTGGAGCAGGCGTGGTATGCATAAGGCTGCTCTTGGCGCATCCGAGAAAGACAGACTGCCCATAGTGAATCCTACTGCTGGGTCTGCACGTATCTATCCCAAGGGTGCCGCCGTGCTCGACATGATGGCCTATACGTTTGGAGAAGATGCGCTGCGCCGTGTGATCAAGAACTACCTTGAAAAGCACATGTATCAAACAGTTGAGACCAACGATCTGTACCTGGCATTTCAGGACACACTGGGACTATCACCCGAATGGTTCTTTGATCAGTGGCTCTACAAAGGCGGAGAGCCCCATTACAAGGTATCATGGAGTAAGAGTGCCATGCAGGGGGCAGCAACAATCCCGTCAACAAGAGTTGATGTTGAGCAAGTGCATCACATTGATGAGCTTACCGGACCTTTCCGCATGCCGATCGTTATCGAGGCATGGTATACAGACAACACGAACGACCGTGTCCGAGTAGATATTGATGCAAGGAATGCAGTAGTTCAGGTTCCGAATCCACTGAACAAGCAGGTTGCGTTCGTGCTATTCGATCCAGGCTCCTACATCATGAAGAAGCTGTCCTTTGCAAAAGGTTGGGAGGAACTAACGGCCCAGCTGAAGTCGGCACCGAACATGATAGACCGCTACGACGCTCTCGAAGCCATGCGCGGGGACTCAGGCCGAGGAAAAGAGCGCATAGCACTTCTCAAGGAGGTTCTTCAGCGCGAAACGTTTTCAGCACTTCGCTCAGAGGCCGTGCAGCAGGCTTCAGAACTCGCGAACAATGGCTTTCCAGAGGCTTGGTCGCTTGTCAAGATCGGACTTGAGGATAAGCAGGCAGACGTTCGCAAGGCAGCTGTCAATAGTGTAGCTGTTGTACCGGAAACGCTGCGCAACACATTTGAGCGGATGTTAAGTGATTCTTCCTATCTCATTATCCAAACAGTATTAACGAAGCTTGCAGGCAGTTTCCCGGATAAGGCGACGTCCTATGCTGAAAAGGTCAAAAGTGTGCGTGGACCGCACGAACGCGTACGCATCGCACGGCTAGAAATCGAGTTTCAAAACGGCAATCATGCAGCACTTGACGAGCTGGCTGATCTTACTGGCCCTGGTTGGGAGTTCATCACCCGTCAGAATGCAATGGGCGCATTTAAGCGCCTGGGCATGATACGGTCGCTGGCGATTGAGAATATGCTCCAGGCCCTTTTTAGCACAAATAATCGACTCAGTTCTGTTGCATTGTCAACACTTACAACGTTAAGCGAGATCACGACGTATCGTCCAATGATTCGTCAAGTAGTTGAAAAGAAAGAACTTAGTAAATCTGAGAAGCAAATGGTCGAGCCGCTGATCCGATAACAAGCTAACGGCTGGTTTTTTGGTTCGGAAATTGCTTTTCGGCATACAGGGCGTTAAGGTTGTTTGAATCCTTGCGGTTACCTATTTTCGGTACTTCTGCTACGTAGGCATCCTCTGCCCGCGTGGAAGTTTTTGCATGACACAGAAAAATCGACACTTACATATTTCATTTGGAGGAGCTATGCTTCGCAACATTACTTCGTTGGTTGCGTTGCTTGTGGTAATGGTTCTATCTGCGGTTAATGGTTTGGCGCAAGCCCCATTAAATCGTTCGGTAGCTGTTTCTGCTGGCACGTATGCCGAAATCACCGGTGGTACGGTGATTTGGAACAATACCACACCAAATTGGTCATCTGCAGCCGACGTGCAGATTGCGTTGCCATTTAACGTGGTCTACGCTGGAACCACCTACAACTCTCTTTGGGTCGATGGTGGTGGGTCTATCAGCTTTGGTAGCTCAAATACCTTTGCGACACCGCTTCAAAATGGTCTTCCATGCGTATCAGCATTGGGTGGCGATTTAACATCTGCCGCAGGTGGTGATGTTACGTGGAACGTTACGGGTGTTGCTCCGAACCGGATCCTGACGGTCCAATGGCGCAATGCTACTCGTTCATACGTTGACAACATTGCTCGTGACCTGTACAACTTCCAGATTCGCGTTTGGGAGTCTAATGCTGCAGTTAATGGTAGCCGCATTGACATCGTGTATGGCAACATGACAGTTACGGCATCGAAGGCTATACAGGTCGGTGCAACGAATGGTTCAACGGAAACGCTGAGCTGCAATGTTGGGTACTACACAGCTTCTTGGAGCCGCCCACACTTTGGATCAACAGCAAGTTTGGCCCAAATGACGAGCACATCGTTCCCGTCAAATGGAATGACGATTTCGTTCCGCGAGCGTCAAGCACCAGCTCACAATAACGACGTAGGCGTTATCCGTCTTGCTTCACCAACAGCAAAGTTTGCTCCAGGTACATCACAGTCAATCCAAGCAGTTGTCCGCAACTGGGGATCGAATAACGTTGACTCCCTCGTTATTGATTGGTCGGTAAATGGTGCTACACAAACACCAGTGAAGTTTTATCCTCAGCCGGCACTTGCCCCTGGACAAGAGCGCACGGTTATCCTTGGTGATATGACATTTGCTCCGTTCTCGTTCAACACAGTAAGCATCGGAACTTCCCTTCCAAACGGGCAGGCCGACATCAACACTGGTAACGACCGCCACGTAACAGAAATTGCTCCACGTGTTCAGGGCAACCTCGTTATCGCTAAGAATGGAAATCCAAACACGTTCCCATCAATCACCGCCATGTTGCGTCACGTAGCTACTGCTGGTTTGAGCGGTAGTGTAACGGCAGAAATCCGTGCCGGCGAGTATGAAGAACAAGTGATTATTCCAGCAATTGACATAGCAGCTGGTACACTCACTATTACAAAGCCTGCTTCAGAGGCAGTTACGATCCGTAATACGGTTCACCCTGCTAATCCAACATATGGAATCCCGAGCACCGCTTCTGTTGTATCGTTCCTCGATGGTGCCGTGAATGTTACTCTCAAGAACCTGACCGTGGTCGCAAACAATGCGAGTCGCAGTGGTCTTGTAATTGGTGGTGGCGGAATTGGAAACGTTACAATTGACGACTGTACCATCAAGGGGCCTGTAGACTACCAGTCTATCGTAACAGGCTTCACGACACTTTCTCTCAGCAACCAATCAAATCGCGGCCCTGTAGCAATTGTAAACAATCGTATTTCTCAGGCTATGCAGGGACTTTCCCTAGATGCGAATGCTGTTAACAATACGATCGCAAACAATACAATTACCGACTTCCGCACAGGTGCGATGTATGTATCAGGTGCCGCACCTACGATCTCGAAGAATATCATTCAGTCTTGCGACTGTGGCACATTCTCAGAAGGTATGTTCATATTCAATACCAACGGTGCACGCATTACTGACAATCAGATTAATATCGTGAAGACAACGGGTGATGTTCGTGGCATTGCCTTGCTTACATCGAACAATGGCATCGTATCGAATAACACGATTAGTGCTGGTGGTTCCACGCAATCTGTTGGCATCTGGACAGAGGCCAACCCTGGTGTTTCGAACAACTACTGGCATAACTCTGTAAACATTGTTGGTATAGCGCCAGCTACAACAAGTACTGCACTGTATGTCGTGAATAATGGCGGTACTGTAAATCTCGTGAACAACATCTTCCACAACTTTGGCCAAGGCGCAGGTGCTGGATATGCAGCATGGTACACAAGTGCTACGCCAAATCCATTGGGAACAGCTGACTTCAATAACCTCATGACAACAGGCACCA
This sequence comes from Kapaibacterium sp. (SeqCode), assembly GCA_044345485.1. Taxonomy (GTDB): domain Bacteria; phylum Bacteroidota; class Ignavibacteria; order Kapaibacteriales; family Kapaibacteriaceae; genus UBA10438. The sequence goes on from JBIJAX010000026.1 coordinate 12,951, forward strand.
ATCTTGTTAACTGGGGTGGTGCACTTGTTCCTCGCAACGCCGGTGCTAACCCTCTCGGTTCATGGCGTGCAGGTTCTGGACGTGATCAGAACTCATCTTCTGTAGCGGTAAACTTTGTTGGCGCAACCGATCTTCACCTTCTATCGATTCAGCGTGAACTCTTCGGTAGCAGCAGAGTTCTTTCTATCGTTACCAACGACATCGACGGTGATGTACGCACCATGCCATATATGGGCGCGGATGAAATCAAGCCTCAAATCGCTATGGTGCGTCAGCCTGAGAGTGCCTATGTATGCGTAGGATCAGTTGATACTCTCATTGCCATTGCCGACGTTACAACAGGTGCAACAACGACATATCAGTGGTTCAAGGATGGTGTTGAGCTCACAGGTCAGACAGGAAACATCCTCGTTCTGAACAACGCTCAGTACACTACAGCTGGCGTGTATACATGCCTTGTAAAGGCTAATGATGGCAGGAACTTTATTCAGCTTGCATCAGCAGGAGCAACCGTCATGGTTGTTCGCCCTACACAGATCACAGATCAGCCAACATCACAGCCTGTTGCTGATGGAGGTTCGTTTAACCTTTCAATCGCAGCAGAAGCAATCGGTGCCCCAACAAACTTTGTTCCTGGATATCAGTGGATGAAGCGCGCTTGGAACCCGCTCACAACTTCATACGAAGACACACCGATCAATGATGATGGTCGTATCACAGGTTCGCAGTCTTCGATGCTCACAGTTCGCAATGCAGGTGCAGCTGATACAGCAGGCACATATGTATGTCAGGTAACTGGCTACTGCGGCACAGTAACATCAAAGGCAGCTCGCGTGTTCATCCCGCTTGTAGCGGTTTCGAACATGACGCCTAACCTCTGTGAAGGCGGTACACTGAACCTCGATCTTCGCGCAAACCCAACGCGTCTGCCAGAAGGCAATGCAACATTCCAGTGGATGAAGAATGGTGTTGAGATCAAGGGTGCAGTTGCTCCAGCTCTCGAAGTCAAGAACTTCAGCAAGTCTGATAACGGAACGTACACATGTGTGATGTCGTTTGGTTCAAAGGACCTCACATTCACATCGAATGAAGTTACAGTTACAGCCGGAGCAGCACCAGAGTTTACACGTCAACCTGAAGGTGTAACAATCTGTGAAGGCAAGGTACTTACGCTGTCAGCTGCAGCAGCAGGTGACAATGTCCAGTTCCAGTGGATGAAGGGAACACAAGTTCTTGCTAACGAGACAGCATCTACATTCTCACGTCTTGCAGCTGATGCAGACGCAGGTTCATACTCTGTAGTGATCACCAACACATGTGGCACAAAGACGTCGACAGCTGTTGATGTTGTTGTTGATCCGCTTGCAAAGATCTCTACACAGCCTGCTGACGTTCAGTTCGCACAGGGTGGCAAGATCACATTGTCTGTTGTAGCTGCTGGCCGCAACATCTATAACTACCAGTGGTATGTAAATGACGTAGCAATCCCAGGTGCAACCAATGCAACACTTGAGATCAATAATGCTACAACAGCAAATGCTGGCACATACTATTGCGAAGTAACAAACCTTTGTGGTGCAGTGAAGACACGCAACGCAGTTGCTTCCATCACAACAGGTGTAACAGAAGATGTTGTTGCAGGTGGCTATCTGCTGTCAACTGCATTCCCGAATCCAACATTCGACGCTTCGAGCATCACATTTGCAGTTCCTGCAGCTCAGAACGTTCGCGTAACAGTTAGCGACCTCATGGGCCGCGAACTAGGCGTGCTGGTTAACGAAGTAGTAGAATCAGGTTCGCACGTTATCAAGTTCCGTGCAAGTGAATTCAACCTCACTGCGGGTGCATATAACGTTACAATGAATGCTGGCGGATTTGTTGCTACACAGCAAGTTGTTGTGGTAAAGTAAATCTGTAGGATTAGTCAAAAAAAAGCCTGGCAACCAGTGGTTGCCAGGCTTTTTTCATTGTTACCGAAGGTCTACCACTTGCCAATCTTTTGGCACAATGAAATTGAAATCTTTGGGCTGTACTAATTGATTCGAAGAGTACTTGGAGATTGCAAACTCCGTAGGAGTTCCGTTCGTAACTACCTTGACTCGTTTAACAATCAGTGTCGAGGTGCAAGTAAGTTCAACGTTGCTTATACCCGCAATTTGTGCTTGCGCGCTTGGGGCTTCAAGTCGAACGACTATGCCATTCGAACTCTTCGTTGCAATTGAGCTTCGGTACACAGACATAACATCGAAGAACACGCGCTCGATCGAGACGTCGGTAGACGACGACTTGTAGTCGTTGATGACAACCGTTTTGCTTGACGAGGTTGCATTCCAGACTGTCTTACCGTCACTGATGACAGTCCGATCGCCGGAGGTAATGCGGTAGGAGCCCCCTCGCTTTGCTAGTATGCTGCCTGATAAGCCACTCTGATTCTTGAATGAGAATGATACCGTATTCAATCCGCGATACTTTGCATGAAACGACTGTAGTGCGTCGTCGGCAGCATGGAGCGAAACAGAAGACAGGGCGATAATCGCCGCATAGCGCAAAACATTCATGAGGTTATTCCGACTTGCGAATGAGTGAAGAAAGCGGACCCCGGAGACCCGAGTATTTCGTTAGTGTAGCGTCTATTGAGCCAATGGCGATCTTCGTTGAAACTTTGACTGGAATCCTACGGTCGTCATCGGAGAGCCAAAGAAGTAGCTTCCCTTCATACTTGAAGAGACTTCCTGATTTGATGACGGGTTCTACCACAATGCAATTGAACGTACCTGCATCTACCTCAACTTGCTGTCTCCCGTGAACCTTAACTGCAAGCTCGTGTGTGGAGCGGTCGAAGAAATTCTGTAGGTAAAGGATCTGCCCCTTTTTATATGTGCGTAAATCGACAGAGCGCACATAATAGAATGCAGATACAATGTCATGGACAAATTGAGGGATTGCGAAAACACCTTCTGTGGTGGTCGCCGTGCGGTTTGTGTGGTCAAAAGTCGCTGAGAAGTCCTTGTGAAACCCACCTTCACGTATCGACTGCTGGAAGGCCCACGGAAAAACACCATCGATATCTACAAATGTTCTGTAGCGGTCGCGAACGCGATACAGAAAGTCCAGAGATTTAAGTGAGGCAACCTCGAATCGAATATCGTAACAAGGCCTTCCTGCGCGCTTTATTGGTTCTTTGCCAATTGAGAAAACTGCCGTGCCAGCAGTAATGAACTTGTAACCTACGTTGTATTCAAGTCGCTCGCCCAAACCGAATGCAAGGTTTGGTACATTTCGCAATGCAGGTGCGTCCTGTGCGTTAACTGCAAAGGCACAGAGATGAACAAGCAGGCAGAATCCGACGGTTGTTCGCCACATGTGAACAAAAGACGCAGCTAGTATTCAAATGGTTTACCGTAAAATAGAAACGTCTGACCATGATTTCATGATCAGACGTTCTGTGGGCCCGGCCGGATTTGAACCAGCAACCAACGGATTATGAGTCCGCTGCTCTAACCATTGAGCTACGAGCCCCTTTGCTCTTGGCGCACAAACTTAATTGAACAGACCCAGAAAAACGCCAAGTTGTGCAGAAAATCCATTCATCGAAACTGAGTTTGGCATGTTCGCAACAGTTGAGTGTGAGTTTGCCTGCCAATCAGATGTTGAGAACTGCAATGAATACGCACCTTGAGCGCGAATCGCGAGGAACGGCGTAAGAACGTATTCAAAGCTCACGCGTGGAAGAGCACAAAGTGCGCTCTGGGTAAGTCGAGTATTGTCACCAGCAGCGGGTGCTGTGTTGATCGTATTCCAGTCTATGCTCGAGCCATTCTGACGGATATCAATCTCGGTGTTTCCCCAGCATATTCCGGCACCAGGCAGGATCGTAAAGGCAGGAGAAACACGCAGTGCATAGTCGATGTGAATCGTCTTTGTTGATACGGAGTAATCGACACTCTTGCGCAGAGCGGACCCACCAGTTGTGTTGAAATCTCCTGAACTGGATACCGAGCCGCTGAGCCACGAGAATCCAACCCGTAGGTCTGGTACAATTCCTACGGCAGTGTAGAATTCGGCCCCGAACGTGAGAAGCGGTGAAGAGAGATTTGGCAGTCCCAGGCTGGCAGCCTTGGCATTGACGTCTGTTACGTTGGGCATAAACAGGTTGAGCACTGGACCTACACCGATTGCAGAATATGGTGTTGTCTCTTCGGGTAGTGGCTCCTCATCGAAATTCAACGAGTTCAGACGATCGTCCTGAGCTGTTGCTAGCGTCGATGCAGTGAGTAACGCAATGAGTACAATGAATGTCCGACGCATAAAATTCTCCGGTAAATGTGCCACGAAGATACGGGGCTCCGTAGTTTCGTTGGATGAAGATTGTTGCAGTAGTTCTGGCAGGGGGCTTAGGGGTCCGATTATGGCCGCGAAGCACAGAGCGCAAACCAAAGCAGTTTGTGCATGTTCTTGGCGAGGGGACGCTTATCCAGAATACTGTCTCGCGTCTTGCGCCGTTTATTCATGCACATGATACGTACGTTGTATCAACTCCAGATTTTCGCGATCTCGTTTCCGACCAGTTGCCGAGCCTGCAAGACAACCAGATATTTTTAGAGCCGTTTGGACGTAATACTGGTCCTGCCATTGGATTTGCTGCAACAAAGCTGCGCGCAGAACTCGGTGATGATGTCGTAATGGTGGTCCTTCCGAGCGATCATCTCATTTCCAATGTTCGTGAGTTTCACGTCCTGCTGGATAAAGCCTGCTCTGCAGCAAGCGCCTTAGAACGAATCATCACTATTGGTGTGATGCCAACCAGAGCTGAGACTGGCTTCGGATACATTCAGGTTGGCGATGATGTTCCTACCGACAACCCAGTTCTGCGTGGCGTAGTAAAAGCCGTAGAGACGTTTGCTGAGAAACCAGACTCATCGACTGCTCAGCGATTTGTAGATGCTGGAGATTTTGCCTGGAACAGCGGCATCGTCGTTGGTACGGTCGCTACGATACTTGATCGAATTGCAGAATTTCTTCCTGACCATGCTCCGTTGCTTGCTCAATATGGACGTGCGATAGGGACAGCAGATGAATACAGTGTGCTCGAAAGTGTATATCGGCAAATGCGATCTGTCTCGTTTGATGTAGGAGTGCTCGAGCGCGATTCAACGATTGGTGTTGTGGAGGGTACGTTCGGCTGGAGTGATGTTGGTACCTGGGACGAGTTGTATCGCATGTCCATGAAGGATGGAAAAAACAATGTCCTTGAGGGAAATGTCCTTGCAGTGAATACAACAAACTGTCTTGTAAGTGGCTCTACCGGACGCTTGATTGGTGTGATCAATGCGGATAATTTGGTTGTTGTCGAGACTGAGTCTTCAATTCTTATCAGCAAGCGCGGACAAACAGAAGATGTACGTGACCTTGTAGATCAGCTACGTCGCCGGCATATCGCAAAACACTTTTGAGCAAATGATCGCCCCTTTCATCATTATCGTGTTCCTATGTATCTCTGCTTCTCAAGGGGCTAGCTTGGTGGTGCAGGATGCTTCTGTACGCGACAGCTTAAGAAAGGATGCTGCTGCTATGCTTCGAAGGTCCGACAGCCTTCGAGCTCTATGGGACGTGCAGTGGAAGCGCAGCGATAGTCTGAGGATCGAGTCGATGTTCCTACGTATGCGGGCTGACTCGCTAAAGCGAGCAGCTCAGATCCAGCTGGGTCGTGTAGCCACGCTTGAACAAACGCTGGCAGACTCTGTTTCAGTTCGCGATACGATTGCAACCGATAGCGTTGCAGCGCTCAAGGTAACAACTGCTGCACAATCTGTTCGCAAGGTCAAGGTGCCTTCAGGTAAGACGTATAGTGATTCTCTCACTGCCCGCGTAATGACCATGAAGCCTGATACCGGTGCTGCTTCGTATTACGGCGAGCAGTTCCATGGAAAGAAAACCTCGAGTGGGGAACCTTTCGATATGCATGATAGAACATGTGCCCATCGATGGCTTCCATTCAATACCCGACTAAAGGTAACGAACCTTGCTAACGGCAAAGAGGTTGTTGTGCGAGTAACAGACAGGGGGCCATGGAAACATTCGCGGCTGATCGACCTATCAAAGCAAGCAGCAAAAGATCTGGACATGATCAGGGCTGGCATAGCCCGAGTTGCCATCGAGGTTGTGTCAGACTAACAGCAGCTCAGCAGAACGGGATCTTGACCACTTCAGCTGGGAACGTTGTGCCGCGTGCAGCGATCTCGATCATCGAACCTGGTGCGCTTGATGACGTTGGTACGTACCCAAGGCCTATGCCAGTTCCTAGTCCCGGAGATGTATTGCCACTCGTTACGTGCCCAACGGTCTCACCGTTAATAACAATCGGGTAGCCATTGCGAGGTATAAGTTTTTCACTGCGCATCACAAAGCCAACGAGCTTACGTGTTGGCCCATTCTCTTTTACACTCGCGATTACATCGCTACCGTTAAACGGACCCTTGGCAATCTTCGTGATCCAGCCAAGCCCGGCTTCGATCGGATTTGTTTCGTCTGTAATGTCGTTGCCATACAGGCAGTAGCCCTTTTCAAGACGCAGCGTGTCGCGAGCGCCGAGGCCGATCCATGCAATGCCATGCTCAGAGCCGGCGTCGAACAGCGCGCTGATTACCGTTGCACAGACATCAGCTCCGCCAGGGAAGTAGAGTTCAAAGCCGATTTCACCTGTATACCCTGTGCGTGAAAGGATCATGTCCACGCCCGCCAGTGTGCCGTCAACAAAGCTGTAATACGGGACGTCTGCAAGGGGCTCTGTGGTAAGCTTCTGCAGTACTTCGATGCTCTTTGGACCCTGCACAGCAAGAAGGTTGATTTCGTCACTGTGGTTTGTGAGCTCGAGGTCTGCGTAGCCCTCTGCATTCTTGCTTACCCATGCCCAGTCTTTGTCGATGTTGGCGCCATTAACAACGAGCATGTAGTCGTTTTCGCCACGCATATAAACGAGCAAATCGTCTACCAAACCGCCATCAGGTCGTGGCAGAGCAGAGTACTGTGCCTTACCTGGAGAAAGCTTGGATGCATCGTTTACGGTGATCTTCTGAATGAAGGCCAGCGCATCAGCCCCCTTCACGAAAAACTCGCCCATGTGAGAGACGTCAAAGATCCCCACGCCTGTACGGACGATTCGGTGCTCCTCCAGGATACCCGTTGGGTACTGGATAGGCATTTCAAATCCTGCAAACGAGACCATCTTGGCGCCGGCAGCAACGTGGAGAGCGTGGAAGTTTGTCGTCTTCATTGTAGTACTTTCGTAGGGTGAGCTGCGAATATAACCAGCACGCAATCCATACAGGGGGCTTGTATGACATCACGTAGATCAATTCTTCGTTCGCTTGCAGCGATCGGACCAACAGCATTGTTCGCATCCGATGCACTGCATGCGGTAACGCAATGGCTGCCAACCACGTTCCCAGCGCCGGCCCTGGATGTTGCCCGCGATGAGGATTTTTGGATGACCGTTCAGCAGGCATTCGATCTGGATAGGTCGATCATCAATCTGAACAATGGCGGCGTTTCCCCTTCGCCGCGCAGCGTGCAGCAGGCGTTTAAGCGCTATACAGACCAAGCGAACAATATGCCGGCCTACGAGATGTGGCGTCATCAAGAACCACAGGTCGAGACCATTCGAGAAGGTCTAGCCGAAATCTTTGCCGTGAGCCCAGAGGAGATCGCGATTACGCGCAATGCCTCTGAGTCTCTGCAGACCCTTCAGCTTGGTATACCATTGGAGCGAGGTGACGAAGTGCTGACCACAACACACGACTACCCTCGCATGCTTACCACGTGGGATCAGCGCGTACGGCGGGACGGCATTGTGCTCAAGAAGGTGTCGTTCCCAGCTCCGTTAATGAACCGTCGTGATGTGGTTGATGCAATCGAAAAGGCAATCACGCCGCAGACAAAGGTCATCCACATCTCACACGTGGTCTTCCTTACCGGACAGATCCTGCCCGTGCGCGATATCTGCCGGCTGGCGGCATCGCGAGGTATACGCTGCATCGTAGACGGGGCTCATGCATTTTCGCACTTCCCGCATACGCAGAAGGATCTCGAGTGCGAGTACTACGGAACCGCGCTACACAAGTGGTTCTTGGGTCCGATCGGCACAGGTATGCTCTACGTCAAAAAAGAGCGTATCGCAGACATCTGGCCACTCATGGCCGCACCCAAGGAGATGGATTCCAACATCCGCAAGTTTGAAGAGATCGGCACACATCCAGCTGCGATGCACAACGCACTTATTGAGTCGATCCACTTCCACAAAGCCCTCGGTGCCGAGCGTAAGGCTGCTCGCCTGCGGTATCTCCATACGGTGTGGACAGATCAGCTTGAGAAGTTCGATAATGTAAAGTTCCTTACCAACATCAACGACGATGAAAACCAATGCGGTCTGCGTCTTGTGCATGTCGAGGGAACAGACCCAGGAAAGGTCTCGTCGTATCTCCTCGACAAGCATCGCATCTTTACTGTCTCTATTGCGCACGAAGACTTCAAGGGGCTACGGGTAGCCCCCTCTGTCTATACGACGGTTTCGGAAATGGAACGCTTTGCCAAGGCAATGTTGATGATCGCTCGCGGTGAAGCAGGCTCTGCCGTGCTAGTTGACGCAAAGAGCTGATTGTTCCTCGTGTTCTTCGTCGTGATCGAGATCGACTGAGTTTGGTCGAAACACCTGATCGAGCTCATCTTCGAGTGTTCGATTCGTGTGATACAGGTCCTGATCTCGCACAAAGCTGGCCATGATCTCAATGTGCCATGGTGGGAGCAGCGTTACGTGGATTCCAGCATCCCACGTAAACCCTGCCGTTGATGCGTGGCTAGCTACAACAACTTGCTGCAGATTCGCCACCAGGGTATCAATCAACTCATGGAGTCCTTGCACCCCTTCAATTGAAAGCAGAATGTGCATATGATCCGGCTGAACGTTGGATGCATGTAGCGTGCCGTTCCGTGCAGATATGGTATGCCTGGCTATCGCGCTAAGAGAGTTCGAGATCGTAGCCGGCAGAGTAAAACCCTTGGCAGGGACGAGGATCAAGTGCATCCCAGCGAGTGCTGTATTCATGAATGTATGCCCCTCAAGTTGGTGAAGTATGATGTTTCCAGTACTTCTATGTTCTGTGAGGTATGGCAAACGTGACATTTCGATTAATCTTTATTTGGACTTAATCCAGATAAGGATTAATTTCGGACTAAATCAGTCCTAGTTAGGAAGCTCGTGCACGCAGTTATCGTTTTGCTCACCTCGGTCATACTAGCCGGAGGCCATTCGTCGCCGCATGGTGCAAAACCAGTGCGCAAGATCGGCGATACGGTGAAGCTGCAGCCACTAGATGTGTTTGAGCGTCCAGGTCAGCACACGCGCATCACGCGCGTCCCAGACATTGGCACAGCTGTGATCAATGGAGCCAAGAAAGCCGAGCGAGTATATGTTGCCGATGTCCCATCGGTGCTGGCCACGAACACGGCGCGACAGGCATTTTCTTCGGTGGCCGGCATCAATGTGTGGGAATCCGATCCAGCAGGACTTCAGTTGAGTATTGGTGCGCGGGGATTGAGTCCAAACCGTATGATCAACTTCAATGCCCGTCAGAATGGGTATGACATCTCAGCCGATCCGCTTGGATATCCCGAAGCATACTACACGCCCCTTCTCCAGGCAGTAGACCACATAGACGTTGTTCGTGGGGCAGGATCGTTACGTTATGGTTCGCAGTTCGGCGGCACGGTAAACTTTATCATGAAGGAAGGCAGCCGGAAGGCTCCGCTAGAAGGTCTTGTTACGCTTACTGGCGGATCTTATGGCTTTGCAAGCGGCTATGCCGAAGTAGGGGGCACGTCGGGCTCTACGAACTACATTGGAATCTATCAGTACCGTCAGGCCGACGCATGGAGAGTGAATAGTCAATTCCACCAGCACTTCGGATATGCTGCCGTTTCTCATCGGTTCACTCCAGCGTTGCAAGTAAAGATAGATGCGACGAAGATGACCTATCTCTCACATCAGCCAGCTGGTCTAACTGATAGTGCATTCGCGGTAAACCCTAGGTCATCCACACGGAATCGTAACTGGTTTGAAAGCGACTGGAATATGGCTTCCGCCACTCTGGATTGGCAGCTGGCATCGCGCACTCGTCTTCGGAGTGTAACGTTCGTCAACTCCAGTGCACGAATATCTGTGGGTAACGTCTCACGTATCAATCTGCTTGATAACGGCGGAGCACGCACAGTGATCGATGATGCGTATGACAACATCGGTAATGAAACAACGGTCAGGCATGATGACACGCTTCTGGGAATGTCATACGCAGTGCTTGGAGGCTTGCGATACTTTCACGGAACATCTGTGCGCAAGCAAGGACTTGGAACCGCGGCCGCAGATGCAGACTTTTCGCTCGTCAATAACATCCAGGCCGATGGATTCAACTTTACGCATCCCAATGCGAACACGGCAGCCTTTGCAGAATTCCTGTTGAATGTAACACCACACTTCAAGGTGGTACCCGGTATTCGGTACGACATGATCTCAACAGCCGCAAACGGAACGTTCAATAAGCGGGGAACGGACAGCACTGGTGCAACGGTGTGGACCTATCCAACGGTGCGCGAAGAGCGCAACCGCAACGTCTTGCTTGCAGGTGTTGGTGTTAGTTACACGCTTCCGGAGTCTACCACGGAATTCTATGCCAATGCCACCCAGAATTATCGCGCTGTAAACTTCTCAGACCTTCGCATTACAAGTCCAACACTTGTCGTCGATCCAAACATTCGCGATGCCTCTGGATATACGCTGGATCTTGGAGTTCGTGGATCATACTCGAGTATCGTGAACTGGGACATCTCCTTGTTTTCAATCGAGTTCCGCGATCGAATTGGCGAGGTTGTTCTACAGAACTCACAGGGTACCAACTATCGTCTGCGAACGAATCTGTCGAATGCCTACTCATGGGGCGTAGAATGGATGACAGAAACACAGATTCACCGGCTATTGGGCTTTTCCGAAGATGCCCCAACGCTGTCCTGGCTGTTGAACGCAACGATGCTTGAGAGCAGGTATAGATCAGAGTCAATACCTGCGATTGATCAGAAGAAGCTCGAGTATGCGCCGGATCTAAACATTCGCACCGGAATCACCACAACCTGGGAAGACCTCCGTGGATCCGTGCTGGTTACGCATGTGAGCAAGCAGTATGCAGATGCCGCAAATGTTGAATTCGATGCTGCTGCAGCATCAGGTGTGATACCGGCGTATACGGTTGTAGACCTTATGGTTGGGTACTCATTTGACCGGTACCGCCTAGATCTTGGAGTAAACAACCTTCTCGATGCTATGTACTTTACACGCCGATCAGATGGATATCCCGGCCCAGGGATCTTGCCTGCCGAGCCCCGTACATTCAACGCTTCAATTTCCGTAACGTTGTAACGTCGTATGCCGCACAACGGTGGCAACACAATCAACACAATCGGGATACAGTGATGTTTGGAATGTTAAAGTCAATGCTAGGGGGCTCAAACGAGGCACTCACGGAGGCATTGCGCAATGGCGCAACGATCATCGACGTTCGCTCTCCTGGCGAGTATGCTGGTGGACATGTAGCGGGTTCAAAGAATATTCCGCTACAGCAGATTCCAGATGCACTGGATAAGCTTCCTACATCCAAGCCGATTGTTTTCTGCTGTGCATCGGGCGGTAGAAGCGGTCAGGCAACAGACTTTGCAAATGCAAAAGGCTACACGGCCGTCAATGGCGGACCGTGGACAACTGTGAATCGTGCAGTCGCCGAACTTGAAGAGGGAGGCAAGTAATGAAACGTATTCTGGTTAACCTCGCCCTTGCTGTGTTAGCAGCTACTTCTGTAGCATGCGCGCAGCAATACAAGAATGTGAACGCACAAGAAGCCAAGGTGATGATCGACAAAGGTGGAGTCGTTGTCGTTGATGTGCGCACTCCGCAGGAATACAGTGGTGGTCATCTCCAAGGTGCTATTCTGGCCAATGTGAACGATCCAAACTTTGAAGCTAACATCAAGAAGATCAGCAAGGACAAGAAGGTCATTGTATACTGTGCTGCTGGTGGACGCAGTGCGAATGCCTCTGGGAAGATGTCGTCGTTGGGCTGGAAGAACGTCTGGAACATGACAGGCGGGTATTCTTCATGGTCCAGCGCAGGTCTGCCAACTACTACAAAGTAGGTTCGTTGTGGAGAGCATCCTTTCCTTCTACGAGAACCAGTTCGGCTGGTTGTGGAGCATGATCACAACACCCAGCTGGTCCAACTTCTTCTGGATCTTTCTGGGGCTCTCACTCGGCGTGTGGATGCTCGAGATCGTGATGCCATGGCGTAGGGGGCAGGCAGTGCTCCGTAAAGACCTCTGGCTCGACACATGGTACATGTTTTTCAACCTGTTTCTGTTTGGCGCAGTTGGCTATTCAGGAATCAGTGGTCATGTGAAGGCGCACCTTGCAAGTGTGTTTCCATACCTCAATGCCTTCCATGCAACGCTATCGCAGATGTCGCCCTGGCTGCTCCTGCTGATCATCTTCGTTGTTCGTGATTTTATCCAGTGGAACATCCACAGACTTCTGCACGCCTCTGATACGTTGTGGCAATTCCATAAGGTTCACCACAGCGTTGAGCAGATGGGATATGCTGCGCATCTGCGCTACCACTTTGTTGAGAACATCGTCTATGGAACGCTTGAATACATTCCATTAGCACTCCTCGGGTTCGATCTTGTCGACTTCATGGCTGTAGGTGTCTTTGCAACAGCGGTTGGCCATCTGAACCATGCAAACTTCAACCTGCCCATTGGACCTCTGAAGTATATCTTCAATTCGCCACAGATGCATATCTGGCATCATGCCAAGCACCTTCCCGAAGGCGTAAAGAGCGTGAACTATGGTCTTACCCTGAGCATATGGGACTGGATGTTCGGCACATCGTACATGCCGTATGACGGACGCGACATCGAACTAGGCTTTGAAGACGTCGAGCGCTATCCGTCTGGGTTCTTCTCGCAAATGCTGGCCCCCTTTAAGGGGGCGAGACATCGCACACCACATGATTAACAAGGGCAACCCTGCGTGGTCGCCCTAAGAAGATTCGCGGACAGGTATTCGCGAACACCTCGCCCTATCCCTAAAACAAAAAAGCCCACAGCATGCTGTGGGCTTTACATTTTCGTAGTTAATTGTTTGCGGACCCGTAGGGATTCGAACCCCAAACCTTCTGATCCGTAGTCAGATGCTCTATCCAGTTGAGCTACGGGTCCGTACGTCGTCTTTAAATTACGCTGTTGCTTCGAGCTTCTTTACAGCCTTTGCAAGACGGCTCTTCTTGTTAGCTGCGTTGTTCTTCTTGATCACACCGCGAGCCGCTACGCGGTCGAGGATACTGAACGCTGCCTTGAGAGCTTCTTGTGCTGCAGAAACAGTTGTTGCTGTGCGAACGGCCTTGATAGCCTCACGCATGGTCTTCTTGTTTCCGCGGTTGTAAATCTTACGCTTCCGTGATTGACGAATGCGCTTGATAGCTGACTTATGATGTGCCATAGTGTGGCGCCAATTCTTCTGTGAATTAAGATGAGCCACGAAGATAGGGAAGATTTCGATTTCCACAAATGCTAGATTTGTTTCATGACACTTTTTGAGCAACTGGCAGCTCTGGCCACTGAATCGGTGAATCTGAAAACGGCGCAGATTGATGTGGCATCGACGAGAGAGATTGTGGGTCTCCTGAATGAACAGGACGCCACGGTAGCTTCTGCGGTAGCAGCAGAGCTGGGTTATATCGCGCAAGCCGTTGATATGATTGCAGATAGGCTTGCTTCCGGTGGACGTCTAATCTATGTCGGAGCAGGTACCAGCGGACGTCTCGGCGTGGTAGATGCATCCGAAATGCCTCCTACCTACGGAACAGACCCAGAGCTTGTGCAGGGTGTTATCGCTGGTGGACAGGGGGCTATGTTTCGATCGGTAGAAGGTGCAGAAGATTCTCGCGAGGCTGGGAAGCAGGCATTGATGGATCTTTCGATACGGCCGGGAGACGTTGTGTGCGGGATTAGCGCCTCTGGCAGAACCCCTTTTGTTCTTGGCTCGCTTGAGTATGCCCGCGAATGCGGGTGCGGAACGATCTTTCTCAGCACGAATTCCCGCGACATTGTCAAAACATACGCGCCGTCTGTCGGGGTACTGATATGTCCTGAAGTAGGCCCAGAACCGATAACGGGGTCAACCCGGATGAAGTCCGGTACAGCACAAAAGATGGTGCTTAACATGCTAACGACGGCCACAATGGTAAAGCTCGGAAAGACCTATGGTAACGTCATGGTCGATCTTCAGCTTACCAACCAGAAGCTGCACGAGCGTGCAAAGCGTATCATCATGACGATTACTGGATTGGACTATAACCATGCTGCCCAGATTCTTCAGGACGCTGGCGGACATGTGAAATCTGCGTTAGTGATGCATGCGCACGGCTGCTCACGAGAAGATGCTCTTAAACGTCTTGAGCGTGCGAATGGTATTGTACGCACAGCAATGGAGTTGAAATCATGACGACGCAGGAAGTTGTAGAGCTTGCACATCAGGCTGGGCTATCGTTTGAAGCATTTATGCACCGTGCCGAACAGCGGATGCATGCCCAAGATCCAGACGACCAGTTCGCATCTGGACGTCACCTGAATTGGTCCAGGATGACGCGTCATGTCAAAACCTACGAACCATCAGAAGCCATATGCATAGCAATGTCTTCTGTGGCGAAGCAGACATGGGTTGTGATTACCGAGGACTGGTGCGGTGATTCTGCGCAGAGCCTGCCGGTGATCGCAGCAATTGCAGCATTGAATCCAAATGTTGATCTGAAAATTCTCGATCGCGATACCTATCCGGCAGTGATGGACATGTATCTAACCAACGGGGCACGAGCAGTACCCGTGGTAGTGGCATTCGACGAAGGTGCCCAGCAACTATGGCAATGGGGGGCGCGTCCGGAAGCTGTTAAGCCCCTTATTGAGGAATGGAAAACACAGTTCGAAAACAAGACAGACATGTATCCGCTTGTGCATGCATGGTATGCAAAGCATGGTCATGAAGAGATCGAACGGGATATTAAACATCATCTGAATTCAAAAGGCTAACACTGTGGAGTGGATCCAAGGACTGATCGACTTTATCCTTCATATCGATGTACATCTGGCAGCGATTACAAGTCAGTACGGCGCACTGAGCTATGCTATTCTCTTTGCCATCGTATTTGCCGAAACGGGGCTTGTGGTAACGCCATTCCTGCCTGGTGATTCACTCTTGTTTGCCGCTGGAGCCATTTGCTCACTCGGAACGCTGGATCCAGTTGTGCTGACTGTGCTGCTTATCATAGCAGCAGTGCTTGGAGACGGTGTAAACTATGCGGTTGGTAAGCATTTTGGACCCCGGATCTTTTCAAGTGGATCCTCCAAGCTGTTTAACAAGGCGCATCTCGAACGTACGCATGCGTTTTACGAGAAGCATGGCGGAAAGACCATCATTCTTGCCAGGTTTATGCCGATTATCCGCACGTTTGCACCGTTTGTGGCAGGTGTTGGAGAAATGTCATACAAAAAGTTCTCTGTCTATAACATCGTTGGCGCTGTTGTTTGGGTTGTTTCTTTTGTGCTCCTCGGACTCTTGTTTGGCAATCAGCCCATCATCAAAAAGAATTTTACCCTTGTTATCGCCGGAATAATCGTCGTCAGCGCCCTTCCTGCTATTTACGAGCTCATACGTAGTCGAAAGGAATTGTAAATTAGCGGCCCACTGCTTGGATGGCGAAATTGGCAGACGCACAAGACTTAAAATCTTGTGTCCCGTAAGGGACGTGCGGGTTCAAGCCCCGCTCCAAGCACTCACAGATTCTATGAAATAGCGCATGAGTAGTATGCGAAATGTATCGCTCGCCGTTGCGGTGTTGATCTGTCTATTCTGTTCAGGTCATGTTCATGCACAGGAAAAGCCCCTTTTCACACGCCTTCTTCCCGAACAGACGGGAGTTTCATGGCGTCAGGAACTCGAACGGGTTACAATTTCCACGGATTCACTTAAGCGCATAAACTCTATGGTGCCCGGCTGTGGCGTTGCGCTGGGAGACTTCACTGGTGATGACAAACCCGACATAGTGTTCACAAACTTCACTGGTGTTGCCTTCTACAGAAACGACGGTGATTTGAAGTTCACGGACATCTCTACTGAGATTGGTTATCCGAACGACTCTCTGTTCTTCTCGACAGGAGCCAATCTTGTAGACATTGATGCAGATGGTGATCTCGACATTTTCATCACGCGCTGGCAGAACACCTGCCGGTTACTGATTAATGACGGGAAGGGCCATTTTGTTGAGCGTGCAGCCCAGTTTGGACTGAATTATTCGAACGAAAGTGTGCACAGTGTGTTCTTCGACTATGACAAAGACGGCCTGCTTGACTGCTATATCGTTGTTTACTCAAACTATCACCAGTTCCTACGCCGTGATAGAGTCCAAGACTCGATAGAGATTGCTCAATCACTTGAACGTCAGCAAACAGGGAATGTTCTGCAGAAGTACGAAGCTGTTGATGACACAACCAACGAAAAACGTGATAGAACATTTCGGATGTTATCGAGTTTGGAGAACAGGCACGGTGGTAACACGGATAAGCTGTTCCGCAATCTGGGTAATGGAACATTCGAAGATGCATCTAACCAAGCATGGATTCGCGATAAGGGAATGGGGCTAAGCGCTACAGTGGCCGATATCAATCTTGATGGGTGGCCCGATATCTATGTTGCGAATGATTTTAATTCAACCGACCTCATCTATCTGAACAACGCAGACGGAACCTTTGCTGAAAGCATGATGCGTATGACTCGCCGTGCGTCTGTGTTTAGCATGGGCAGTGATGTGGCAGACCTAAATCGCGATGGCCTGCCGGACATCATCACAACAGACATGTTGCCTGAAAGTCACGTACGGCGTATCATCAACACGAACGCCACCGGCGATATGTCCATCTACAATCCCACGTACGACTCAAATCAAGTATCTCGGAACATGGTACAGCTTAACCGAGGATACAACCAGTTCTCTGAGATCGGGTACATGACAGGAATGGCGGCAACAGACTGGAGTTGGGCATGCTTGATGCACGACTTTGATCTTGACGGCCGCACAGATGTGTTTATCGGAAATGGCTACGTATCAGATCTCTCAGACCAGGATTATGTGTACAATCTTACTTCTAGATCTGCTCGGCCAAATGACCTTCAGGCGTTGCGGGAGCCGAACTTTCTTTTCCGTCAAACCGATGATCTCAAGTTTAAAAACGTTGCCAAGGATTGGGGTGTAAACGATACAAGTGCAACGTTCGGCGCTGCCTGGGGCGACCTTGATGGCGACGGCGACTGTGAGTTGGTTGTTCCCAACTATGACACCCTAATGTTTGTCTACAAGAACAACGCCGTTGAACAAGGCCGAGGAAACTTTATTGCCATGCGATTTAAAGGGGCGGGCAGTAACACGTCCGGCCTGGGTGCCAAGGTAAGAGTTGTTGCTGGCGGCGTTTCTCATTACCGTGAGAACTACGTTGTCCGCGGCTATCAGTCGCAAGTCGATCGTCGCATGGTGATAGGATTGGGTTCAGCGCAGACCATCGATTCCGTTATCGTTGAATGGCCAGACAGCAGGTCGCAAGTACTAACCGGACAGGCAGTCAACACTGCACTTGAGCTAGATCAGGCAAATGCCATACCTACGGGCCGCTCATGGTTCTCTGTGCCACTTCCAGATACAACAACATTTGTTGATGCCACTTCAACCATGGGCATCCTCTATCATCACAAGGAAAATTACTTCGACGATTTTAAGCGTTTCCGTCTCATGCCAGTGCGCGCATCATGGGGAGGTCCTGCAGTTGCCGTTGCAGACGTCAATGGTGATGGATTAGATGATGTTTTGTTTGGTAGCGCCCGAGGATTTCAGCCAACAGCATTTGTGCAGACGAAAACAGGAACGTTTATCACAAAGGAAGTTGGTCTCGATAAGGCCGATAGTACGCACGAGATTCAGGCAATGCTGCTGATCGATGTTGACAATGACAAGGATCGCGACCTCGTGATAGCATGCGGTGGCGTTGAGTTCAACGAACTTGATGTTGAACGTCGGATGATCATCTATCGGAATGACGGTAAAGGCAATTACACAAAGCAGAATACTGGTGTTCCAAATGTTCAGACCAATGCTACTACACTAAATGCGGCAGACTTCGATAACGATGGCGACATCGATCTATTCGTAGGCGGTGGCGTT
Organism: Kapaibacterium sp. (SeqCode); assembly: GCA_044345485.1. Lineage (GTDB taxonomy): Bacteria > Bacteroidota > Ignavibacteria > Kapaibacteriales > Kapaibacteriaceae > UBA10438. The sequence continues at coordinate 31,306 of JBIJAX010000026.1, forward strand.
CTAACAAATCAGTACCCGTTCTGTGACAAAAGCTATCTGTTAGTGAATGACGGTAAAGGAAATTTCGAGGATCGCACCGATTCACTCGCTCCAGGACTGCGTAACGTTGGATTAGTTCGTTCGGCATTGTGGACGGATGTAGACAACGATGACAAGCACGATCTAATCGTCGTTGGTGAATGGATGCCTGTCACAGTTTTTGGAAACACCGGCTCAGGATTCGTTAACCGCACAACGTCGATGGGCTTAGATTCTACGATCAGCTGGTGGTACAGTGTTGCCGGGGCCGATCTTGATAACGACGGAGACGTCGACTATATCCTCGGAAATCAAGGACTCAATCATCGGTACAAGGCATCTCGTGAGAAACCTATCATTGTATATGCAGCTGATTTCGATGATAACGGATCGATAGATCCGCTCGTGACCTATATCACGGATTCTGGAAAGCGTCAGCTTATGCGTGACAGGCACCGCGTGTTTACGCAGATGCCTACGCTGAACCGAAAGTTCAACGACTTTAGAGATTTCGCATTTGCATCGATCACCGAAATCATCGATCCAGAATACATGGACACCTGCTACAAGCGTAGCGCCATCATGATGGAATCGGTGGTTTTGATGAACAACGGTGGCTCGTTTACTGTAAAGCCCCTTCCCGAAATCGCACAAATAGCCCCAATCATGGGAATTGAGGCCCTGGACCTCAACGAAGACCAGTTTCTCGACGTGGTGATTTGCGGGAATATGTACGGTGCGGAGGATGACGTTGTCCGCTATGATGCTGGCAAGGGGTTGGTAATGCTTGGCAGGGGTGACGGAACGTTTACACCTCTGCTACTGCCTGAATCGGGATACGTAACGCAGCATGACGCTCGTGGTCTTGTCTCGATCAAAAATCCAGGCAATGCTGTGCTGCCGTATGCGCTTGTTACTGCGATAAACCAAAGTGTGGCAATGACATACGTTCCAGGTGCACATACGGCTCAACTCGTAAAAACGATCGCAATTGATCCATCCAAAACCAGATATACGTACGTAGAACTGCGCAATGCAAAACGGAAGGTTGAGGTCTATTGTGGTAGTTCGTACAGGAGCCAGACCAGCTGTAACATCGTCATCCCGAAGGCTGCTACTGTGAAAACCGTAAACACTCCCTCTGGACGCGGTAAGTCAGCTCCAAAGCGGTAGTATGCGCTGTTGTAACTTTTCAGACTTTTTTCGCTTGCGGATTGGCTGTAGCTAACTATTTTGAGGTCCGTAGTCGGAGTGTCGACTGCCTAAAAACGTGAACAAACAGTAAAAACATTTACGTACAACCATTTGTGGGAATCACATGCATAGGTTCTACACTTTTGCCCTCAGG
>JBIJAX010000034.1:0-23826 GCA_044345485.1 Kapaibacterium sp. (SeqCode)
ACCAGCACCTGAGATTACGCGGACGGACATAAGCCCGTAGGCAAAGAAAATGTACCCAAACACCGAGATGCGCATGTACTCCGTGGCTTCGCGAACGGTATCTGGCGTTGTTGTGTAGAGCAGGATAAAATCATCGCCAAAGGCATACACAATAACACCAAAGCCAACCATGAGATACGTTAGCTGTTTGCAAGCACTGCGGTAATACTGCCAGACGCGCTCGGGTTTGCCAGCACCGATGTTCTGTCCTGTAGCAGTCTGTATCGCAATTCCGACGGCAAACACCGTCATCATTACCAGCATATCAATGCTGAGTCCTAACGTATAGGCGGCCGTTGTGCTTGTGCCTAGGGCACCGACGAACATAAAAATGATGGCCCGCGTCATGCTCACCGAGAGCATCTGCACCGATGCTGGAAAGCCCTGCAGAGCTACGCGCTTCAAGAGCGACCAGTCGAGTTTGAACTGGGAAAAGTCCATGCGGAGGCCAGTAGAGCCCCGTAACATAGCCGTTAATGTGATCGCGGTACCCGTCATCTGTCCGATAGCCGTAGCAAGTCCTGCACCCGACATCCCCATCACCGGAAACGGTCCGATACCAAAGATCAGGAATGGGGCTACCACCGCATTAACAGCTACCGTAATGATCAACACGATCGTTGGAAACATTGTGTTTCCTGTAGATCGCGAGATCGTAAACATGTGGAAGTTCGATAGCTGAAATGTAAAGCCCAAGAGCAGTGTTGAAAGGTACTCGATACTATGATCGGCCACTTCGGGCTTCATACGCATGATCACTGGCACCTGCGGCAGAGATATGTACATCATCACGGTCACCGTCAACGCCATGATGACAATGCCAACGAGCGACTGTGTTCCTGTGCGCATCGCCCCCTTACTGTCGCCCTCGCCGAAGCGGCGCGAGACAATAATCCCCGCACCAACGGCAATACCACTTACGAGCGTAAAGAGCAGAAACATTACCTGGTCTGTTGCGCCAATGGCGGCTGTTGCCGCATCGCCTAATCGTGAAACATAGAACCGGTCTACAAACGAGTAGACCATGTTTACAACAAAGCTCAGAGCAAGGGGCAAGGAGAATCGCCGCAGTGACTGATCGATGGGGTCGTTGATCAGATCGACACTTTGTTTGGAGAACGCGGATGCGGCGGACATGGAACTTTATGAACGTTTCGTAATAGACCACAAAGCTACGACGAGCTAATTTGGAGCTAGATAGATACTTCTCCCCATGGAATTCTTTCTCACCATAGCGTCGGCCATGTACTCGCTGCGACTGATGTACTTTGCGATCGGACAGCTTCGTGCTGGACGCCCTGCCAAACGTCAGGCCGACACGCGTCGTGTATCAATCATCATCCCTGCACGCAACGAAGAATCCAACCTACACCGCTGCATCGAGTCGCTTCGTAAGCTACAGTATCCTGAGCATCTGCTCGAGATTATCATTGTAAACGACCGCAGCACAGACGCAACAGCCAGTATCATTGAGCAGGCTGCTGCTACGTGGTCGGTGATTACCACTGTTCACAGAACAGAGGCAGAAGCGCGCGAAAATCTACGCGGTAAACCTGGAGCGCTTCAGGCAGGTGTTGATCGTGCATCAGGAGACGTACTCTTGTTTACAGATGCTGATTGCGTTGTTGAGCCCGATTGGGTGCATACCATGATTGCCCCCTTCAACAATGAGTGTGTAAAGATGGTGTGCGGCTTCACAACCATTGAGCATTCATCTGCCTTTGGAATTCTGCAGGACGTGGAGTGGCTCTACACGCACAGCATGGCTCAAGGATCGCTCACAAACGGCATTCCCATAGGATGCTTTGGCAATAACCTTGCTGTTGATGCTGGTGCATTTCGCGCACTGGGCGGATACAACGTGGTGAGCTTCAGCATTACCGAAGACCTTGCGCTCCTGCAGGCGATGGTCAGGGCCGGACATGACGTTGCCTACATCTGCAGCGCCGACAGTGCTGTTGAGACATTGCCCTGTAACACGCTTATGGAGTATCTCCAACAGAAGCAGCGCTGGGTAAGGGGCGGCACGCAGCTTGGTTGGCGCGCCACGATCTTTGTAACAACGAGCGTTACCTATTGGGCTGGCCTTGCCTTTTCTATCATAATGCAGTCCGCTAGTTGGGCACTGGCCTTTCTTGCGCTTCGTGCAATCGGAGACGGAATACTTATCGGACTCTCTGTGGTGCGTTTGCGGCGCTGGTCTTCTATACCAGCCATAGCCCCCTGCCTCATCATCCTGTTGCTTCTGGAGCTTATCCTGCCCATCATGGCTTTGCGTAAGCGCGTGCAATGGAAGGGGCAGACGTTTTAGGATACGCCTGACCCGATCATTTTCTGTTTATCGACAGCATTCCGGGAGCACCCATTGATCGTTGCGCAGATTAACGCGACGAACGTGCACATCCACACGGCGCACGCCATCAAGGTCATAATAGCTGTTTTCACCAGCTTGATATGATTTGATCTCGGGATTGACAGACGTGTCAACGTAACGTCCCTCTGCCAGGACGATAACACGCGCCGTCTTCATCATACGCTCATATTCAGCAGCGGAGTTTGCATCCGTTGGCAGAAGCACGAGGCCTTGGGCACGTAGGCTACGCAGAAGTGAATCTTGAGAAAGCTTAGCGTACACAGCTTGGAAACCATAGTAGGCTCTCAGCTTCGACAGCGTATCGTTATTGTCACCCACAAGCGTTGCACCCGGCGCTACACTTACATACGTAGGCTTTGTAAAGTTCTGTCCACCTTCATCAAACGATGTGGCCACATAGCGGATCGAGCTATCGGAGATAAACTTCCCAACGCTAATCGGACGGATGTCCGAATATGCACGCATGCTAACAATCAACTTGGCTTCTGGCGTATTTGCATCGCGATTCCAGAATTGAGCGAGCATGTCCGATGTGCTGGTAGACATTCTGTTGATGCTTGCGTCAATGATGCGTGCCTTTGCACGATAGTCCTCGCGGCGTCTTGTCAGACGTTCAGGAACCTCATTACCCGTGCGATTACCCCAGTATCTATTGCGCCAATTGAGCTCCACAAACGAAGCTTCTTCCAGATCGCCGTCACGTAGGCGGGCCATGTGCTGACGGTAGCCGTTTGATGTATTGACTTCCCAGAATGCGGTCTGGAAATATGGCACATTTCGAACTTCATCATTGACTGGTGGACCAAACAATGTATCGCAAACAGGAGCCTTGTCGTATTGCGGAACGAGGAAGATTGTGTCATGTATCACAACATCAATATCCTTCCGCGATACCTCGCGTCCATCAAACGTAGTCAAGAACTTCTGCGGAACGACTAGATCCCCGAACATCGATGCAAGCGATTGGCCAGGCGCGAATGAGCAGGCAACGATCGATGAATCATACGTAAACACCGAATCAACAACACGGACATTCGATGTGTACCGTTGAATTCGTGGGTTCGGAATGGAATCAACCATAATCGTTGTATCACGTCCGACGCGCATGCGTCCGTCTTCCGTCAAGTCGATCGCTTCCCGCAATTCCGGACGAAGTGTTCCCTGGAAGATCACGCCCTTCTTGAGCGTGTCGTATAGTCTCCATGGTCTGCGCACCGGAATTGGCTTGTCTTGCAGGATCGAATCACGATACACCTGCTTTGAACGAACCTTCACTGCTGCCGAACGCTTGCGCAAGGCCACATGAGAGTAGTGTGTCAAAACAGGTTCCTTCTCATTGCATGGTGTTCGGCGCAGAGTAGATGTTGCCTGAGCATTAATGCGGAACCCAGCAGGCTTACCAGTCATCGTTTCAGATAGCGAGTAGGCTAGCTTGCCGGTGTTGTGCACTACCTGATCATTAACGGTCACCTTCAATGAACAGTCTTGAATGTCCGACGTGCCAGTAGCAGTATTGACAACAACAACATCGTATTGAAGATTACCATATACAGTGTCGATCTTTACAGGGATGATATTGGGCATCGCTATCGAATCAACAGTATAGGTCTTGTACACGATACTTGGTGTTTCTTTCTTTGGTGCCTTGATGCAGAACACTTCTGCATTTGTAGCATAAATGTCAAGACCACCATACCCAAGTGCTTTTGCTGTGTCGGGCCGCTGCACGGCAAAACGGTTCGAAGAGAACAAAATGTACGGGGGCTTCACATACGGAAACACTTCGTCGTAAGTAGTATTGATGCTGTCAGCTGACATTGGATACATCGTAACCCGCTCGACCACTACTGAAGGCATCCACGGCTTATTTGCTGCCCGCGTTTGCCAATCTATCTTGAGCTCTGCGTCGTAGATATTGTAGTTGCCAGCACGATTTGAGGCAAAGAGAATGTGGGGCGATCCATCAAGACAATACAGGTATGGGGAGTACTCATTTGCCGGCGTGTTGATGGAATCAACGATTTGGATGTCGGCAAAATTGACTGGAGCGCTCCACTTTGTTGAATCAGTACTGCGGAACGCAATGTAGATATCAGAATTGCCCTTACGCTTGGTTCCGTTGGCCAGAACGTGCTCAGCATATTCATATGGAGCAGAGAATCCGCCGAGTGTATCTAAACGATCGGAGCTAAACACGATTACTTCTGACTTCTCATCCTCATTTGTCGCTATGGATGGGTGTGCATCCCAGGCTGGACTATTGAGTTCGATGATATTGCGCGGATCAGCCCCTTTGACCTTTTCAAACAGGTCGGTGCCACCAACGATACCACGTTGACGAGAAATAGCAACTCCAACAGCAGTGTCAATTGCAGCCGAAGTCGCAAACACCAGAGAGCGTTTACCACGAGTCAGTGTGCCAGTATTACGGACAAACATCGTTGGCATATCGTGGACCTTGATCTGCGAGACTGCCAATGAGTCATCTGGTCCCTTACTATTAAACCGTGCACCATAGACAACTTCACGTCCAGAAACATTCGATGTAAACAGGAGTGAGTCTGCAGCATTTACTTCAACATTTTGTGCATCCAGTCCAGCTGCGAACTCGTCACCAACGGTATTGATACCTGTTCCCAGAATGTGCTTTGGGCGCTTAAGTGTAGACGCATCTACCTTGATGTCTGACGTGTTGCAACCGTGCAGAATACCGGAGAGCATGAGAGCCAGCATGGCCAGTGCTGGTGATGAAAAGCCTGAAGTAATTGATTTTACAGTCATGGTAACTCTCATTGCTTCTTGCAATCAATGCACTGATAGGCTTCAGCAAACTTAAATGTAACCCGATCGATGTTCGGAGTAAGAACACCTGATTGGATGTTTGTAAACACGACAAAAAATGAGCCACCGTTTGCGGCCGTATAGAAGAACCAGTCACCCGCCTTTACAGTGATCTCGTATGTGTTAATGTCAGACCCATTCTTAATCGGTGGCAACAGGATGCCATTTGCACCAGTGGGCCAGTTATTTGGGTACGCAACATTCGTATCGGCACCCGCATTTGTGCGCACATACATTGTATCATATGCGCGCGTCGAGGTTGGCACTGTGGTTCCGAACTTGACAACTTGGCTTGCAAGCATCTTGCAGACCGTCATGCCTGCTGGCGGCGTCTGCGATGCAATGAACTTCCGTATCTCATTGGCGAACGTCGTGGCGTTGTCAGTAATTGCTGGGTTTGGTGGCAGCTTAAACAAACTACCCTTCACCCGCAGTACCGCCTCCTGAAGCTGCGGATTTGCTTGCACTACCATGAGGTCGCCGCTGATCATGCTGTTCGGTGGCGAACTAAAAATATAATATGATGTAAGCCCACGAGATGGATAATCAGAAACCACATTTGTCCAAGTGCCATCTTGAAAGCGTCTGTCGTTTGGAAGTTCACCAGATGACTGTGATGTTTCGGGGAACTTGAACATCGCGATGTTAAATGTTGGCTCCGGATTATTGCCAATGAACCGACTATTGAATTCTGGCAAGGTTGCTTCACGAACAATAATCGGACTATCCTCATCTAAGATTGCTGGTTCAAAGCAGCAGCAACTCGTTAGAAGCAAGGAGATTGCGGTGAGCGATGCGTAGAATGTTGTTTTCATTAGTATGCAACTCCAATTCGCAATTGAAACGAGCTGATGCGACGTGTGTCAGGGATGTTTGAAAAACCTAGAACTTGGTAGGAATCTCCTACAGCAACATTGCGGTATCCGAGATCTACTTCGATGTCAATCTTTTGTGATACTGGCACATCAATGCCGAATCCGAGACCAAAGCTTACAGGAAGTGACCAGTCGAGGTTGACGTCGCCCCGGGCTTTGGCGTCCACTAGTGAACGCACACAATCGTTGCAACTTGGTCCACTCAAAGACATGCTCAGGGCAGCCTGCGTCTTAGCATCGAGAGCGGCTCCAAGCTCGGCGTAGGTATACGGCTTAATACAACCAAAGAGTGCTTCAACCCACGAGTCACTAGATGTTACCCCATCGTCGGCATTGGCTGGCCGGTTAGGATCCGTTGAAACATCGATGTTGAAGAAACTCGAAGCGCGATTGCCCGATCTATTGCGGACAGGAACGAAGTAATGCCGACCGGTAAGCATCAGTAGAGGACGCATTTCCGTAAGCATTGTGTCAATGTTTGTAATGCCTGGTACAATGCTACCAGCATCCACTGTTGCAAGCCCGTTTGAGTATGTAAGTCCCAACATCCATTGCTTGGTTTCACCCAGACGGTATCCAGCGATAGCATCAATTCCAAAATTGATGCGCCCAGTGTTTATGATCGCACTGCCATCGGTATATGCTGATGCCCGACCCAAAGCGGCCGCAAAGAACCGTGAATAATCCCTATCGCTACAGTTGATTCGCAGTGCGATATCAGCTGAGAGATCAAATGGCTCACAGTTACAGTCTTCGTTGCGTCGTGTATCCACATTTGGTATCACTGAGTCAACAGGAACCTGACGCAGCACAGGGATCTGCTTCGTAACATTAAACGATTCAAAGACGTTGATTCCGTTGTGTTCGCCAGCTCTAACCGATGGGAAGAGCCAACTGATGCTTTCAACATCACGGATTGGAATGAGCAATGGATTCTTTGCCAACGCGCTGTCTACAAGATCTCTGAAGACTACCGTTGTGTCAAGCGCAACCTTTGCGGTGTCGAAGCGTATAACAACGCGTTCTACGACGCCACGCAATGTTCTACCATCGCGATTTGCCCCATTACTTTCAGCCTTGAAATACTTCGAGGTAACTCGTGGATCGATACGAACAGCATCTTCGTACACCGTATCCTTGGCGCTACCAGCTGGCTTTGTACTGCTACACCCAACAATCACGAAACCTAGCAGCACTATTCCTATCCATTGCATGTTAGTCCTGTTCATTTCGTGCTTCCTCCCAATGGAATACCCAGATGGATCATGCCTTGCAGACCGCTAAGGTGTGGCCTATCGAGATCACGGAGCATGTTGTATGCTGTGTAGCGCGCAGAAATTGCAACGAACCAATCACAACATGGAGTATCGTAGTTCAGTAGGTACCCTGCCTCGATGGTACCTGGCATGCCAAGCACTCCCTCTTGATCTTCACCGGTAACTACCGATAGACCAGTTCCAAGACTCGCATAGAGGGGCACATTTTGAGAGCCCCATGGAAACCATCGCAAGTTTGCTTGGAATGATGTTGCACCAGGATATGCTGCAGTGAGGGGGCTGAGTGTATCAGGAGCTGCATAACGCCCATGATTTAGGGTAATAACTGGCCACCAATCACAGAATCTGTTGATCCCGTACTGTAACTCACCGTGAAAACCCAGATTGGAACGTTCGGTGTATTGCGTGGTTGGCGCAGCTGCGCCAACACCAACACCCAAAAACGTTTGGGACAATGCGTCTGTGCACGCGAGCAGTCCAACAGCAAGCAGCACAATTGCCGTACGCCATTCGTAACGATTCATAAGGAAGTTTGTTTGTGGAATAAGCACCCTGGGCGCAAATTTACGTACCAGCACCGCTCAAAGGGATGTTATTATAGTAGTAAACAAATGTGCCAACAACGACTTGCCCCTCTCGCATGAATTGCTCATGCTACAATCCGTTAGCTGGCCTCGCGAATGCGACGGCTGAAATAGGTACCCAGAATATGATAGGTTGGCAACAGAACGTAGTCTACATTCTCTGATGTACCAGAGTGGAGCAGACGTTCATGGGCCATGCTAAACATAGGAGTAAACTACTCGCTACTCGGCACTCGCTACTCGCTACTCAATACTTCCACCAGCCCCTTATACTCAATACCGATCGTGTTACTAAGCGCAGCTTCGCACATGGGGTTGCATGAGATGCCGATGGCTGTGGTGCTGCCGCATGCATTGTGGACCTCTTCGCGTTCTGCAGTGAGTGCGCTGGCAACGATGTCTGGATTTACAAGGCCATGAGAGCCTGCCATGCCGCAACAGGTAGCTGAAGGGGGTATGATGACGTTGTTCGAGATTCTACGGGCTACTGCTTCGAAGCGCTCACTGGTGCCATGTTTGGCGCTGCCACAGCCTGGGTGCAGAACGAGTGGTGTGTCTGTTGGTGTGATGTCTGTGCGCTCTAAGACTCGCTCGGCAAAGGCTACTTGGTCAATGATTTCAATGCCCCTTGCTTTGGCTGCTGCTACGAGGGCGCTGGCACATGTTGAGGTGTCCACAAATACAGGGATGCTGCGTCCGCCAAGAGCATGCTCGATATCGGCGAGCATGATGCCCATGGTTTCATTGGCAGCTTCGGGCTGACCATTGGAGGTAAGGGGCTGACCACAACACCCACGGGTTGCGGAGAGGACGTTGAGCTTGATGCCTGCCTTTGTAGCAAGATGTACGATCTGCTCCTGCATCGAGGGTCCGCTGGATCTGCTCTGCCACGTGCTCACACATGTGCGCACGTACAGCATATCCGGCTGAGCATGCTGCGTCTGCTCGCGTAGTACAGGCGGCACGTGTGACCCACGCAAGAGTGCGCCTCCTTTTGCAATACGCGTTGCGTTAAGCGCAAACATGCCGCGCATGATCGCTCGCACATAATGCATGTTGCGCGCAATAATGCCCGCTGGGATGCGCAGGGTTGCCCGCTTGCGGGCACGCTGACGTTTCACCATGGCCCCTGTGTCAATGCCTACGGGGCATACAGCGGAACAGAAAGAGTCTACTGCGCAGGTATCAGCCCCATCTCGCTCGTACTCGCGCTGGATCTGCTTGCGCTCTGCATCACTCTGTGACATCACCATTTCCCTCTGCAGCACAATGCGCTGACGCGGCGTAAGGGAATGCCCTCTCGTAGGACATACGTGCTCACAGAACCCGCACTCGATACACAAGTTGGTCTGGTGCTCTTCCTCACCTGCAAAGGCTGGCACAGGCTTCAGATTGGAGGTGTGCACGCTGTGATCTTCGTTCATCAGCACGCCACGGTTCAGGATGTCGTGCGGATCGAGTAGTGCCTTGATGCGCTTCATCACTGCATAGGCCCCCTTGCCCCATTCATGCTGCACAAATGGTGCCATGTTGCGTCCAGTACCATGCTCTGCCTTGAGCGAACCCTGATACCGATCGATAACGATGGTTACGATGCGGTCCATGAAGGCCGAGTACCTGTCTACCTCACTCTGCTCGTTAAAGGACTGGTTCATGATGAAGTGGATGTTGCCGTCCTTGGCATGACCAAACACGATGCCATCATGATAGCCGAAGTCGAGAAATGCTTGCTGGACGTCTTTTACGAGCGACGCTAAATACTCAGCAGGCACGGCCACGTCTTCGTTAATCATGCTCTGCCCTGCCTTGCGCATTGCACCAACGGTTGGCATAAGCCCCTTACGAAGCTTCCATAGTGCGCGTTGCTCTGTGGGGTTGGTTGACCATTCAACATTGCGCTGAGGGTCTGCAGGGGGCTCGCAGTTGTGAAACTCAACTAGCAGCGCTGCGGCACCTGCTTTGTCAATGCGATACTGATCTGGCGTAGTTGGCAGGTGAGCAAACGAGCGCAGCGATGCGTCGTCCATGATCTCAATTGCCGCCGCTCCGGCATCGCGCCAGTACGACACATCAATGCATGCTTCGTCGAGCGTGTCGTAGACGATGAATGCTGTATGCTTTACCGCTGCATCAGCAACCGTGCGCAGTGTTACGTCGGCAATAAACCCAAGCGTGCCCTCGCTACCCACAAGCAGCTTGGCAATGATGCGCGCCGGATGGTCTTCGTCGAGGAAGGCGTTAAGGGAATATCCGATCGTGTTCTTGATCCGATACTTTCTGCGAATCGTTGCAACCAGGTCTGCGTCGTTGCGGACATCATCACGCAACGCAGTGATACCTGTATGGATCTCTGGTGCATGCTCGAGCAGGGTTGCATCTGCATCGGGACTGCGTGTGTCAATCATCACACCGTTGGCAAGCAGATACGTCATCCCATTAAGCGTGTGATATGAGTTCTGCGCCGTGCCGCAGCACATGCCGCTAGAGTTGTTTGCAACAATGCCACCGATCATCGCAGCAATCAGCGATGCGGGGTCAGGACCAATCTTGCGTCCGTACGGGGCAAGCATAGCATTGACCCGCGCGCCGGTAATTCCAGGCTGCATGGTAACGGTGCTGGCATCAGAAGCAATAGCCACGTGATGCCACTCGCGTGAGAGGTCTACGATGATGCCGTCTGTAACGGCCTGACCCGATATGCTGGTGCCTCCGGTGCGAAAGGTGCACGATGTAGACGTCCGCGTGCACCACTGCAGGATCTGCTTGATGTGATCGACGGACGTTGGACGCACCACAGCCTGCGGCACAAGTCTATAGAACGATGCGTCGTGAGCATAGGCAAGACGCTCGGTGAGCTTCGTCGAAACGCGCTCGCTCCCGATGGTTTCTTGCAGCTCGCTGATCATGGGGCTATACCTGGAATACGCCTGTCTTGAGCTCGGGGATGGAGCCCTGATGCGATGCCACTGCAATGCCACGCGAGATCACGCTGCGCGTGTCCGTTGGAGCAATGATGCCGTCTACCCAAAGCTTCGACGCCGCATAGACCGGTGTTGTGGTAGCATCGTATTTGGCTTGAATATCCTTGAGCATTGCCGCCTGCTTCTCGGGCGTTAACACTTCGCCCTGCTTCTCAAGCGTGGCAATCTTAATCGTTAATAAGGTCTTTGCTGCCTGCGCGCCACCCATCACAGCAATCTGCGCCGTTGGCCAGGCATAGATCAGACGCGGATCGTAGGCCTTGCCACACATGGCGTAGTTGCCAGCCCCATACGAGTTGCCGATGATGATCGTAAACTTTGGTACAACAGAATTTGCCACGGCGTTGACGAGCTTTGCACCGTCTTTGATGATGCCGCCTTGCTCTGCGCGCGTGCCCACCATAAAGCCTGTTACATCCTGCAGAAACACGAGTGGAATTCCGCGCTGGTTGCAGTTCAGAATGAACCGCGCGGCTTTATCTGCAGAGTCGGAGTAGATTACGCCCCCTACCTGCATCTCGCCTTTGCCTGACTTCGAGATCTCGCGGTTGTTGGCTACGATGCCAACGCTCCAGCCGTCGATGCGGGCATAGCCGCAGATGATGGTCTGACCAAACCCGGCCTTGTATTCGTCGAATTCTGATCCGTCGACCAAGCGTGCAATGATCTGACGTGTGTTATAGGGCTTTGCTCTATCCGACGGCATAATGCCGTAGATCTCTTCTGGATCAAAGGCCGGCTCGCGTGGTTCAACGCGCGAGAAGAGGTCCTTCTTACCAATGGTTGGCGAGAACTTCTCAACGAGCGAGCGGATGGTTGCGAGGGCTTCTTCGTCTGACTCCACCTTATAATCGATAACGCCTGATACGGTGCTGTGCATCGTTGCTCCGCCAAGGGGCTCGATGCCGGTCTTCTCTCCGATAGCCGCTTCTACGAGGGCAGGGCCTGCGAGGAAGACGCTGCCGGTGCCATTGACGATGATTGCTTCGTCTGACATTATGGGAAGGTATGCGCCGCCAGCTACGCATGGCCCCATGATGGCCGCGATCTGCGGAATACCCATGGCGCTCATCATAGCGTTGTTGCGGAACTGACGTCCGAAATGCTCTTTGTCTGGGAAGATCTCATCCTGCATCGGCAGGAACACTCCAGCTGAGTCTACTAGGTAGATGATCGGAATCCGATTCTCCATCGCGATCTCTTGAGCGCGCATGTTCTTCTTTGCCGTCATCGGAAACCATGCGCCGGCCTTTACCGTAGCATCGTTTGCCACAATCATGCACTCGCGTCCGTGGATCATGCCAATGCCGGTAACAACACCTGCGGACGGACAGCCCCCTTCCTCCTCGTACATACCATGAGCGGTCAGGAGTCCAACCTCGAGAAACACAGTGTCTTCGTCGATCAGCAATGCAATGCGCTCCCGCGCGGTAAGCTTACCCTTGGCCTTGTGGCGTTCAATGGACTTCTTGCCACCGCCAAGCATAACCGACTGCGAGACGCCCTCAATCATGCGAAACGTCTGCTTGTTCGCATCGGCGTTTGCTTCAAAATTCAGATCGTGTTGAACTACCGAACCAATTGTTGTTGCCATGAGATGGTCTCTTGCGCTCGTGTCTACAAAAAAGGCGCTCCGTTGCGGGAAGCGCCTTGTGATTCGCGTATCGAGGAAATGCTTACTTACCAGCAGGAGCTGCTGGCTGAGCGGGCGCTTGTTCTGCCGGAGCTGGCTGAGCTGCTGGCTGAGCTGCTGGCTGAGCTTGACGGGCAGGAGCCGGCATAGCTGGCATTGCCGCACCCTGCGTTGTTGGCTGACGTGTAGATCCAACGGCTACCTCTTCGAGGAAGAAGGCATTGACGAGGATGGCGATCAGCGCGATAGACCCCAAGAGGATCATCGTAGCGCTCTGCAGAACGTTGCGTGACTGACGTGCACCAAAGAGGTTCGTCATTTGTCCGCCCAAGCCTGCCATGCCTGAAATCATATCAGACTTACCCGGCTGAATGATCACAGCAAGGATGAGCAGAACCGAAGCAATGAGTGCGAGCACTGAAAAGAGCGTATCCATAGGAGTCGTATAGGTTTAACAAGGACCGCAAATATAGCATTTGGCTGTCTTACTGACAACCAAGACCCAGGCAAAGGGGCTTATCGAACGAAAGCTGGTTTTCGCTGAACCAGACTAGGAAGACGTCGTACCGTTCTTCGTTCTTCTTGAAGTAGGCATTCATCTCCCGGATATCGCCGTAGGAATACAGCCACCAGAGGTACTCCTTAAGCCTACCCTGCTTCTGCAGATGCATGTTCCAACGCAATAGGTCATTGGTGTGTAGCGAGTCGTTACCAGAGGATATCCAAGCGCGGGTAAATCGGTACCGCAGGTCTACGAGCTTTTCGATGGACAAGACCTTGATCACCGAGTCTTTGACAATGAACGGCTGCGATGCCTGGGCCACGGTAAACTCAAATGCCGTTGGGAAGTTCATCACGTTCGGACCGCGACTGTCCGGCACCTCAAGCGTTTCTTCTGTGCAGAAGTTGATCGGGTCGAGCGTGTCTCCAAGCCTCATCGAGATGTTCCACATATCGTAGACAAGCTTCGAGATCTCGCGCGTGCGCTGTGTGTTACGCTCAAGATTCAGGAATGCTTCGCCAAAGAGCGCAGACCAGAGTCTGTCGCGCGTTTCAGAATACGACCGTGCAAGCCAGTAATAGTTTGTGGCATATCGCGGTTCTGCACGTGTACCTTTGAGCCAAAACTCGTGAGCCCCTTTGCGATCTTTCTGCAAGTATTTGCGCTGTCCAATCTCAAAGTGCAGCCGGCCCGACTGTGGGTTAGCAGCAAGCCCATCTGTATACACTGCATACGATGCGGCTGTGTCCTCAAGGAAATCGTAGCAGTTCCCTAGCAGCTGATATCCCCTGTCGCCCAGCGTCTTGTCAGTATAGATCCCCTTAAGAATAGCCGCTGCATCCTGATACTTTTTGGCCATCACAAAGCAGACGGCCTTTTCGTATTTGTAGGGCGAGTAGTACGGAACAAGCTTGATGGCAACGTCCCATACCTCCAGAGCGGACTCCGGCAGGTTGTTGTCCATCATCTCCACAGCCTTCTTTGCTGCAGAATCGGCCCGACGCGCAACATCCGGGGCAACTTGTGCAAGCCCCCTGCCAAATGAGAAGATCATCACGAGGATGAGAAGCGATATTTGCATCTGATACGTTTTCATACGAACCGCAAGAATACCACGAACATGACGATTCACCGAAGGCTAATTGTACACGCTGCCGTGCTGGTTACTGCACTCACAACGATTGTGCAGGCACAAACCGGCCCGCTTCCGCAGAGCCTGCTCTGGCGCATCATCACGCCGAAAGGGGCTACCAGCTATGTGTTTGGGACGATCCATGCGCCCGACACCAACGTGTTCTACATCCGTGATACGGTGATGTCGCTCATTGCATCGTCACGCGTCTATGCTTCAGAGCTTAACCTGGATTCTCTGATGCGTCAGATGATGGATCCGTCGATCCTCGTCATGAAAAACAGCACGCTCTACGACCTCTATGATTCATCCACAGTTGATGAGATCTGCACACGACTTGGAGAAGTTGCAGCCCCGCTTAAATCGCTGTGTCCACGCCTCAAGCCCGGCATCATCGGCATGATGGTGATGATGCAGACAATGGAAAAGACAGCCTCGACCTCGCTCGATGAGTTTCTCTGGAGCAAGGCACGCAAACAGAAACTCAAACGCGTTGGACTCGAAACTCTGGGCGAACAACTCGCCGTGATCGACGAGCAACCTGCCGATGCCCTCTTGGAGATACTACGCGGCACCGATTCAAGTACCGCGCAACTCGCAACGCTCACCCGCTACTACGTAGAAGAACACCTCGACTCACTGGATCACATTGCGCGCGATCCGGAATTCACGAAGAGGGCAGATCTTGTTTCCCTCAACGATAAACGCAACGAGCGCTTCGTCCAACGCATGATCCCCCTTATCAACGATGGCGGCGCCTTCATCGCCATCGGCGCCCTCCACCTTGCCGGCCCCTCATCTGTTCTTACGCTTCTTTCCAACAACGGATATAGCGTAGACCCGGTGATGGGAGGAAGACGGAGGAATGTGCTAGGGACTAGGGACTAGGGACGAGCGACTAGGGACTAGGGACGAGCGACTAGGGACTGTTCAAACCGTTTGTAATCTGTACCTAGTACCTAGTCCCTAGTAACTTGTACCTTGCGTTGCTTATGAAAATCTTCTACTCCGACCACTACACCATCGACTTGCCAGAGGGACACCGGTTTCCGATGCGTAAGTACAGAATGCTGCGCGAAACGCTGCTCGAGCGTGGGATTGTGGAGCAGCATGAGTTGTTTGATCCTGGTGTGGCATCGCGCGAGGATGTGCTGCTTGCGCACACGGAGCGGTATGTGGATGGTGTGATGACCGGTACCCTGCCGCCCCTTGAGCAGCGTCGCATTGGGTTTCCATGGTCAGAGTCGCTGGTGACGCGTTCGCTTGCAACCGTGGCAGGTTGCATTGCCTCTACCTATGCAGCATTGGAAGATGGGTTTTCGGGGAATCTTGCAGGGGGCACGCATCATGCGATGAGCGATGCCGGTGAAGGATTCTGCGTGTTTAACGATTGTGCTGTGTCTATCCTTCGGCTGATGAAGGAGGGTCGCATAGGGCGCGCAGCAATCGTAGACCTTGATGTACATCAGGGGAATGGCAACAGCGAGATCCTAGGCATGCGCGACGATGTGTTTGTGTTCTCGATGCACGGAGCAAAGAACTATCCGTTCCGCAAGGTACCCTCAACGCTCGACATCGACCTGCCCGACGGCACAGGAGATGATGAATTTCTCTCCCTGCTTGAGCAGTCGCTTCCTCGTGTGCTCAACTTCGATCCCGATATCATCTTCTACCAGTGCGGCGTAGACCCTCTCGAGCACGACGCGCTTGGTCGGCTTTCGCTTACCTTCGACGGCCTTATGCAGCGCGACGAAATGGTGCTCTCGTTCTGCAAATCCCACGGTATCCCCGTCATGATGGCCCTCGGAGGGGGCTATGCAGACCCCATAGACCATACGATCAATGCGCAATGCAACACGTATAGCGTGGCAAAGAAGGTGTTTGGGAGGTAGGTACTAGGCACTAGGTACGTAGAATATTGGCAGTACCTGGTACCTAGTCCCTAGTACCTAACTTGTTCGAATCACACCATCGGACACGCCACCGTGGACCCATTGCCAACCGTGCGGAGGTCGGGTACGGCCTGGGCGCATGATGGTTGGGCAAGCGGACACCGAGTACGGAAGCCGCAGCCGGAGGGTTTGTTAAGGGGGGTTGGGATGTCCCCTTCCAGGATGATGCGCTGCTTATCTGTGCGTGTTGGGTCTGGCTCGGGTACGGCTGAGAGCAGGGCTTTCGAATACGGGTGTACCGGATCGAAGTAGACGTTGTTGGCCGAGCCAATCTCGACCACGTTGCCGAGGTACATCACGGCGATGCGCTGAGAGATGTGATAGACTACCGACAGGTCGTGTGCGATGAACAGGTACGACATGCCGAATTCCTGCTGGAGGTCTTCCATCAGGTTGATCACTTGAGCCTGCACTGATACGTCGAGCGCCGATACGGGCTCGTCGCAGATGATCAGCGATGGGTTGGTGGCAAGGGCGCGGGCAATGCCGATACGCTGACGTTGTCCGCCGGAGAATTCGTGCGGGTAACGTCCGGCATACTCAGGTTGAAGTCCGACACGCTCGAGAAGCCAAAGGACTTTGTCGTCGATCTCGCTCTTCGACATGTCCGGACGATGCACCTCAAGGGGCTCGGCAACGATCTGCTTAACTGAGAGACGCGCATTGAGCGACGAGAACGGATCCTGGAAGATCATCTGAATCTTGGATCGAAACGGCTTCATCGCGCTTGGCGACAAGTTCAAGAGGTTGGTCTTGTTGCCCTGCTCGTCGATGTAGTTCACTTCGCCGTCGAGCTCAACGCCCGGGGCTACATGACGCAAAATGTTGATGATGGCGCGTCCAACGGTGGTCTTACCACAGCCAGATTCACCCACCATGCCGAGCGTTTCGCCACGGTTAATGGTAAACGATACGCCGTCTACAGCTCGCACATCGGCTACTTTACGCTGCAGAATGCCCCCTGTTACGGGAAAGCGTACCTGCAGATTCTTGACTTCGAGAAGTGGTGTGCTCATGATCGTGCCTCCGTGGCAGCAGAGCCGGTTGGCTCTACGAGGTGACATCGCACAAAGTGCGACGGGGCGATCTCACGCAATGGGGGCTCCTGCGTATCACACTTGTCGATCTTGACCGCACAGCGCGTGCAGAACTTGCAGCCCGCTGGCAGGTTCATGATGCTCGGAACGTTGCCCGGAATTGCCTTGAGTTTCTCACGTCCTTTGGTGTCTTTGGACGGACGCGGGATGGATGCCATCAGGCCCTGCGTGTATGGGTGAGATGGATTAGCGAACAACTCCTGCACACTGGCTACTTCCTGGATCTTGCCGCCATACATCACAATCACGCGCTGACACATCTCGGCAACAACTGCTAAGTCGTGCGTTATCAACACAATAGCCGCATCGCTTCGCTTACGTTTAAGCTCCAGCATCAGGTCGAGGATCTGTGCCTGAATGGTTACGTCGAGAGCTGTTGTGGGCTCATCGGCAATCAACACAGCTGGGTTACATGCAAGCGCAATGGCAATCATCACGCGTTGGCGCATGCCCCCTGAGAACTGGTGGGGGTAATCATCGATGCGACGTTCTGGGTCGGGAATACCCACGGCCCGGAGCATTTCAATGGCCTTTGTACGCGCCTCGGCTTCGGAGCATTTCTCGTGAGCCTGGATTACCTCGGCGATCTGCATGCCAATTGGGAAGACGGGATTGAGCGACGTCATCGGCTCTTGGAAGATCATGGCGATCTCTTTGCCGCGGATCGAATACATCTCTTCGTACGGCAGCTTTACGATGTCTTTGCCACCGTAGAGGATCTCACCACCCATGATGCGTCCTGGCGGATCAGGGATGAGCTTCATGAGGGAGAGTGCCGTAACCGATTTACCCGATCCCGACTCCCCTACAATGCCGAGAACTTCGCCCTTGAAGATGTCGAAGGTTACTCCGTCAACAGCCTTTGCCCACGTACCTTCAATGTTGAAGTACGTCTTAAGGTCTTTGACTTCTACGAGTTTTTCCTGTTGCACGTATACGTTCCTGAGCAAGCAATGTTGGGAGATACACCTTATCGCAGACGCGAGAAGACCTTCGGGTCGAATGCTTCACGAATGCCCTCGCCAATAAACACCACAAGCGTAAGCGTCATGAACATTGCGCCAAACGGCACAACCACAAGCCAGTACTTCGTGATATTAGCGAGGCCTACGCCGATCATCTGTCCCCATGATGCTGTTGGAGGGGGCAGACCAAATCCCAAATAGTCAAGCGATACAAGGGCACTGATGCCCCCTACCACGGCAAATGGGAAGAAGGTGATGATCGGTACAAGAGTGTTCGGCAGGATGTGCTTGATGATGATCTTTGGCGTCGAAACACCGATCGATACAGCTGCGGCCACATAGTCGCGCGCACGCTCACGGTAGAACTGCGCACGCATCTGCGTTGCAATGCCAAGCCACGAGAAGATCACCAGTAAGACCGTGAGCAATGTGAAGGTTGGCTCTACGAAGCTCACAATGATGATGATCAGGAACAGAAACGGCAAGGCGTGCCAGATCTCCATGAAGCGCTGCATCAGGATGTCCAACCACTTGCCGAAGTACCCCATCGCGGCACCAACGGGGATGCCGATGAGATATTCGAGGATGGCGATCAGGATAGCAAACGACATCGACACCTGAAACCCGTAGGCCATGCGTGCAAGCACGTCGCGTCCTACATCGTCGGTACCGAAGATGCGTGTGTTATCGTTGCCGTCTACCTGAAACGGCTCGATGAACTTCTCATTGCCCGTTACCGTGATGTCTTCGTTCGGACTAAACGGATAGAGCGGCATCACAACATAGTTCTCGCTGCCCTCTTCTTCCCAGCGGGCCTGCAGCTTGCGGTAGTCTGCTTCTGCCTGCTCGCCCGTAAGACCATACTTCTCTCCTGGATCAAAGCTGGAGGGGGCTAGGCCACCAACAAACGGGAGTGATCCGAAGAAATCACGTGCTGCCGGAGAAGACCACTCGCCCTCGTAACTCACGAGGAGGGCCTTGTTGTTGATCACCAGCGGAAGGAGGAACGACAACAGATAGGCCGAGAGCAGAATGACCATGGAATAGTATCCACGACGCATTCCTTTGAACTTCTTCCACCTGCGCTGATTAATGCTAAGTGAGGTTGATGTGGACGTTGTTGCCATGTCTTATGAGAATCGAATGCGTGGATCAACAAGTGCCAGCATGAAGTCTGATATGATTGACCCCACGAGCGTGATAATGATCGAGATAACAGCAAAGGCAAAGAAGACGTTGGAGTCGCGGAAGACGATAGCCTCAAACGACAACTTGCCGATTCCGTCAATATTGAAGGCAACTTCAATAAGGTAGTTCCCTGCCAGGAAGATGCCGATGATTCCACCGATCGATGCAACGAGCGGGATCACCGAGTTACGCATGGCATGCATCCAGATAACGCGGTTTTCGCGCAAGCCCTTTGCATAGGCCGTGCGGACGAAGTCCTGTCCGAGTGTATCCAAGAGCGAGTTCTTCATGAGCAATGTGATCGATGCAAACCCACCAAGCGTGTAGGCAATGGTTGGCAGCACGAAGTACCAGGCGCGGTCTGCGATCTTCTCAATAAGTGTGAGCGTTTCGTAGTCGTTGGACTGAAAGCCCCCTGTTGGGAAGACTGCCAACACCGATCCGCCGCCCAGCAGCACAAGGAGCACAGCACCAAGGGCCCATCCCGGGATGGAGAATGCGATAAAGACAATGCTCGAGGAGATCACATCAAAGGGGCTGCCATGACGCAGCGCCTTTTGTGTGCCGAGGTAGAAGCAGACCACATAGGTGATGATGAAGCTGATCAGACCAAACTGCAGCGACGTTGGGAGCCTGTCGGCAATAAGCTCCGTTACCGGCTTGCGGTATTGGAACGATGTTCCGAAGTCTGCCGTAAAGATCCCCGATATCGTGCGCTGATACACCCATACGCTCTTTGGCTTCGACGATGGGTCGAGGTACCAGTCCGTGAGCTCTTGCTCTGGGTTCTCTGCAGAGAACACGGCCAGCTGTCCGTCGGACTTCTTCTTGACGATAACCCGGAAGCCCCCTCCGACATTACGGGGCTCATTGAGCTCTGCTAGGTAGTCGTTTGTTGGACGTGGCACAAGGCCAAGCCACATGAAGTAGCGCTTCCAGATAGGTTCGTTTACCTGGTAGTAGCGCTGCAAAGCTTCGAGCTGACTCGGCGGAATGGCCATGTTTTCGGAGCCGATCGCAGAGCCGGCACCTTCAGAACCTTGTCCTTTGCGAAGCGCATTCAGCTGCTGCTCGTAGGGTCCTCCCGGTGCAAACTGCACCAGGAAGAACACCACAAACGTTGCCCCGAAGAACGTCGGAATGGCAAGGAGGATACGTCGAATGATGTATTGAAGCATGTCTTCTTCGTTGCCTTACTTGAAGTCGCGCCAGTAACGATATTCCTTGATGCTCTTATCGCCACCAAGATCCTTCTTTTCCTTCTTGGCTGCAGCAAGTGCTTCAACCTTCTCAGGATCAGACCACCACGTAAGACCGGCTGTGCCATAGACAAAGCTTAGCTGTGTGTAGCGTCCAACACCGTATTCCGGCATGCCGAACTTATCCCATACGCCAAGACGAATGCCCTTTGGATTCCACCAGTAGCTCTTCATGTACTCATTGTACGTGATCGCGTCGATTTCCTGGATGATCTTGATCTGATCTGCAACAGTAAATGTTGAGTCATACACATCGAGGAGCTGGTCTACGCGAACGTTCTTAAAGCCCTGGATGTTGTTGTTGTCGTTCTTATCAGCAAGCGTGCTCTTAAGCGATGTTTCTGGGTTTGGCGTAAGCAGACCCGAGTATCCATATCCAAAGATCTGGAAGTTGCGCTCATCAACGTTCTTGATGATTGCGTTCCAGTCCATGTGCTTAAGCTTAAGATCGATACCAACCTTGCGAAGCTCTTGCTGGTATGGTGTAAGGAAGCGCTCGTTATCCTTTGTGATGGCCATCTCGAGAACGAATGGCTTGCCATCCTTTACCAGTAGACCTTCTGCGTTGCGCGTGCTCCAACCGGCTTCAGCAAGCAGCTGTGCTGCCATTGCTGGATCGTACTTCATCTTCGGGTTGTTCGGGTTGGCGTACGGTGTATTCGGATAGTCCGTATCAAACGTCTCGTATTCCTTGTACAGAAGCTTATCAACTACCATGTCGCGTGGGTAGAGCATCATGAACGCCTTACGAACGCGGATATCGTTGAATGGGGCCTTGCGCATGTTAAAGGTGATGCCCTGTGTGCCCATTGGACCGTTTGTATAGAAACGGAAGCGGCGCACCCAGCCGTTCTTGATTGCGTCGTAGTCTTTATCGTTTACCCACCACTCAGTTGTGAGCATGTTAAAGCGGAAGAGGTCGATCTCGCCAGCTTTGAACTTCTCATACATAAGACGTGGGTTGTTCTTCACGACGACGTAGTTGATGTAGTCAAAGTTGGCTGTGTACTTCGATGTTGGATAGTCCTTACCCCAGTAGTCTGGACGGCGTGTAAGCTTCCAGCCCTGACCTGCCTTGATATCCTTTTCGTTGAGGTGGTACGGACCCGACCCTGCAGGCATATTGAAGTTGTACTTTTCGAGGAATTCCTTGCCTGTAAGGTTGCCGATCTCGTGTGATGGGTAGATCACCATCGACGTACCGAAATAGAGCAGGTTGCGGAAGTTGACAGTCTTACATGTTACCTGCACGAGGTACTTGGAGAGCGCCACAGGCTGTTCGAACTTTTGATATACCAAGTTGGCAGCTGGCTCAAGGATACCCTCGTCTACCATAAGCTTCCACGAAGCCACGACGTCTGCAGCGATAACTGGCTTGCCATCAGACCAGCGAGCATTTGGATCGATGCGGAAGGTAAACGTCTTCTTATCTGGGCTAACCTTCCAGTGTGTAGCAAGTGCAGGCATGTACTCGCGAGTAACCGGGTGCGAGCCGAGGAGAGTTTCGTAGATATAGCCCTTGATCTCGGTGTTAACCACGAGTGAAGAGTTTTGTCCTTCTGGACGGAACGTCGTTGGGAACGTCATTTCCCCAATCGTGATTTGTCCGCCCTTTACCGCACGCTCATCACCGAAATACTTCAGCTCTTCTGGCTTAACAACGTAGGTAGAGAAGCCCAGCTTCTCGGCAACAGCTTCGAACCCCTCGCCCCCTAAGGTATCGGCAACGCTCTTGTCGGCGCCTGGCGGAGTATCGTATTTCTTCCACGTATTCTTGATGTTGGATGTCTCGCTGGTAGACGACTTGCGTCCGCAACCCGTAACGAGCGACATTGAAACAACGGCAAAGAACGCAAGGCCAAAAGCTGCCCAACGCGACCGAACAACTGTGTACATAGATACCTTTACAAACAAGTAGTTGACGAGGTTGTCGTAGACGGCAAATATACACCCAAGCCCCTAGCGTGCCCAAGAGTTGCAGGCTAGTGTGGAAACTGCGATGTTGCACCCCTATGAAGACCATTCTCCCCTCAGATCTCTCCCATCGGGAGCGTCACCAACTGCTTCTTAGCGGCGTTTCGCCCCGCCCCATTGCCTTTGTAGGCTCCATGAGCGCCCAGGGCATCTGTAATCTGAGTCCGTACTCGTTCTTTAATGCCTTTGCCTCCAACCCGCCTATTGTGGCCATTGGACCAGCCATCGCTGCAAAAACCGGGATGGCCAAGGACACGTATCTGAACATTCTTGAAACCAGGGAATGCACCATCAGTGCCGTTACGCACGAGATCGTGCATAAAATGAATCTTACCTCAGGGGGCTATCCGCCCGACGTTGATGAGTTCGACGTAGCCGGCTTTACCAAGCGTCCGTCTGTTATCGTTGCCCCTCCTTCCGTTGCCGAGTCGCCCTATTCCATGGAGTGCAAACTCATGGAGAACATCGAGCTCCGCAGAGACATCGGCGGTAATGGCAACTTGATGCTCTTAGAAGTCGTGGCATTTCACGTGTCGGACAGCATTGTGGTGGATGGGAAGATCGACCCGCACAAGCTCGATCTTGTTGGCCGCATGGGTGGCAGCTACTACACCAGCACCCGCGACACCTTTGAGGCCTCGCAGCCTATGCATATGTGTATTGGCATGGATGCCTTGCCAGAGCACATTCGCACTAGCCCCATACTTACTGGCAACGAACTTGCTCAACTAGCCTATGTGCCAGTATTGCCTGTGCTGGATGGATCGTTTCCCGAATTCGACAGCTCGTACCGCGCCGACAACTTCGAGATCGAACTTGACTATGGCAACCCAGAAGGCGCACTCTTCGTACTGTTAAACTCCTCGGAGCGTCACGACCGTATCAAGCTCCACCGCATTGCTCAAGTCCTCATCGGCCAGGGCCGTATTAACGAGGCATGGCAGACGTTGTTGATGGAGTAGCAGGTCCCTCGCTTCGCTCGGGATGACGCAGCAGGTGCGAGGGACCAATGACGCAGCGCGCAGTGACACAATAACATATGGTCCCTCGCTTCGCTCGGGATGACGCCTTCACGCAAGTAGTTTGGATGGTTTTGAGGCGGGGGCGCCCCCGGCGGGCCCCCCCCCGGGTTGTTTGTTTACCCGGCGGCGCA
>JBIJAX010000027.1:0-31805 GCA_044345485.1 Kapaibacterium sp. (SeqCode)
TTGTTGATTGTACCGAGAACATTCGACATATGCATGATCGACACCACAGCACATGAGCTGTCGATTATCTCGCGTGCGTGGTTGTAATCAAGTGTGCCATCATCACAGACACGGATTACTCTAAGAGCCGCACCGGTCCGCTGACATAACACCTGCCATGGAACAATGTTTGCGTGGTGCTCCATTTCTGAGATCACAATGCTCTTGCCATCGAGTTGTTTTCCATAAGTGCGTTCGATCGAGACGGCAAGAAGATTTATCGACTCGGTAGCACCACGGGTAAACACGATTGACTCTGGCTGCGCATTGAGAAATGCAGCAACAGTAGCGCGAGCCCCTTCATAGAGTCCGGTTGCCTCTGCACCAAGGGCATGCCCACCTCGGTGCGCATTTGCATTCGATGTTTCATAGAACGCACCAATGGCATCAATTACCGCTTGCGGCTTTTGTGTCGTTGCCGCATTGTCAAGGTAGACTAGCTGACGTCCACCATGCACATGGCGGCGCAGCAACGGGAATTGCGATCGGATTGACTCGATCACAGAGCTTGTGCTCCTAATTTCTCTGCTAAACGCTCGAGCATACTTGACCGTAAATCTTGATGCGGCAGTTTGTCTACAACTTCTGCAGCAAATGCATAGGTAAGCATCGATGCTGCCTTGGCTCGTTCAATGCCCCTTGCCTGGAGATAGTACAGCGCATCCTCGTTAAGCTGACCAGTTGTTGCACCGTGCGAACACTTAACATCATCAGCCCATATCTCAAGCTGTGGCTTTGCGTTGACTTGTGCCTTGTCACTCAAAAGGAGTGAATGGCTCGATTGATATGCTGTTGTTTTCTGTGCCTGCGGACGCACAAAGATCTTACCGTTGAATACCCCGGTAGATGCTCCGGTATACACACCTTTGTAAAGCTCTTCGCTGTGGCAATGCGGCACCATGTGATCAACAACAGTATGGTTGTCTACGTATTCATGTTCATCAAGAACACTCACACCGTAGAGAAATCCTTGGCTGCCCTGGCCAGCAAGACGAATCTGTGCGTCATTGCGAACAAATCCGGCAGCGAGGTTCACACTGTGCGAGGCAAAGTTGCCGGTTCGTTCAACGACAGCCGACAATTGTCCGATATGCGACAGTCCCGCTCCATCATCGATGATCTTTACATAGGATGCGTTTGCCGATTCTGCCACATGCACGCTGCAGAGACCTAAATCCAATACCTTGCCATTTCCAGCACTGTGGTGGCTCTCAACGATATCTACCTGAGCACAGCGTCCGACACGCACTAGAATACGTGTTGTAGAAAGCAGGTCGCCGTTGGTTGCGTCTGACTGCACACAGACATGCACTGGTACAGATATAACGGCATTGTCAGCAACATCAATGCAGATGCCCTCACTTGCCAGCGCAAGTGATACTGCACCGAACGGGTTGCCGCTGATCAGAGCCGCGTTCGGATCGGCTGCATCCACTTCCGTAAGCGGACGTATGCGAAGTCCGTCTGGCAGCGATCCGTTAGAGTTCACCCGAATACAACCGTTGTGCACATCAATTCTGATCGCGTGCTCCATACCAGGAAGCAACGTGCCGGCCGGAGATGTTCCTTCATCAGACCACGCAGGCTGTGCATGGTGCCATTGGATGGAGGCAAGGGGCATTACGTTCGTGTACTTCCACTCCTCGCTTCGAACGGTCGGAATTCCTACGCGCGAGAACTCTTCAAAGGCCTGCTCACGCTGAATGTGAAACGGCTTAGACGCTGATCCGTTGAGCTTGGACGCGATTGATGAATACGCCTCATGAATGGAGGTTGTCAATGGGAGCATTGACATCAAGCCTCCACCGAAGATTCGTTCTTGATCCAGTCGTAGCCACGCTTTTCCAATTCAAGCGCCAAGGACTTATCACCCGAGCGTACGATTTTGCCGTTCCACAGCACATGTACCACGTCCGGAACGATATAGTCCAACAGACGCTGATAGTGCGTGATCACAATTGTAGCATTCGTAGGAGTGCGCAAGGCGTTAACACCACCGGCAACAATTCGAAGTGCGTCAATATCCAGACCTGAATCTGTTTCATCAAGCACAGCAACCTTAGGCTCAAGCATAGCCATCTGGAAGATCTCGTTGCGCTTCTTTTCGCCCCCTGAAAACCCTTCGTTCAATGAACGTTGCAGGAATGAAGGATCCATCTCTACGAGTTTCATTTTCTCGCGCATCAGCGCAAGGAATGCTCCTGGATCCAGCGGATCTTCGCCTCTGTACTTGCGGTGTTCGTTTACGGCTGACTTCAAAAAGTTAGCCGTTGAAACACCTGGGATCTCAACAGGATATTGAAACGCGAGAAAAAGACCTTCGCGGGAACGGTCTTCAGGAGACTGGTCAAGAAGATCCTTGCCCTCTAGCAGCACTGTTCCTTCTGTAACTGTGTAGTCTTCCTTACCGGCCAATACCGAGGCCAACGTAGACTTTCCAGAGCCATTCGGCCCCATGATGGCGTGCACTTCGCCGGCATTCACAGTAAGATCGATGCCCTTGAGAATTTCACGGTCTTCGATCGATGCATGCAGATTTTTGATTTCTAATAGCGGGGTCATCCAACGCTTCCTTCAAGAGAAATTGCAAGTAGTTTTTGAGCTTCTACGGCGAACTCCATAGGAAGCTGGTTGAGCACTTCACGTGCATATCCGTTTACGATAAGTGCCACTGCCGCTTCGGTGTCGATACCTCGCTGATTGCAGTAGAACAGCATGTCTTCGCCGATCTTCGACGTTGTAGCCTCGTGCTCTACAGTGGCCGTTTCATTGGCCACTTCGAGGTATGGGAAGGTGTGTGCTCCACATGCATCGCCGATCAGGAGTGAGTCGCACTGCGAGTAGTTACGGGCACCTTGGGCAACTTTGAGAATCTTAACAAGGCCACGATAGGAGTTTTGCGACACTCCTGCAGAAATACCCTTGGACACGATTCGGCTACGGGTGTTCTTGCCGATATGAATCATCTTCGTGCCGGTATCGGCCTGCTGATGATTGTTGGTAACGGCCACTGAGTAGAACTCGCCGATTGAGTTATCGCCTTTAAGCACTACGCTTGGATACTTCCAGGTAATGGCTGAACCAGTCTCGACCTGCGTCCATGAGATCTTGCTGTTAGCCCCCTCACAAATACCACGTTTCGTGACAAAGTTGTAGATGCCGCCGTTACCATTAGCATCGCCTGGGAACCAATTCTG
The DNA here is from genome assembly GCA_044345485.1 of Kapaibacterium sp. (SeqCode). Classification (GTDB taxonomy): domain Bacteria; phylum Bacteroidota; class Ignavibacteria; order Kapaibacteriales; family Kapaibacteriaceae; genus UBA10438. Next base: position 3,237 of record JBIJAX010000027.1, read on the forward strand.
AACGGTGGAATACTTGATCTCTGCATTCTTATGAGCAACAAGTTCAACAACAGCTGCATGGAGCTGGTTTTCGTCGCGCTGAGGAGCGGTGCATCCTTCGAGGTAGCTCACGTAACTGCCCTCATCTGCAATGATGAGTGTTCGCTCAAACTGTCCTGTATTGCGCGCGTTGATGCGGAAGTACGTGCTGAGCTCGATCGGACAGCGCACACCCTTAGGGATGTACACAAACGAACCGTCGCTGAACACGGCTGAGTTGAGCGCCGAATAAAAGTTGTCGTTGGTTGGGACAACCGACCCGATATATTGCTTGACCAGATCAGGGTGGCTCGCAACAGCTTCGCTGATTGGACAGAAAATGATCCCCAGCTCTGCCAGCTTGCCCTGAAATGTTGTTTTGACGCTTACACTGTCTAGGACAACGTCCACTGCAACACCGGCAAGAACCTTCTGCTCTTCAAGCGGGATACCGAGTTTCTCGAATGTTGCCAGAAGCTCTGGGTCCACCTCATCAAGTGAAGCAGGGCCTTCCTTCTTTTTCGGGGCTGCCCAGTAGATGATGTCCTGAAAGTCCACACGTGGGTACGTTACATTGGGCCACGCTGGTTCCGTCATGCGTTGCCACTGCTCAAAGGCCTTTAATCGCCATTCAAGCATCCATTCCGGTTCGTTCTTTTTGGCCGAGATGAAGCGGATAACCGATTCATCCAGCCCCTTAGGAAGTAATTCCTGTTCGATGTCTGTTGTGAATCCATACTTGTATTCACTCTGGACAACCTCGTCGAGGATGTTTTGTTCTTGTGCCATAGCCTGCAAATATAAGACTTATTTAGTCCGATATTGAGAACGCTGGCAAGGGGCTCAATGGTTCCCCGCTTGGTGGTGACCGCCGCGGCGGGTTACTGCACGATAACCGGATATCGCAACACCTCTGGTCCAATCTTGACTTCGACGATGTAGCAACCGGGAGCACAGGAACGTATCGGCATCGAAAATGTATGCGGTCCTGATGGAAGCGTTCCAAGATCTTGACTTGATACGGAGGTAGACCGTAGATCCAGCATACGTGCAGAGACATCATGTGTTGCATTGAGCCACACTCGTACGTACAGCATTTCGCTCGCTGGCTGTGGACCTACAATTCCGGCAGAACTATGTTCTGATCCAGAGTCATCGACGTACGTACCACCAGAAACGATTACCGTAGAGGCGCTACTTACAACCTTGCCACAACCGCCGGTCACTTCACAGGTATAGACACCCTCATCGGACTTAGCTGCAGAAGCAACAGTGAACGTAGCTGCCGTAGCGCCCTGTATAGGCTGATTGTTACGTAGCCACTGGTATGTCAAGTTTGTGCCTGATGCTGTTACTGTAAGCGTTATGGGCGTACCAAGATCAACCGTCAGATTGGCCTGAGGCTGTTTTGTGATTTCGGTTGGCGATGCTGCACTAACTGTAGCAGATTGTGATGTAACACTAGGAGCACATGTACCAGTAACGACACACTCATACTTGGCAAGAGCGGCCGCATCCAGCACTGCGATCGTATAGGTTTGTTCGGTAGCATTGGGAACATTTACTCCAGCTTTGCGCCACTGGTACTTAAGTCCAGATCCGGAGGCTTCGACAGACAAGGTAACTGGTTGCCCAAGGCATGCGCTAACATTCTTAGGTTGAGTAACAATAGATGGAGGATTGGACACCGAGAACGGCGTGAGGAGCTCGCTGACATGTCCATGAATCGTAGAGATACGAATCACATACTGTCCGTTCGGTAACGAAGGTACCTTCCACGAATAACTGCGTCCACCAACACTCTTTACGATCTCCTTCCAGCTATTACTGCCAGACAGCGAGTACTCGATCTTAAACTTTGTGGTGTCGGCCATGCCCAGGGCCGACCATGAGATCGAACGCGAGCCGCCAACGCATATGGTCTCACCTCCAGCAGGAGAGTTAATCTCGAGCACGCCATATGCCAGCTTGGCAACATATCCGGTATGTCCGGCAGATGTTCGGGCAAAGCTGCTATCGTGGGTACGTAAATCTGAAGACGCAGTATTGGCGGCAAAGAACAGGTCACTCAATCGATCGGATACTACTCCAACCACCGTATCTGCCTGACTTCCAACGACAAGTGTCGAATAACTCAGCGAGCCAAGACTGATTACAGACAAGAACCCATCGGTTGCACCGACACGCTCAGAGCGAGCCCCCTGTCCTTCTATTGGGAAATCTGTTGATTCCGTCGTACCGTAGAGCACAATGTTGGATGAGTTTGGAACAAGCCTTGCACCAATGAGTTCATCATCACCCGCGCCGCCGAAGTACGTGCAGCCGGTAATGTCTCCACCATCTGCTCCAAACTGGGCGTAGAATGCATCGCGCTTCCCGACATTATTTGTTGCAAGCGTTCCAATAGCAGGGAGATTGGTAGACGCGGTTACACCCGTGATGTAGATGCGGCCAAGAGCATCGACTTGGATGGACCGTGCTTCATCATCTCTGTTTCCACCGAGAAACGTGCTAAACGTCTCGCCGTCTGTTTGGGAGTACGTCAAGTTTGAATTGAAACGAACAACAAACGCATCCGATGCCCCACCGTTATAGGTGCGGTCATACGGTAGTCGGCCACTCCATTTTGCATTCGCAACAGGAACTGTTTCGAAGTTTGTTGACGTGGTAGACCCCGTCAGATACACATTGCTAGACTTATCGAATGCTACAGATGTAAAGAAGTCTGTACCCTCTTTGCCGAAATACCGCGACTGCTGCATAATCCCGCTTCCGCTGAACGTTGCAACAAAGCCATCGGTCAGACCGGAATTAGTGCGGCCACTCGTGATTGGCACAGAGATGGGTTCGGGATTACCCATCATGGGATAGAATGTCCACGTCAGTGCCGCAGTTGCAGGCATCGTATTTGGAAGATTAACCGTTGATGTGGTTGATCCGGCTACAACGATGATACCGTTATCATCCACAGCAATGTCACGAGCAATGTCATCTCGATTGCCGCCATGGTAGAATCCCGTAAGGAGCTTGGTTAGCGTTGAATCAAACTTTGCAACAAAGGCATCGACACCAATCTTATAGGTTCTGTTCGTTGCACTGTTGGTTGTAGGCATGTCGTTTGATGTAGTCTCACCGCAAATGTAGACGTTGTTGGCGGCATCAACGGCCATTGCCCTGACGCGCTCATCAGAGGATCCACCAAAGTATGTGTACGACAATACGCGTTGGAGTTTGGCATCACATCGCAACAGGAAAGCATCGATGGACCCCTTTACAGTCTTGCTGTAGGCGCCCAGTGTTGTTGGAAACGAAAGTTCTGTTGTGTTGCCAGCGACGATGATCTCGTTGTTGGGCAGTATCTCAATGGCAGACATGACGTCGGCTTGTGGCCCTCCGATAAAGGCGCCATAAACTGTTGATGTAGGTGGTGAAACCTCGAATCGTGTTGGCCCAGCAGATCCAAGAGCTTTCATCCGAAGCTGCGCGAGTGATTCCGTATTCCGCGCATCGATCGTGCGCACAACTTCTGCTTCAGCATTCGTCGAGTATCTGATTGTAACACCAGGAACAACATCAACAAATTCGAGGCTGTCTACCATATAAGTGGCAACAGCGGCTGTTCCTCGCATAAATGTGACGCTTGGGGCACTGAGCTGCCGGTACTCTTTCGCCGCTATGCATGCCCCCTGCATAAGCATCTCGCTTACAACTCTGCCGGTTCGGCGAGTTTCCGCGACTGAATATTCATCAGTCACAGTGCCCGATGTCGTTATCCATACGTCTGCATTGTTCAGACGCGCACAATACAGCACACTCGATGGCCATTGACCAGAATTCTTAATGAATCCGACTACATTGGGACGACGTCCCGTTTCATTGCCAGCAAACGCTGAGACTGTGGCAGCGAGCAGCACAGTTAGGTTGAACAGGTGCGATCGTAACTGGTGCAGATAGATGAACATTTGCTGGGACCATGTGACTGATAAAATCCCCGCAAAATAACGAGCGCCCTTCCAATGCACTGCATCAAAAGGGCGCCAGTTGTAAACTACTTGCCAAAACTACCTGATGATCTGGATCTGATGCTGTGAAACAGCCTTTCCTGCCCTAAACTGCAGACCACCAGAAACGTGCATGCTACTGCTGGGCACCGTGCAAGACCTGCTATGGCCATTTGGTTGGCTTGAAGCTTTGTCCAGTCTATCGTACCGGCAGATTTACTTAACCACAAAGCTTGTGCTCAAAACGGTAGTACCGAACACCGCACGAACAGTGTAGGCACCCGGAGCACAGGCTGCGACAGGAACTTGCACGTCTGTGACGCCAGCACTGAGGTGGCCAAGGTTCTGAACGAGGATACTGCGTCCTTGCACGTCAAGCACTTCCAGGGTTGTTGCTCCTCCATACAAACTTGCTATGCGCAACGAGAGTACATCCTGAACTGGCATAGCACCAGTTACCCGAACGTACGTATTAGGATCTGTCTCCTCATCTACAGATGAAGGGTCCTGCACAACCACACTTACGGGAGTTGTAGACACCGTTCCGCAACCACCCGTAACATCGCATACATAGAGACCATTGTCTGTCTTTGTAGACTTCGCAACGGTGTACGTCGAAGAGGTTGCTCCTGGTATAGCAGAGCCGTCTTTCTTCCATTGAAATGAGAGCGTTGAGCCAGTTGCTGCTACAGTAAGCGTAAACTGTTTATCAAGATCAACTGTAACTGGCGCTGGCTGCTGTGTTATCACAGTTGGCGTGCCAAAGGTAACATTAGCCTGAGCCGATGTTATGTTCGGTGTACAGGTTCCTGTGATGACTACATCATACCTGCCGAGGGCAGATGCATCCAACGCTGGAATGATTAACGTGTCGGCGGTTGCCCCTGGAATACTTGTTCCGGCTCTTCTCCACTGATACTTCAACCCTGCACCGTCTGCCGTTACAGATAGCCTTACCCGGCCGCCTTCGCATGCAGAGGCATCCTTGGGTTGCGCTGTGATCGACGGCGGATTTGAAATTGTGAACGGTGTTAGGAGTCTGCTTTCGTGCCCTCTACTGGTAGATACGCGGATAACATACTGGCCAGTAGGCAGACTGGCAACCTTCCAATTCAAGCTTCTACCGGTTGCAGACTTTGAAATCTCCGTCCATTTATTCGATCCAACCTGAGAGATTTCAACACTAAACTTCATAGTATCGGGCACTCCAAGTGCGGCCCATGAAATTGGCCTGTTTGCACCTGTGCACCAAGTTTCGCCACCGGCAGGTGCCGTAAGCTCGAGTGTTCCAAACGCATACTTGCTAACAAAGCCCGAGACTCCCTTATCAGCCTTGGTTTGTGCCCCGGATGGGTTCGTTGGGAAGTCCAGCGAGGTGGTCGTACCAGCGATATAGAGGTCACCAACCTGATCGACAAGTGCAACGCGCACGCTGTCCTCTTCTTCGCCACCGATGAGAGATGTGTACTTGTTTGTTGACGTATTGAGCATTGCAATAAAACCGTCGGTTGTACCGGCACGGTTACCGCTAGATCCTTCGCCCATGACAGGAAAGTCGTTCGACTGCGTAGTGCCAAAAAGCACTGCAGTACTCGCTAGCGGATCATACGTCATACCAAGAACATCATCTTTCCCAGTTCCCCCGAAGTATGTCGCTCCAGTAAGTGTGCGTCCGTCGTCCGGCAGAACACCGTAATAGATATCCTGATTGCCTATTCTTTGTGTAACGAGTGTTCCAATGGTCTCAAGGTTCTTCGACGTGGTAACGCCAACAAAGTGCGCACGACCAAGATCGTCTACATAGATTCCGCGGCCCTCATCTTCTCCGTCTCCTCCGAAGAACGTTGAATACGTGCCATCGTCTGACTTTGCGAGCGCAAGTTCATTATTGAGCTTTATGACAAAGGCATCTGTGTTGCCACCGTTGAACGTTCTGTCATACGGCAAACGTCCCGAGGCAAAGAATCCTGACGTTGGTGCAGTTTCAAAGTTTGGTGAGGTTGTCGATCCGGTGATGTACACCCCATTCGATCTATCAAGGCACATCGCTCGGAAGTACTCGTTGCCTTCACGTCCGAAGTAACGCGATTGTTGGATGGAACCATTTGCAGAAAAGAAGCACACAAATCCATCGATCAGCCCCTGATTGGCGCCACCACCTGGCTCAGTCGTTGTCCGTCCGCGCCAGTCCCGCCGGGAAACCGTTACCGGAAACGTGACGGGCAGACCTGTGGTTGATGCCGTATGTCCACAGACAAAGATCAAGCCGTTCTGATCTACTGCGATAGCCGTTGCCCAATCATCTCTGTTGCCACCATGGTATCCACTAACGATGAGCTTTGCCAAGGTTGAGTCAAACTTCGCAATGAATGCATCAATGCCACCCTTTGCTAGCTGACCAGAAGCACCAGAAGTTATCGGAAGATCAGTAGACACTGTTTCTCCCGTCACGTATACATTGTTCAGGTTGTCTGCAGTTAGTGCCGTGATACGGTCAGATCCTGAACCACCATAGAATGTATAGGACAAAAACTTTTCAAGTTTTCTATCCAGACGCGCAATAAATCCGTCAGACGTTCCCTTAACAGTTGCCTGGTAACCTCCAGTTGCATTAGGGAATGCTATTTCTGGCGAATTTCCGGCGATCACGATCTGTCCATTCGTGAGGTACTCAACCCCAACGACATTATCAGCCTCTGTTCCACCGATAAATGTTCCGTATACAATCGACGTTACAGGCGTTACAGCGAATGCTTCACCGCGTGGCTGCTGTTCAGATGACACAACCTCAACGCGAAAACTTCCTGGAACGTATGCGTCGGAATAGGCTATAGAGCGCGTAACTCCAGACTGTTCAATGCTGTATCGTACATCTACGCCCGGAACAACGTCTCTAATTGACACGGCATCAACAACCGGTGCAACAACATGCAATGCTTCAGAGCGACCCTTGAAAAATGCGACCTGCGTAATAGTGCGACCCTCGGTGCGCCGTGCGGCCGGGTCTGCTTCAAGAAAGATCTCGCGCACAACGCTTCCAGTACGAACGCCAGCGGCGTGATCAGAAGTGAACTGATCGCTCACAACCCCTGTGCGAGTAATCCAAACAACACCGCCGTGGGTTCTCGCAGCGTAGAGCACCTCGGCAGGCCATTGACCAACGTTTCGAATAAAGCCCTTGAGGTCGGCATTCACGTTCGGTGCAGCAACTAGCGACCCCGGGAGTAATGATGCCAACGTGATGAGCATAGCCCAACAAAGTGTATGTGGAAACCGCATGGATAGCTCTTTGAGTTTGTTATCTGTGGTGAATGTTAATTGATGAGACAAAAATCTCTACCTCTCGTAGACTAAAATCGGGATGAAAAGTTGCATTTTTGAGAACTTTTTTTTGGAAGTGCTATCGTGCGACTAGCTGTCAACATAGATCACTTCGCGACCCTGCGCGAAGCACGAGGGGGGATCGAACCAGATCCTGTACATGCAGCTGTTATTGCAGAACTGGCAGGAGCCTCGGGCATTGTGTGCCATCTTCGCGAAGACAGACGTCATGTTAACGACCGAGATGTCCGAGTTCTGCGTGATGTGGTTACCACAAAGCTCGATCTCGAGATGGCCGCAACGCCCGAGATCATCACGATTGCGCTAGATATCGTGCCGGATCTTGTTACGATTGTCCCCGAAAAACGCGAAGAATTGACCACTGAAGGGGGCTTATCTGTTGCAGGCAACGAAACGCAGTATTCCGAGCTTACCCAGCGCTTTCATGAACGTGGTATCGAGGTAAGCCTGTTTATTGAGCCAGAAGCGTCTCAAATTGAAGCGGCCGCTGCCTGTGGCGTGGATATCATCGAACTCCACACAGGCACGTATGCAAATGCGCGAAGCGAGGCAGCTCGTGATCTTCAGCTTGAGCGTATACGTGGTGCGGCGCAGCTTGCATCTCAGGCTGGCCTAGTAGTGACCGCTGGGCACGGTCTTGACCTTCGAAACATTGGTCCAATTGCCCTGATTCCAGAGATTGAAGAGGTTTCTATCGGCCATGCGCTTGTTTCTCGAGCCATGTTTGTTGGACTTGAACAAGCCGTTCGTGAATACGTACTTGCTGTGTCGTAGAATCATCAACTCAAACAAAAAAAACACGGGGCCTGCAGAATGAAACTGCAGGCCCCGTTGACGTTTAGCATCAAGATTACAGTTTAATCACGCCCACCGAAGGCAGTGCTCACAAAGTCGCGGTTCATTTGAGCAATAAAGTCTGCGCTGATACCCTTTGGACAGGCAGCTTCACACTCGTAATGATTTGTGCAGGCGCCAAAGCCCTCAGCATCCATTTGCAGCACCATGTTCATTGCACGTGTTGAACGCTCTGCCTGGCCTTGAGGAACAGACCCAAGGTGACCGATCTTTGCAGCAGTAAAGAGCATAGCCGATGCATTAGGGCAGGCTGCAACGCAGGCTCCGCAACCAATACACGCTGCCGCATCCATAGCACGGTCTGCGTCCGTCTTTGGAATCGGAAGCGTATTACCGTCCTGCGCATTGCCAGTATTAACGCTTACAAAACCACCCTTCTGGATGATGCGGTCAAATGCACCGCGATCAACAACAAGGTCGCGAACTACAGGAAACGCCCGTGCGCGCCACGGCTCGATATAGATCTCATCGCCATCCTTAAACGTACGCATGTGCAGCTGACACGCTGTCGTGCGGGCAAGCGGGCCGTGTGGACGTCCGTTGATTACCATGCCGCATGTGCCGCAGATACCTTCACGGCAGTCGTGATCAAAGGCAACGGGCACTTCGCCCTTTGCGATGAGGTCTTCATTGAGAACATCGAGCATTTCAAGAAAGCTCATGTGTTCGCTAACGTTTGCAACGTCGTATGTTTTAAGCATCCCTGTGTCCTGCGGACCAGACTGACGCCATATGTGCAGTCGAAGATTCATTACTTATAGCTCCGTGTAGCCAGTTGCACATTTTCAAATTCAAGGTGTTCCTTGTGAAGCGTTGGCTTCGACCCCACACCAGTGTATTCCCATGCACCAACGTATGCATAGTCCTGGTCGTTACGCATTGCCTCACCATCTTCTGTCTGGTATTCTTCGCGGAAGTGTCCGCCGCATGACTCATTACGATGAAGTGCATCGTAACACATCAGCTCTGCGAATTCCAAGAAATCAGCAACACGCAGTCCAAGCTCGAGTGACTGATTGAGCTCTGCGCCGCTGCCCGGTATCACAACGTTCTGCCAGAATTCTTCGCGAAGTTCTGGGATGCGCGTCAACGCTTCGGTAAGCCCCTTCTCATTTCTAGCCATACCGCACTTGTCCCACATGATCTTTCCAAGTTCACGATGGAACGATGTTGGGGAACGCTTTCCGTTGATCGATAGTAGCTTCTGGATCTTCTCTTCTGCCTCGCGCATTGTTGCCTGGACGATCGGTGCGTCGTTACCCACAGGAGATAAACCGCCCTGGGCAAAATATCCGCCAATCGTGTAAGGAATTACGAAATAACCGTCGGCCAAGCCTTGCATCAGAGCAGATGCCCCCAGGCGGTTTGCACCGTGATCTGAGAAGTTTGCTTCGCCAAGGACGAATAAGCCAGGCACGTTGGACATCAGGTTGTAGTCTACCCACAGACCGCCCATTGTGTAATGTACCGCAGGGTAGATGCGCATCGGTACCTTGTATGGATTCTCACCTGTGATGCGCTCATACATTTCGAACAGGTTGCCATAGCGATCAGCGATAACCTTTTCGCCAAGGCGGTTAATAGCATCAGAGAAGTCGAGATATACGCCAAGTCCACCAGGGCCTACACCACGTCCGTCATCACAGGCTTCCTTCGCGGCACGAGAGGCGATGTCACGGGGCGAGAGGTTGCCAAATGAAGGGTACTTCCGCTCGAGGTAATAATCCCGTTCTGATTCCGGGATTTGATCTGGCGAACGATGATCACCCTTATTCTTTGGAACCCAGATACGTCCGTCATTACGAAGCGATTCCGACATCAACGTAAGCTTCGACTGATAATCGCCGCTTTGCGGAATACACGTTGGATGGATCTGCGTGTAGCACGGATTCGCAAACAATGCACCGCGCTTATGCGCACGATATGTTGCTGTTACGTTACAGGCCTTTGCATTCGTACTGAGGTAGAACACATTACCATAACCACCAGTGGCCAGGATTACGGCATCAGCCATGTGGCTTTCTACCTTCCCTGTAATCATGTTTCGTGTTACGATGCCACGGGCACGTCCGTCTACAACGATTAGGTCAAGCATTTCCTGCTTGTTATGCAGCTTTACCTTCCCAAGTCCCACTTGACGCATCAGCGCTTGGTAGGCACCAAGAAGAAGCTGCTGACCCGTTTGCCCCCTGGCATAGAATGTTCTGGACACTTGGGCGCCGCCGAATGAGCGGTTGCTGAGGTATCCACCGTATTCACGGGCAAATGGAACGCCTTGTGCAACGCACTGGTCAATGATGTTTACGGAAACCTCTGCCAAACGATGAACGTTGGCTTCACGAGCTCTAAAATCTCCACCTTTGACCGTATCGTAGAACAACCGCCACACCGAATCACCGTCGTTCTGATAATTCTTGGCAGCATTGATACCACCTTGTGCAGCGATCGAGTGAGCTCTTCGCGCCGAGTCGTGATACGTAAACGCTTCAACGTTGTATCCTAACTCAGCAAGCGTTGCAGCAGACGACGATCCCGCAAGGCCAGTTCCAACAACGATGACCTTGAACTTTCGTTTGTTGGCTGGATTAACAAGCTTCAACTCGGCACGATGCTTGTCCCACTTCTGGTCAATGGGTCCGCCTGGGATATGATTCTTCAGATCCATAGTAGTGTTTGACCCTTCCTTATTTCACAATTCCGGCAAGAATCGCCAGTGGTACAGACGAAAAGCCCAATGCAACAAGAAAACCTAGAAGCGGGCCTACAGCACGTATCACAGGAACTATCCTGCGGTTTTGAACACCCAATGTCTGCACAGCACTCGCAATAGCATGGTTTAAGTGCAACCCAACCATGATCATTGCCAACACGTATGCAACACTGATAAGAGGCTGCTGAAAACTCGCAACGATCATACTGTATACGTCTGGGATGCAATCGGCACCGCTGCACTCCGCTGTTGGCGCACAAGCTTTAGCGTAATGCTCGCTATGAACAACGCCCCATGTGAAGTGTGCAAGGTGATAGAGTGCATACGTCAGAAGTAGCAGGCCGGAATACAGCATCGACCTCGATGCCATTGAGGAAGCCCTGTGCTCCACAGTGTTGTAAGACTGCGGCCGTGCCGCACGGTTACGGCGCGATAGTTTGATTGCCGATGTCACGTGCAGAGCGAAGCTGGCCAACAGACCAAACCGCACAATCCAAATTGCAGTGCCGTGAAGCATTGTACGCAGACCATGTGCGTACTCGTTGATGTGGGACGGCCCCATGAACACTAGGAGGTTCCCGGAGAGGTGTCCGATCAGAAACCCAACCAGCAGCAGCCCCGTAACGGCCATGAGCCACTTCTGAAACAGGTTCGATTCCCAGATCTCGCTAAAAGCTCTCATTGCTCTTCCGAAATGTGAATGCTAAATGTACCGCCTTAACATAGCGGCATTCTAAAAAGTGCCACAAACTTACGAATTGCCGTAGCTTCGTAGCTATGCTACAGGTTGAACATGTTACAAAGAGATTCGGCTCGCATCTGGCAAACGACGATGTTAGCATAACTCTCAGACCCGGTAGAATCTTTGGACTATTGGGTCCAAATGGTGCGGGCAAAACCACGTTGATTCGGATGATCACGCAGATCATCGAGCCAGATCAAGGCAGTATTCGACTTGAAGGCATCACAGAAACCGATCGGAATCAACGAATCGGCTACCTCCCAGAAGAACGTGGCTTGTATAAAAAGCTCACGGTGCTTGAGCAGATCATTTACTTTGCAACGCTCAAGGGGCTCTCCTCATCAGAGGCAGAACGACGGGCCCACGAATGGCTCATTCGCCTCGATGCTCAAGGATGGGAAACGAAGAAGGTTCAAGAGCTTTCCAAAGGCATGCAGCAGAAGGTTCAGTTTATTTCAACTGTAGTGCATGCCCCTTCGCTGCTGATCCTGGATGAGCCGTTCAGCGGACTAGACCCAGTCAATGCAGACCTCTTGATCACCGTGATCAAGGAACTGCAGGCCAACGGCACCACGATAATGCTCTCAACTCACCAGATGGAGCAGGTTGAGCGCCTCTGCGACGACATCGCCCTGATCAACCGGGGAAGGGTGGTTTTAGACGGTTCGCTGTCTCACGTTAGGGCATTGCATGCAACAAATCGCATTCGACTCCGGACGTCTACGCCTATTGCGGCCCTGACTACATTGGATGGAACGTCAGTACACGCGCAGGGGGCAGACTGGATAGAGCTTTTTGTTCACGAAGGTGTTACCATCAACTCGATCATTCGGCAGGCTCTTGAGTCCGCTACAATCGTGCAGTTCACCGTTGTTGAGCCTACCTTGCACGAGATATTCATTCGAACGGTTACCGACGCACAACAAAATCGGGACATCGTGGCATGAAGCGTCGGAACGTTCTCGTTCTAGCAGTGCTGCTTCTCCCGGTGCTGATCGTCGTTGGGCTTCTTTATGGCCGAGCTGAACGCTCAATGAGAATTCTGATTGAGCGCGGAGAGTACAGACTTTCGCTGGAGGAAGCGCACTATAATGAGACAATCAGGGATCTGATGTTCGTTGAGTATGCGATCAAGGCGGGGTTGAGATTAACTGGACGTTCATTAACGCCCGGTCTGTACCATATCCAAGAGAATGCAACGCAGTGTGAGATCATCACCATGTTCGTGTTTGGCAAGCGTGAGCCCCTTGTGAAAATCACGATTCCAGAGGGCTTTACGATGTTTCAGATCGCATCGCGTCTGAAGCACAGAGCGCAGATCGATTCCGCAAGCTTTATCGAATGGTGTCAACACCCAAACGTACTGAAGAAGTATGGCGTTGCATCGCCATCCATGGATGGCTTCTTGATGCCAGCAACCTATTTCGTGATAAGAACCGAGCCGTGGCATGATGTTGGATGCATGATGGCCGATGAGTCGAGTCGCATGTGGAGTTCTCTTGCGCCTGCAGCAAGCGTGTCGCGTGACAGCATAGTGACTCTTGCATCTATCGTTCAGCGTGAATCGTCGAGCAATGAAGAACTGGCAACAATCGCGGGCGTCTACCACAATAGGCTAGAGCGAGGCATGCGTCTTGAGGCAGATCCTACGCTGCAGTATCAGCGCGATCTGCAGATCACACGGACAGATCTTCGTGATGCCTCAAACTCGTACAACACCTACCAGCATGCAGGTTTGCCACCAGGCCCGATTTGTAATCCAGGGAAACTGGCTATGCAGGCTGCGCTCGCGCCAGAGAAGCACGACTATCTTTTCTTTGTGGCTCGAGGCGATGGTTCTGGCACGCACCGATTTGCACGAACGTATGTAGAGCATTTGGCAAATGTGAAGATCTACAGAGCCCGCCACGGCAACTAGTCTTCTGCCGTAACCGCACTTCCGCGGCCCCGCTCATCGAATGCCTGAATTCGAAATGTGAACGGCTTGCTTTGATCCTTCCGGATAACCTCGAACACTTCAATCCAGGATACCGCTGGCTTTTGATTGTCTGCCTGACGCAGATATCCGGCTAGCTTTCGCACGCCGGTGGCATTGCCGTCAACGACTTTCAGTACTGGTCTGTTTACCGACCTGTCAGCAGAGTAGAACTGTACGATAACGGTCTTCGTGTTTGCATCGGAGCCTCGGCGTATCTCGCGAATCACTGGCGCAGGGAACGACCGCACGACGATAGGCGCAGAGAAGTCCACCTGTCCGTCAATGAGCCTCTCGAACATCAATACCTTACCTGTATCGGAGGGGGCTGGCCTATAACGGACATTGCCGGCGGACGCTGAGACTATTTCTCGTGAACCGTCGCGCAGATAAGCTCGTGCCGACTCAACAGAGGGAAGAAGTGGATCAATCACTATCTCTACCCCAGGATAGACCACATCAGGAACACGTGGAGTAGCGGTTACAACAGTCTGCACTGCAAAGGTCTGTCGCGCCTGTTTGCCGTCGGTTCGAACAGCCGAGACCTCGATAACAGATGTGCCATTGACAGGAGCTTTGCCCTTGACGATCAGGGTTCGCTGTTCAACGTACCGAACGACGTCAACTTGCGGACCACTAATCACGCGCACTGCTGGAAGTGACTGGAGATCTCGAGCAGGGTCTGCCCCACCGATGCTGAGCCTATTAATCCATTCCTTTCCAGCTGCTGAGAGAATTGTTGTGCGCGCTGGCTCTATCCAGAATTCGCTGCTGAGCTGCTCTGCAAACTGCTTTCCCGACGTATCCTGCAGCAACAGAGTGTCTGTTCTACCCCCAACCATAATGACCTGTGGCGGGAGCTGATTATTCACGATGGTCGTGAGAACAAACTGGGTACTGCCAGAAGCTGACAGCAAACGACCTTTTCCCTGGATCGGTGCACCCGTAGCCTGAAGAGTAACGCGGAATGTCTTTGACGACATTGATGCCATCAAGGGGCTCCACGAGAATGTTATTATGCCCCTCTCCGGAACTACACGAATCGAAGCGAACCCAGATTTCTCTGGAAGTGAATCATCGATCGTAAGCGTCTGGCCATTCTCCACATCTTCGATCGTAGCGCGCACCCGTAATCGCGACATAGCAGGCGAATACCTGATAACATTGACTGTGTCAGCAGATGTCATCGTTACTGGTCCTAACGAGTCGCGTTCAATAGAACATTCCAGTCGGACTTTTTCTGGGAACAATTCAATGCGTAACTGGCTTGCAGAAACACTGTTGCCGTCAAGCAGCTGGTCCTGTCGATCCGGCATGAGCAAAACAAGTGCTACCAGATAGAGGACGAAATAAATCTCGACGCTTTTTCGCTGTCTACCTGCCTTGGCCATCACGTTCGATGATATTTCTAGAAAGGAGTTTTTCCAGCTCAACACGTACGAGTCTTTCAACTTCTTGCCGCTCTACAGCCTGCAATCGCTCCCGAAGGGCATCGATACTTGTCGTGAATGATGATAGTGCAGCCGTTGTCTCTGACATAGACTTCATCAGATTGGGATTTGGTGCAACAGCCTGAACAGCAGCCTCAACGCTCACACGCATACTTTCGGCCATATTGTTTTGCCGGTCAACAACATCCTGCAGTGTACCTGCAATCGCCTCTAGCTGAACTGCCATAGCCGCGTAATCACGTCCAATCTCTCCGAGCTCCCGTAACAGCTCCTGGGACACCTCAACGTCGGTACCACCTTCGTTGGCGAGCTCCTCGTCTGGCGGCGTGAAGAACATCACAGCAAAGAGCACGACAAGCAACGAAGCCTCGACCACGATGGCCGCAACGACGATGCCAGGAGTATTTACAATTCCGGTACGATTCAGACCTATCGCTACAAGCAAAAAGGCCGCTCCGATATAGACAAATGCATTTATCGCAGAGTAAAAATACCGATTAACGATCTCCTGCATCCACAGACCAGTTCCTCCCAACACACCGAGGGGATGCAAAACCGTAACATCACGATTTACTGTTCGAAAAAGGTCGCGTTCAAGCGCACAAATACGCCAAAGCACCCCCAGTGTGGAGATCGCTCCTATGTGCTTTTCGAAACGTAAATCTCTGTAGATATCCCGCAGTAGGGCCCTTCCATGGGATGTGGCAAGCGTTTCTAGGGTATGCATACGTGAGACGTGTATTAAATGTGGATTCAATGATACGCAATACCACGGGTTGTGCCTTGTCATTCCCGTTCTTGTGTCGTATTCTAGAGATCTACATTCCCCATTTGATGGAGATCGAGATGATCCTCTCTAGGCTATTAGCGTGCTTGTTGCTCGTTATCTGTGGTATTGCGACAACGAAGGTTAGTACCGCGCAGTCAACACCACGTCCCTCCGCACAAGGAGCCCCTTCTCTTATCTATTTCGAAAAGAATGTTGGGCAGGCACAGTATGAGGGTGCGCGTGCAGACAGAAATATCGACGCTGTGGTCCGCGTAAATGGAACATTGGCCTATGTCCACAGCAAGGGGCTTCAGATGGCGCAGTCTCGAATGTATACCTCCGAGCGTCACACCAGGTATGAGCCTGATTATGAGATGGATGTCTATCGGGTAGACATGGATCTCGTGGGAAGTAACGCCTCTGCACGAGCAGAGTTTGGCCAGCACCTTCCGGGTGTTGTGCGATACATCAACGACAACACTGGAATCCGCGGCATAGAAGCGGAGAGGTTTCAGTCGATCACCTACCGGGAAGTCTACCCAAACATTGATCTGCGTATGTACCTCACGACAGCCGGTGTTAAGTATGACTTTGTTGTGCACCCGGGCGGAGATCCGTCATTGATCGCAATGACGTATCGAGGTGGTGATGCTCCGCGCAGCACCACATCTGGTGGGATTGAGATCTCGACCCCGCTGGGCACTCTTGGAGAGCAGGCCCCTGTGGTGTTCACAAAGTCTGCTAAGGGTGAGTATGCCGAGACCATCTCTGCATCCTTTGATATATCGGGGCAGACAGTACGGTTCGCGATAGACTCCTACGATAAGGCCAAGACACTTGTGATCGATCCGCAGCGTTTGTGGGCAACATATATCGGTGGCTCGCAGAGCATTTACAACAACGCCAATGGTATCTCACCTACATCGCTGAGGACAGCATTTGACTCTACTGGAAACACGATACTTGCCGGGACCACCTACGCAACAGACATGCCGAATGTTCCCGGCGTGTTGCAGCGCCGCCTCAAGGGACGAATGGACTGCTTTTTCGCGAAATTCAACGAATTCGGCGCATTTCAATGGCACACGTATTATGGCGGATCGCTTGAAGACATCCTCCACGATGTAACGACCGACCCGAGTGGCAATGTTTGGGCGGCTGGCGAAACGAAATCGCGCAACCTTCCGGATTCGTTCTTGATTGGCAGTAATGACGATCTTCAGAGGTGGGCAGACAAAGACTCAATAGCATGGATTGCTGGTTTTGTGCTCAAACTCCAGCCTGATGGCAAGTGGAGTGATAGCTGGCTGATCGATGACCGCGAAAATGACCGCGTAACGGGTATTGCCGTAACGAAGGACAAGATTGCCATCGTTGGATCTACAAACAGCCCCCTTCTTGGGTTCATGAACGGTGATGGTGGGTTCAAGAAGGACACAACCAACTTCTCATCGAACTACGACATCTTCATGGCAACATTCAGGCTTAATGCTCAGAGTCGATGGGTACGGAATTACCACATCTTCTATGGCGGTGGAGGGATGGACTACGGCGGAAAGGTTGTGATCGACGCTGACGGGAACATCATTTTTAACGGCCTGACGCAATCAACCAATTTCCCTGTTACCGACGGATCTACTCGCAAGGGTGATGACGACAACGTGGTTGTCAAGTTTGGCGCAACTCCAGCGCGATTGTGGGCAACTCAATACGGCAGCGCTGGTCAGGACCAACCATGCGACATGGCAATCGATGGCAAGAATTCTGTGGTAATCACTGGATACACGCTTGGTACTGACTTCCCAACAACCACAGGTGCATACAAGTCAAACCTTTCAGGCCCAATCGATGGATATGTTCGGAAACACTCAACTGCCGGCGCAGTTGAGTTCTCAACATACTACGGTGGCGATTCTACCGACTACCTCTATGGTGTTGCCGTTGATAAGAACAACAATATCTGGCTTGCTGGAACCACATGGTCATCAACGAACATTCCGGTGACTCCCGATGCCCACCAGTCTGCCCCCTACACAGCAGCCAACTATATCCTCAAGGACGGGTTCATCGCCAAGATTGATTCAACTGGCAAGAAGCTCCTTTATGGTTCATACTATGGAGCACCTTCCCAGGCAACATTGCCAGTTATCGACCGTGCTAATCCAGTAGTGCCTCCGCCAAATACCGACTTCGGCTATGATGATGCCGTTGATATCGCCTGCGATAGGAGTGCATATGTGGCTATCGCAACTGTTGCTCAGGGGTTCCGTATGGGAACTACACCAGGTGCATATCAAGATTCTTCAAAGTTGTACAAGGACACAACTCGCTCACATCCATTCATCTCGTACTTCACCCAGTGCAAGGATTCGGTTATCGCAATCATTCCGAATGGTCCGCCAACGCTATGTGATGTTGACGCTCGACAGCTGCTAGCTCCGAACGGGTTTGCCCGCTATGAATGGTCTACAGGAGAGAAGACCCGCGTTATAACGGTGCGTGACACTGGAACGTACATTGTTATGTGCATGACGGCAGAAGGATGCCGCTACCGCGACACCATTTATATGGCGCGCAATCCGAAGCCTTCGGTTACTGCCGGACGCGATACAGTTCTTTGCAACAAATCTTCAATCCAGATCAATGCTATTGCTTCTGGAGGTAAACGTCCGTACCGGTTCAAATGGAATCGTCTCGAAACTGGAACGGAGTTTATCGACAATGACACTATCCCAAATCCAAACGTTAACCCGGGTTCTACCTCACGGTATGAAATCACTGTAACAGATAGCAACGGATGTTCAGCCAAGGATACGATGCTGGTAACAGTGATCGACCCTCGTCCGATCCTTTCTCCCTCGTCTATCGATTTTGGTACTCTTGATGCGTGCACAAGCAGCTCGGAGCAAGACGTAACAGTAAGCAACCCGCACGACTATCCAATCATTGTCACTGGTATGACGCCAGATGATCCACGCCTAAGCCTGGTAACGAATCTCGGTGGCGGTATCCCAGTGCCTCCGAAAGGATCGGTAAATGTCCGCCTAAGCGTGACCGCCGCCACTGCAGGTACAACCAACGGTTCGTTCTCGATAACCGGTACGCCGTGTTCCTGGTCTTCCCGTTCTACGTACACTGTCACAAAAGCTCAACTCACTGCATTAGTTGTGCCCAGCACGGTTTCGTTCGGTGCAGGAGTTGAATGTGAATCAACACCGAAGACCGACTCAGTGGTTATCCGTAACCGTGGTGTTGAACCTCTCGTCGTAAAGCCTGCAATCGTAAGTGCCCCATACAGCGTGATCGATCCTACGGCGGAGATCAGCATTGATCCCGGAAAGGACTACGTGGTTCGCGTACAGTACAACCCAACTCTCGGTACGCACAGTGCGGAAGCCAAGTTTGCATTTACTTCCGGTGCTTGTAAGGATACTCTCCGCGTTAAGCTCAATGCTGTTACATCTGCCGTTGCTGTTGTAACGAACAGCACATCGGTGAACGTTGGAACCCTTTCCGGCTGCGAAAATCAACGAGACACAGCCATTACGCTCATCAACAACTCAGACGTAGCAGTCAAGATTACTCTGCCAGCAGATCCAGAAATCGTCTACACGCCCGCAGGGCCGATTGATCTGAACGCAAAGTCTTCGGTAGACGTACAAGTGTCGATCCGTCCAGGTTCTGCAGGTGCATTTGCCAAGTCATCTGAGTTCTCTGTTGAGCCATGCGCAAAGAAACTTACTGTGAGTTACAGCGCGCAAAAGAATGGCGTGGCATTCACTACACCATCGACCATTGACTTTGGGGAGTATTCTGCATGTAATGCTGCACCAAGTACAACACGCACTGCCTCGTTGTCCTTTGATGGCACCGGAAGTGCTACGATTAAGAGCATTGCAAGCGGACCGGCACTTTCTG
Organism: Kapaibacterium sp. (SeqCode); assembly: GCA_044345485.1. GTDB lineage: Bacteria > Bacteroidota > Ignavibacteria > Kapaibacteriales > Kapaibacteriaceae > UBA10438. Next base: position 23,018 of record JBIJAX010000027.1, read on the forward strand.
CGACGCTATCGCAGGGACAACCACTAACACCTGGAACGCCGCTTTCGTTTAACGTAACATGGACACCATCTACAGAAGGCGTGTTCATCGACAGCATTGTCGTCACATTCGACCCGTGCGACGTTCGCCGCGTTATTCGCGTCACAGGCATGCGCACGCGTCCATCGCTGAGGGCCGACAATCCGCTCACATCACTTGGATTGATCACAGGCACAGCAGCAGGCACGATTCGTTACACAAATGACGGTACCGATACACTTCTGGTTGGACTTCGTGCTTCAACAGGCACCGCGGTAACTGGCACACGCCCGGTAAACATTGCGGCGCTTCTGCCGGGATCACAGGTCGAAGTTGACTTCCTAACGGGATGCGACAACCGCACAGTTATTTCAGATACGATCGAAGCAATTGTCACAGCCCCCTGCGCCTCCAGTGTAACCTCAGTTATTACAGGAACATGTGAGCAAACCACAAAGGTCTCAACTGCGCTCTCGATAGACTCTGTAGCGGTAAAAGTGGGAGACGTATTCGTCGTGCCCGTTCGTATTGTCTCATCAACAGGACTAAACGCTGCGAAAGCAAAGACCTGGACTGCAAAGATCACCTATGATCCAATGGTAGTGGTGGGTCGCGGCAACACACCAGACTGCTATGTGCCAGCGTCGGCAGGCATGTGCACATCACAGATAAGTGGCGTTCGCGGAAATGATACCACTGGTGTTCTTTTCGCCTTGAATTTCACGGCTGTTCTTGGAACATCAGACCGAACGGCATTGACGATCAGTGATTTTGCATGGACGGAAGCAGCTGGAGCGGCTGTTACTACAACGCCGGGCAAGGTCACCATCACAGATATTTGTCAGGAAGGGGGCTCGCGCCTACTCAAGCCACGGACCTCTGGAGTACGGTTGTCTGTGTATCCAATGCCTGCCACGAATGAAGTAACGATCGATGCCGGTGGTATGGGAACAGACGTGCTTCGTTGGACGCTCACCTCGTCGCTTGGTCAGAGCATTGCAAGCGGTGCTCAAACCCCTGATGCTGCTGGTAGCGTTGTCGAAACAATCGACGTGCGCACCCTCCCTGCGGGCGTTTACGTTCTTTCGATTGACGCCCGTGGAGAATTGACTCATACATCCGTTTTACTACAACGCTAATCAGGCGAAGGAGCACTCTATGAATACCCAAACCACCCTTCGCCTCGTTGCACTTGTTCTGACGGTGCTCTTTGCTGCACAGTCATCGTTTGCTCAAGAATCGCTATCAAAAGAAAGACCGAAGCCTAAACCAGCTCCGGAGGCGCCCAAGCCTGCCATGGTTGAGAAACGCACCATGTCGTTTGGTCTTGTAGGCATGTATGCACCAATGGTTGGGAATGCGGTAGAAAGCGGCTTTCGCTTTCCTTCGGTGCTTTCATGCTGTCCAGGGTATGAGAGCACCTCAGGGTCTGGCGTCACGATTGGGGCTGAGCTAATGCTGCCACTTTCTCGTGGACTTGAGCTAGGCGCACGCATAGCCTACCAAACCTCGAGCGCAGACTTTACAGCAAAGGAACCAATCACTGTGCGTGTAGGCAACAGCGCCGTAGCGTCATCGATTAACCACTCGCTTTCGACAAGCGTAGCTGCCTTTTTCGTAGAGCCAACACTGAACTACGAGATCGCGAAGGGATTCTACCTTTCGGGCGGACTGCGCCTTGGTACGATCATGAGCGCAACGTTCGAGCAGAGCGAGAAACTTGCTGATCCATCGTTGCCCTATGACTTCGACTCGGGCAGCGGTGTATGGAACAACACGAGCGGAGACATCCCGAACAAGAGCGCATTCCAATTGGGAGCTGTTATCGGTCTTCGTACGGCAATTGCCCTTGGTACGAGCCTCACGATGATGCCAGAAGTTTCCTATGCACCGATGTTTACGAGCGTGGTCACCGATGCATCATGGACCGCTTCCCCACTGCGCATTGGAGCAAGCTTTTTCATGAACGTGACAAAACTCGAGGCCGTTTCTACCCCAATCGCGCCGTAAGTTTGTTGGCTATGGCCAACATTTCTGCAGAAATTCAACGTCGACGCACGGTTGCCATCATCAGTCACCCTGATGCTGGAAAGACCACGATGACAGAAAAGCTCCTCCTGTATTCCGGAGCAATCCACAAAGCTGGAGCAGTTACAGGGGGCAAGCACAGTTCGACAACCTCGGACTGGATGGAAATTGAACAGCAACGCGGGATCTCCGTCTCTTCAAGCGCAATGCGTGTTGAGTACGGAGATCTTCTGTTAAATATCCTGGATACGCCTGGTCACCAAGACTTTTCGGAGGACACATATAGAACGCTTATGGCGGTTGATTCTGCCATCATGCTTCTTGATGCTGGCCGCGGCGTGCAGGAGCAGACGCTCAAGTTGTTCAAAGTGTGTCGTGATCGTGGCATCCCGATCATCACCTTTATGAACAAGATGGACCGTCCAGCTCGCGATCCACTCGAGCTTCTCGACGAAGTAGAACAGACGCTTGGAATCACTGCAATCCCTCGCACATGGCCAATAGGCAACGGCCCAGACTTTCGTGGGATATACGATAGATCCACAGATCAGTTCTTTGAGTTTGAGCGCACCGTTGGTAATCGCTACAAAGCCCCAGTATCTGTTGGTGATATTCGAGGTGCAGAGCTACGCTCTGCCATCGGAGAGATGGCTCACAATAAGCTTCTGGAGGATCTCGAGTTCGTTGATCACGTTATTCCCAACTTTGATCGCGAAGCCTACCTCACGGAAGACTGCACACCCGTGTACTGGGGGTCGGCAATCACGAACTTTGGTATAGAGCACTTCCTGCAGGCAATTCTAGATCTAGCGCCTGCACCTCAACCCTACCAGACCTCTGCTGGAGCAATCTCCCCTGCTGATGAGGAATTCGTAGGATTCGTCTACAAGGTTCAGGCGAATATGAACAAAGCCCATCGCGATCGTATCTCATTCGTGCGTATCGTAAGCGGTACGTTCGAACGTGGTATGACGGCCTACCATCCGCGCACGGGAAAAGAAACAAAGCTGACCTATCCGTTCGAGATCTTCGGTCGAGATCGCAAGATCATTGATGTGGCCTTTCCAGGAGACGTCATCGGCCTTACCAACCCGGGCCTGTTTCAGGTAGGTGATACAATTACGCAGAAATCAAAAGCAGAACTTCCAGACTTCCCGCGTTTTGCTCCGGAGATCTTTGCAAAGGTGTGGCCTGCGACAGGTTCCTTCTCCAAGTCCTTCAGAAAAGGGATCGAGCAGCTACGAGAAGAAGGTGTTATCCAGATCTTTACCGAGTCGGACGGCAACCCTGTCCCACTGGTTGGAGTTGTTGGAGAGCTCCAGTTGGAACTTTTCGCCTGGCGCATGGAAAATGAATACAACGAAAAAGTAAAGCTCGAACGCATGGCATATACACGAACCAGATGGCTCGGCTCCGACGTGCGTCCAGCCACCGCATCGCCTGTAGTGCTAGACGACAAAGGACGTCTAGCAGTGCTGTTCAAGAGTGATTGGGAGATCGACTATACGGTTCAACGCAGTGAAGGCCTTCAGCTTCTGGAGAAGCCCCCTCACGTCTGATAAATTCTTTTACAGGCGCACTGACACGTCATCGTAATTCCGTAATGTGGCATCATGCAAGGTTGCTCAGCATATATGCGGTTTATACTCTGCTTGGTGGCAGCTGGGTTTTGCGTATTCGCATCTCCTCACAGAGCTGCAGCACAGTCCAGTATTGGTGGAATCATCAACATCTACACGCCGGTGCTCCAGATCACGACCGATGCCTGTGCCGCATTGCTCGAGGTTGAAGATACAACTGGCTTTCGCGCTGGAGACAGAGTACTGCTCCATCAAACAATGGGATGCACAGGAACTACCGATTACACAGTTGATGCTGTGGGTCTGTTTGAGTTTGCAACAATTGAGCGCGTTCGCCCGAACAGGATTATTGAGCTTACACGAACACTGGTTCATTCGTACCAGAGGTGCAACTTCGTACAGCTCGTTCGTGTGCCATCATACAATGGGACAACGTCAGTTACGAGCGCTCTGAAGGGCAAGCCATGGGATGGTAAGGGTGGTGGCATAATCGCCCTTGAAGTTAATGGCGTCTTGAATCTTCGAAATACAATTGATGCCTCATCGATAGGCTACCAAGGTGGGGTGGCCGTTAACAGTCCTAACGGACAGTGTTCTACAGTTGTTGCGAATACCACGATAGGTAATCCAGACGCTGCAATGAAGGGGGCAACATTTGTCTACCCGCGCCTAAACAATGTTGCTGGCAACGCAGAACTCTTCAGTGCCGGTGGAGGTGGTCTTGGGCACAACTCGGGAGGTGGAGGAGGCGGCAATGGTGGCAGCGGAGGCAATGGTGGCAGTCAATGGCAGGGCTGCGGAGTACCGTTTGATAACGGTGGCAGAGGTGGCGCGAGCTTCCCGATTCAGTTCAACGGCATGCCATACCTACGTTTCGGCGGCGGAGGCGGCGCAGGGCATACCAACAACAGTACGGGTTCCTCAGGTGGCGTTGGTGGAGGAATCATTATCATTAAGGCAGACACGATCACCGGTAATCAGAATATCATCCAAGCACTCGGTGCAACTGCACAGACATCTGGTAACGACGGGGCTGGTGGCGGTGGGGCTGGTGGATGCGTTTTGATATCTAGCTCGGTTGTGGTTGGTCCACTTCATATCAACGTAAATGGTGGACAAGGCGGCAATATGTCCAATGGTGGGTTGCATGGACCCGGTGGCGGTGGTGGCGGTGGTGGTGTGCTGTATTCGGGTACATCGTTGCCAACCGGCGTAACCTTCAGCGCCGAGGGAGGCATCGCAGGTAAATGCACTGCATTTTCCGATGCCGTAGTTGCGGCTCATCTTACAAAACCGGGGAATCCAGGCTCGGTTGCATTTCGTGCCATCATCCCTGAGAATACCTCACCTAAACCAGTTCTTGGCGTAACGATCAATTCAGACACGACGATTTGTCCAAACCAGACAGTTACCCTTTCACTTCAAACTGTAGGCTCTATAGCTGCGATAGAGTGGAGTGAGGTTGGAGGAAAGATACTCGGAAACAGCAGTGTACTTGATGTTCGCCCCTGGCGCACAACGTCCTATGTGGTTTCTGTCTCAGATGCTACAGGATGTCGCGCGCTCGACACTGCAACTGTGCGCGTGCTTGATGGCTGGAAGGCGCAAGTTCTTCCGCTGAATCTTGGTGATGTCTTTTGTGATAAGGTAATCGATACTACAGTGCTTGTGGTAAACCTCGGCAATGTTCCCGGCACAGTCTCGAACGTCACATTTAGCAATCCGAATGCTGCACTGGTAGATACCCTGCCAAAGCAGTTGGTACCTTACGATACGGCCCGTGTGCGTGTTCGCATCATGACTGGGTCGGTATCCGGACCTAATTCTACATTGGTCAATGTTACGGTCTCTCCATGCGACACGGTCGTTTCGACGCTTATCACGTGGAATCGTCAGAATAGACTCAATACAATCACGCCGCGAACTGTTGTTATGCCAGAGTTGTATACGTGCACTGGGGCATCGCGAGACACCATAGTTACCTTCAAGATTCAGGGAAGCAGCGGAGAGATTACAAACATTATTACCACAGGGTCTGTGAGTGCAACAGCGGCTCTGCCAATAGTGGTTGCAGACGGGCAGGCAGTACCTATAGCACTGCGCTGGATGCCATCGGTTTCGCAACAAGAGGGGCGTGCAGGAATTGTACTTCAATTCGAGGGCTGCAGCGATACGTTATGGATTGATGTAGATGGCGTGTTGCATATGCCTCGCATGACTGCACCCGACACTGTGCGTGTCCCAGATGTGCTGATTTGCACTGCCATACCCACGTTGGTAGACATTCCATTAGTGTCACTTGATTCAACAACATGGTTTGTAGATGAAGTTGTTGCGCCATCTGAAGTAGCTGTATCAGCTGTGCGGGGAGATTCTCTCAGAGGTACGCGCATGATTCAGGCTTCAGTTTTGCCTAAGGTCCTTGGACCATTTTCATATACAATCAGTATACGACTTATTCCATGCGACACCACAATTGTTGTCGTACTCACTGGCACGGCAATCGCTGCAGAACTTACCCATGCCGATACAGTGGTCTTCACTCAGCCCATGATCGGCAGAACAGCACGCCGCTCGATTCCCTTTGTGAATTCCGGTTCACTGCCGATTGACGTGGTTGCTATCGAGCCCCTTTCCCCACAACCGTTTGAGTTCTTAGGAAGTACGCCTGCAATACCCTGCACCATAGCACCGGGTGATACGCTCACATGCGATGTTGAGATAACGCAGAGATATGGCAAGCACCTTGATTCTCTTGTTGTGGTTACGACAAACCCTTGTAAACCGCGCGCAGGCGTAGTTCTTGTTTCAGAGGCATATGCAACCACCACGCTGTACATGCCTGATATCGAATCAGAAATAGGTGCTGATGAGATGATTCCGGTCCTCATGGATGGCCGTCCAATGATCGACTCAACGCTGCTAGACTCCTTCAGGCTCGAGATAACTGTGTACGCTCAAGATTTGGCAGTAAGCAGTGGCTCATACATCAACAGCTCCTGGACATGTAAAACCTCTGATACACTTAGGAATGTGATCATACGTGGACGCTGGTTAGGGGGCGATACACTGGCACGTATTCCGATGCGAACTCTTCTCTCGAGCTCAACATCCACGCCTCTGAGGTTTGTGACGATGCCCGGATTCGAATGGATCGGACAGCAGTGCGACGTAGTCTACCGGGACGGATCTGTCCTTCTTGGCGATGTGTGCTCAGGCCGCACTGTCCGCCTTGTGAGCATCGGACAGAACAAGCCGGTGGTGTTATCGCCTAACCCAGTTTCAAATGTGCTCCACCTGAGTCCTCATCAGGACCTTATCAAGGGCCCATATGTTGTATCGGTCTATGATCAGCTTGGCAACCTAATGATCACAGCACAGGCTTCAGGTGCTGTTTCTATCGATGTGTCGAGTCTGCATGCAGGCATGTACGTCGTGCGCATTAATGATAGCTCCGACGTCTACAGCGAACCGTTAATCAAGCAGTGATCCCATCTTCCCTTCTCGGAAGTCGGATACCGCCTGATGCAGTTCTTCCTCAGTGTTCATCACAAACGGCCCATATTGTGCGATAGGTTCTGCTATCGGTTCCCCAGCAAGCAGCAGCAATTCTCCTGGTTCTTCGCAACGGAGCGTGATAGATGAGCCATCGTTGTTGAATACTACAAGCTGATGCCTCTGGACGCGATGTTCGTTATTCACGATTAACGAGCCGTGGAGCACGTAGATCGCAAACGTCTCTAGAGGCGGTGTATAAAGTTCAGCTGAGAGTTCATGGGTGAACGTTCCCATCGCAGTTACTACTTGTGTGTGGGTTGTGGCTGGCCCCGTTACCCCGAGGAGTTCTCCGGATACAACCTTCAGGCAGAGTGCACCGTTGCACGCATCAACGATTGGCACCTGCTCTTTATGCAGCTCCTGATACGATGGATGGCACATTTTCTCGCGAGCTGGAAGGTTAACCCACAGTTGGATAAGTTCAATTTCTCCACCAGCCCGCTGCAGCTCTGGCGTTGGGCCTTCACTGTGAATGATACCCGCGCCGCTCGTGATCCACTGTACACCGCCAGCATTGATAACGCCGTTGTTACCGAGGGAGTCTTTGTGGTGCACACTCCCCCGGTAAACAAACGTTACTGGTTCGAATCCGCGATGCGGATGTGGGTCGATACGCTGAATATCACCAGTAGGATCAAACTTCTGGGGTCCGGCATGATGCAACAAAACAAACGGATCAAGATTCCGAAGTGCATGCACGGGAAGGGGCTGAGCAACGCGCAGCGGCCCTACGCCTGTATGAAGTGACGAGGTGATGATACGTACCGAGCGCATAGATCTTACTGTTGCTGAAGTTGAAGATTCATGAGAAGCTTGACTGTATCAGAAACTACAATACCGCCGGCTTCCGTTACCGCATCCCACGCTAGGCCGAATTCCTTCCGGTTGATCGCACCGCTGATTTCAAAGCCTGCCTTTGTGTTGCCGTAGAAATCTACCATTGTTCCGCCGTATTCAACGTCAAGTGCTACAGACTTCGTTACGTCGCGAATGGTAAGATCTCCCGTGAGAGCATAAGCACCATTGCCTTTCGGTACGAACGACGTAGACACAAACGACATGGTAGGGTACGTTTCAGCGGCGAAAAAATCATCGCTCTTCAAGTGTCCGTCGCGCATCTCATTCTTCGTGTTGATGCTATTGATATCAGCCTCGAAGGTGATCTTTGCGTCGGATAGATCCTCAGCTTCTGTCGTCATCGTAACGCGGTAGGAAGCAAAATCCCCCGTCACCGTGTTGATCATCAGGTGCTTTACTTTGAATTGCACATCAGAGTGTGCAGGGTCTACAATCCATGTTGCCATGATATCTCTCTCCGTAGAATAATGTGTGTTTAAACACAAATATAAGCATAGTGCATGCGTGTCGCAACACGCGATCTGCATGCAAACCAATGAGTCTATTGGATGATCAGCACTCCGCTTGACGTTCCAAGCCTGTCTGCACCAGCATTGATCATGGCAATCGCCGTTTCAGTATCACGTATTCCGCCACTTGCTTTAACCCTTACAGACGGACCAACATTGGAACGAAGGAGCTGAACATCCGCGATCGTGGCACCGCCTGTGGAGAATCCAGTGGATGTCTTGATAAAGTCCGCCCCA
>JBIJAX010000064.1:0-9847 GCA_044345485.1 Kapaibacterium sp. (SeqCode)
GAGGAAATGAAGGCGCTCACTGATACGCTAGATATTCAACCGCAAATCGATGAGCTCGAGCAACAGGTCGAAGGTCTTCGTGCTGAGATCTACCGAGACCTCACCCGTTGGCAGCGTGTACAGATTGCCCGGCATCCAGACCGTCCGTATACGTTGGACTATATCCAGCACTGCTTTGAGGACTTTGTAGAGCTGCACGGAGACCGGACCTATCGTGATGATCCAGCAATTGTCGGTGGCATTGCGAAGTTGGGATCTACCCACGTTATGGTGATTGGTCATCAGAAGGGGCGTGATACAAAGTCTAATGTGCACCGCAACTTTGGCATGCCCAATCCAGAGGGATACCGAAAGGCATTCCGATTGTTCCAGATGGCAGAAAAGTTTGCCATGCCGGTTGTGTGCTTCTTGGATACACCTGGTGCCTTCCCAGGTCTTGAAGCTGAAGAACGCGGTCAGGCAGAGGCCATTGCAAAGAACCTTCTCTTGATGTCCCAGCTTAAGACGCCAATTGTGATCGTGATCATTGGTGAAGGGGCTTCTGGCGGCGCACTTGGAATTGGTATCGGAGATCGCATCCTGATGCTCGAGAATGCATGGTACTCAGTTATCGCTCCCGAATCCTGCTCTTCGATTCTGTGGAGAAGCTGGGACTACAAAGAACAGGCGGCAGAAGCTCTGCGGCTTGGTGCAAAAGACCTAGTCCAGGTTGGTATTGTAGACCGCATTCTTGATGAGCCTACAGGCGGGGCACACCGTAATCCAGAAGTGATGTTCTCTACGATGACATCGGTGCTTATCGAGGAGTTTTCACAGCTGGCAACCATCCCAGCAAAGAATCTCGTTCAGCAGCGGCGCGAAAAGTTCTACGCCATGGGCGTCTGGACAGACAAGTAACTCGTCCTTCCGGTTACCCGTTTGCGAACTGCAGCGCATGCAGCTTTGCGTATAGGCCTTGTGCTGACAGTAGCTCGGCATGGGTGCCTGATTCGGCTACTTCGCCTTTATGCAGCACAAGGATTCTGTCGGCTCGTTGAATCGTTGACAATCGGTGGGCGATAACAATCGAGGTACGTCCCTGTAGCATCGTTGAGATCGACGCTTCAATAAGCTGTTCAGATTCTGTGTCGATGCTCGATGTTGCTTCGTCTAGGATCAGGATGTCTGGATCTTGCGCTAGCGCCCTGCAGAACGAAATCAGCTGCTTTTGACCAACACTAAGCACGGCGCCTCGTTCACGAACGTTCGTGTCGTATCCATGCGGCAGCTTCGAGATAAATGCATCTGCACCAAGCTGTCGAGCGATCTTCTGCACATCTTCTCGTCGAATATCAGTTCGTCCCAGTGAGATGTTCTCTTCCACAGATCGCGAGAAGAGAAACACGTCCTGAAGAACCACTGCGATGCGCCTGCGAAGATCCTCTTGCTTTACAGACCGGATTGACGTGCCGTCAACGAGTATGTCTCCTGCTTGATACTCGTAAAACCTGCACAGTAGGTTGATGATCGAACTCTTGCCAGCACCTGTTGCGCCCACGATTGCAAGAGTTTCACCCTTTCGCACGCTGAATGAAACATCCTTTAAGATCTGCGTGGTGCCATCATAGGAGAAGTCAACGTGTGAGAACTCAATGCCAGACTTCAATCGGTTGAAGGGCTGTGCATCTGGATTATCATTGATCGTTAGCTTGGTGTCAAGCATAGAAAAGATGCGTTCTGAGGCCACAACGCTGGACTGCAGCGTATTGTATCTCTCGGTGAGGTCGCGCACCGGACGGAAGAACATTTCGGTGAACTGTGCAAAGGCAATCAGCATGCCAACGGTCATTTCACCAGTACCAATATTCTTGGCTGCATACCAGACGATAATAGCAAGAGCAACAGAGGAAAGAAATTCCACGACAGGGAAGAACGTTGCGTAATACATGATTGACTTGTCCTGCAGCTCCCTATGAGTCTTGTTAATCTCACGAAACTGCCCTTCCATGCGTGTTTCCTGTCGAAACAGCTGCACCACAACCATACCTGTGATAAACTCATTGATGAACGAGTTCATACGTGCAACCTGTTGTCGAATCTTACTGTAGACAACCCGCACCTTTGCTCGAAAGATAAACGACGCTGTTAGCAGAAACGGAAGAATGATGATCGTGAGAAGGGTCAGCTCAGATGACGTGTTCCACATGAACGTCAAGATCCAGAGGATTACCATGATGTCTGAGATCATGAGCACCACACCTGCAGAAAAGAGCTCGTTGAGAACCTCTACGTCGCTCGTAACACGTGTAACGATACGTCCAACCGGAGTTGTGTCGTAGAATCGCAGTGCCAATGCCTGAACATGTTTGAATAAGGTATTGCGAATATCGAGCAGAACACGTTGGCCGATCCATGTCATGAGCAGGGAAAGTGCGTACTGTGTAGCCCCTTGCACGATAACTAAACCAAAGATGATGGCAATGAAGATGAAGAGACCGTTGAGATCGCCCTTGGCGATGTGGTCGTCTACCGCAATGCGCGTGATGAAGGGGCGGAGCGGACCAAGTGCTGATGAGACTAGCGTAAGTAATACGCCGCCCAGCAGGTGAAGTTTATATGGTTTGAGAAACTGTAGTAATCGTCGTAGGAGCCGGTAATCGACTCGTTTAGCATCCGTCTCTTGTTCTTGGGCCATAGACAAAATTACACATCGTACTTTTGCAAGATGGTAACAATCACGCCATATGGTGCAGCAGGTGAAGTAACCGGGTCTGCATACCTTGTTGAAACCGATTCGTCGAAGGTGCTGGTGGACTTCGGAATGTTTCAGGGCGATAAAGACGACGATGCTCGGAATGTGATCCCTGGTAGGATTCATCGCATGGACATTGATGCCGTTGTGCTTACCCACGGACACCTAGATCACTGCGGCCGTCTGCCGCTGCTCGTGCGCGAGGGCTATCGAGGTCCGATCTATGCCACCCCCGCCACGCGTGATATGGCAGAAGTGATTCTTCTTGATGCAGCCCATATTCAGGAAGCAGACTTCGAGCGCCGAAGGAAGCGTTTTTCGAAGCGCGGCATCAAGATGAACCGAAACGATCAGCCGCTATATGAGAAAGACGACGTAACACAGACGATTGAGCTCTTCGAAGAAATTGACTACAACGCACCTGTCGCGGTTGCTTCGGGTGTAAAGGCAACATTCTACGAAGCAGGACATATGCTTGGATCTGCATCGGTTGAGCTTGTTGTGCAGAACGGTGACGAACGAAAGATCATCGTCTTTAGCGGAGATCTTGGTCCGCCACATCTGCCATATCTGCGCGATCCGCAGCCCCCTGTCAAAGCCGACATTCTGATCATGGAATCAACCTATGGAGACCGCAATCATAAGTCTCTTGCTGAGACACTGATAGAGTTTGAAAAGATCATCGTTGAAGCTGTAGAAACCAATGGGAAGATGTTTATCCCATCGTTTGCAATCGGCCGTACGCAACAGATGCTCTATCACATTGCTGAACTCATTCGCAAGGGGCGTATCCCGTCGTTGCCGATCTATCTCGATAGTCCTATGGCAATTAAGGCCACGAATATCTATCGTCAACACGAAGAGCTCATGGATGAAGAGAGCACGGAACTGCTCAAGGATGGTCAGCTCTATCACGATCTGAGGTCTCTGCGTATCTGCACAACGGCTGCAGAATCGCAGGCTATCAATGAAGCGCAGGGTCCGTTTATCGTAATTGCTGGCAGCGGAATGTGCACGGCTGGACGCATCATGCACCACATTCGACATAACATTGACGATCGCAACTGTCACTTCATCATCGCTGGATATCAGTCAAGGGGCTCCCTGGGCCGCAGACTTGTTGATGGTGCAGCGGAGATCTCCATCATGGGGGACCGCAAGCTGGTGCGGGCCAAGATCCATACGCTCGGTGGCTTTAGTGCCCACGCCGGCCAGAGCGACCTTGTGCAATGGTATGAACATGTTGCCGCTTCAGGAACGCCAATGACGTTCCTCACACACGGCGAAGACTCTGCACGTACAGCATTGAAAGACCTGCTTCTTGAACGATATGGCGTGAACTGTTACATGCCAACGTATTCCGAACACCTTGTTTTGTAATTGGACACATCATGCGCACCGAACACGACTTTCTTGGTGAACGTCAGCTACCCGACAACGTCTATTATGGCGTTCAAACACTGCGAGGCAAGGAGAACTTCCACATTACAGGCATTCCGATCTCTCATGCCACATCGTTTATCGTTGCCTTTGCCCATGTAAAAAAAGCCGCAGCATTGGCCAACAGGGATCTCGGCGTGCTCGAGCCAGACGTTGCCGATGCGATATGCAAGGCATGCGACGCAATTGCAGCAGGAGAGTTGCATGACCAGTTCATTGTTGATGTTATTCAAGGTGGCGCCGGCACATCAACAAACATGAATGCCAATGAAGTAATAGCCAATAAAGCGCTCGAGCTGTTGGGGCATCCCAAAGGTGCTTATGACATTGTCCATCCAAACAATCATGTCAACTGTTCCCAGAGCACGAACGATGCCTACCCAACGGCTTTTCGACTAAGTCTCTATGAGGAGATCGGAAAACTCATCACATCGCTTGGATTGCTGCAGGAATCATTTGCGCGCAAAGGCAGGGAGTTTGCCGATGTGATCAAGATGGGGCGTACGCAGCTGCAGGATGCCGTGCCGATGACGCTCGGACAGGAGTTCGACTCGTTTGCAGTGAACATCGGTGAGGATCTGCGCAGACTTGAAGAAGCCCGCATGCTGGTTACAGAAGTTAACCTTGGTGCAACGGCTATTGGTACAAGTATCAACGCGCCGGAGGGGTATCCTGCATTGTCGGTAACGTATCTCAACGAGGTAAGTGGAGTGCCTGTAACGCTGTCGCAAAACCTCATTGAAGCAACGTGGGACAACGGCGCGTATGTGCAGGTTAGCGGCGTACTAAAGCGTGTAGCTGTGAAGCTCTCAAAGATCTGTAACGATCTTCGTCTGCTCTCAAGTGGACCCCGTTGCGGATTTAATGAGATCAACCTTCCGCGCATGCAGCCAGGATCTAGCATTATGCCAGGGAAGGTAAATCCCGTTATCCCGGAAGTGGTAAACCAAGTCTGCTATCTGGTTATCGGTAACGACGTAACTGTAACATTTGCAGCAGAGGCTGGACAGCTTCAGCTCAACGTTATGGAGCCTGTGCTTGCGTACTGCTTGTTTCAGTCTATCGAGACACTCGGTAGGGCATGCACAACACTCCGCGAGCTCTGTATCGATGGCATAACTGCTAATGCAGAACGCACGCGTGAAATGGTTCTCAACAGTGTTGGTATCGTTACAGCGCTCAATCCTATCCTCGGGTACGAACAAAGTGCTGCGATCGCTAAGGAAGCATTTGAAACGGGTGGTTCGGTAATCGATATCGTTCGGGCCAAGGGGCTTCTGTCAGATGAGAAGATCGACGAGATCTTCAGCATCGAGAATCTCATGCATCCGAAGTTTATTAGGTAAGTGCCGAATAGCGAGTGCCGAGTAGCGAGTGCCGAATAGCGAGTGCCGAACAGCGAGTGGCGAGTAGCGAACAGCGAGTAGCGAGTAGCGAACAGCGAACAGCGAGTAGCGAACAGATCGTCGCACTCGCGAGAGCGTTGCATACGTTACTCCGCAACCATCGCTGCTCCTATCACACCGCCCGTAGTTTCTACTGCGAGGATGTACACACCATGCGCGCGCGACGCAGTCTCAAACACATGATCAAATCGCCAAGCGCTGTTTGATATCTGCCTTGAATCTGCTGTCAAGGCTGTTTCGATGAGTTCGCCTAATGCTGAATAAAGAGATACCTTGTGCGGCGCATTATATGGCGACGTAATCGTTATCGATATCACGCCTTGGCTCGTTGACGCTGAAATGGCCAGACCAGGTGATCCTGTTATCGGACGAATTCGAAGGGCACATGCATCGACTGTGATTTCGCGAGCAAGTGAAGGCCATGTACATTCGGAAGAGGGTGTAAGTGAAGGTAGCCACCGAGTATGGGTAACGGTTGTTGTAGAATCGCCGCTAAGTACAGCGAGAATTGGCAAGCTCCATGAGCGCTTGCTGGGAACGGTTACGGTAACAACGTTCGTATCCGGCCTGATCAGGCGGATATCCACCTGTAGTGCGTCAAACCAGGTAAGGTCGTTTGTAAGAGGAGTATGTGCTGACCCAATAAACTGAATTTGATGCGCAATCAAGGATTCGCATTCTTCAAGTGTATCGCGCGCAACGAGCTGCATCTGAAGCGTATCTCCAACGTTTGCCGCACGCTTAACGGAGAGTACGTGCGGTGATGTGCGCTTACATAGGGCCTGCACGATACCGGGCGCCCCAGGTTCGGCACCGTTTGAATTGTCAGGAGCAACGGTACCTGCCAAGCCCCCTGAGAGCAGGAATGTGAACTTTTGTGCAAAGTTCTGAAGCAAAGTAGGGTGAAGCATGATGCGTCCGCCACCGCCGCCGCCGCCCGGGCCATGTCCGCCGTCGCACATGCTTCCAGTGCCACCCTGAACATCTGCAACGATGTTCGTTTCTACATAGCATGCCTCAATAGAAATGCTACCTCCGCCGCCGCCGCCGCCGCCGCCGTCATTACCAGCACGAGCAGCCGCGTTGCCACCACGAGAGACAATGGTGAGAGAGTCACCGGTGATGGTATGAGTGCGAATGATCACCATTCCGCCGCCCGGAGCTCCGTCGGTAGCAACGTTGTTATTCTGATGTCCACCACCTCCACCGCCACCAAAAAACAGACGTTCCTGTGATGGATCTACAAGTGCCATACCAGACATACCATACATACCGGGAACAGCGCTACATACGAACTGATTACCACCACGTCCGCCAGCTCCGCCGTTACCACCGCCACCACCGCCGGCATTATGCGCATCTCCACCGCCCCCTCCATTAGCCCAAGGAGTGTGACCGTTTGTGCAGGAAGCTTCTGGCAGACGTATCGACTCGCCCTTACCAGCTGTACGGTCGCTCGTTTCGGGATCACAGGCCTGCACGATACCGCAGCTGCCCCCATTAATCGAACGTTTGCCGCCTCTACTTCCAAGACCGCTAACATCGATGCGTCCGGTGTCACTGATGATCACATTCGATTCAATTGCGATGATTCCGCCAGAGCGGCCATCCCAAGGCAATGCCGTTACAACAGAGTCAACCACAATGGTATCTGCTCTGAGTGGTACTACGACTTGAAAGAGATCTTGCGGAGCAAGATTGGGCAGTTCAACGGGCCGGACCACAATATGTGGTCCATCCTGCGCCATTATCGATGTGCGGTACACGAATCCAGCAGCATTTGCTACAACTCCCAGAGCGGGGCCAGCGACAGACACATCTGATGCGGCAGCCATACAAATCAGATAGACCGCAGTGTCGGGTATCACGACGCCAGAGTCCAGCACCAGCGAATCTACCGGCAGCTGGAGGTCAGCAACCGACACAGCATAGCACCTCTGTTGAAGCCCCTTGAGCGCCAAACTGCTTCGTTGAGCCTCCGCGCACGTGACAGAAAGTACAAGCGCCAGATATAAATATGTATATCGAAGAAACACGTGGCAAATGTACGGGGTAAATAGGCATGTGGCGGGGGGCGGAATCAAATCAACGAGACATGGGGGAAGATCCCTAGGAATCTCCTGCCGATTCCTGCGAGCGCTTAGCGCGAGTTACGTAGTACACATACATGCCAAGCGACCAGAACACGAAGTTGAAGACGGCGGTGAAGATGAGCTTCGTAGGTTTACGTTCATCATCAGTGAACCACGAGAAGACTGTCATAAACAATGCAAACAGTGCGCCGCGAATCATGATTTCGTTCAGCGCTGCCCTGCGTTGCTGTTTGGTGCTAAGCACAGCTTCACTTGCCGCTCCAACTACACCGCGAAATTTCAGTGAGACGATAAAGACGAGTCCAATCAGCATAGAAGCAAAGACCAGCGCGATGCCTACTAGCTCAAGCTCGGGGAAGAAGAACAAATACACACCGCCAACCATCATCATGCTGACTAGGCTCGTAATGAGAATGATGTAACCGGTGTGATACAGGCGATACCGAAGTACTTCATCCTGCATGATCATCGACTCTACGCGATGAATATTATCCATGGGTTCCATACGTTACTTGTCCTCCAGAATGAAGATGTCCTCAACTCGCACACCGAGTACCTTCGCAATCCGTAACGCTAGCGTTACGGATGGGGAGTAGGTGCCTTGCTCGATGTAGTTGATGCTCTGACGACTCACGCCAACACGTTCTGCGAGTGTGCCTTGCGTGATCCCTAACTCATTGCGGACATGGCGCACGCGAATGGTGCATTGAGACTCAATCATTGTCAAATATACTTGACATAAATAGAAATGTCAAGCAAACTTGACATATTCATGTCAGTGTTGCTGTTACCACGGAAAATATAAGTAGTCGGGTATGGCCTTGCCGATAGCCTCTTCGTTAAAACAACGATGCCTTATCACCGGCGGGTGATAAGGCATCACGTGATCCCGTTGGAATTGGTCTCAGATTCTGCCTTATGCTCCATCTACAAGCTTTAAGCCTGTTGGCGAAGTTGAAACTAAATCCCAGATCTACTCTAAACCAAATTCAGTAGCAACTCTACTCTGCATTGGTGTATCCGCATCAATGATGCTTCAGCATACCACCCTGTGATTATATCGGGATAGCTCTTATAGGGAGAAATATTTTCCTCTGTATTTGAAGCCCCCAAATCTGATTCTCCAAAGGGTACCCCACCCCTTGATTCCAATTAATTAGGGCTCTAGAATGCCCCTATTGCGCGCATAAATCGCATTGCCTGGCTAGAAAAACTGATTCTGCCAACTACGTGCAACAAGGCGCATATGTGGGGCTGTGGTGCGAAGGGGGCTCCATGGGCCATACACGGCCTCCTTACTATTTTCGTCCAACCTCCTTTCACCATTCTGCTTGGTATGAAACACCACCACGCTCTGCTGCTCGGTGCGATCGCCGTGTGCATGATCGTACTTGCAGCCTGCGATACACCGTCAACCAAACTCTCCGCGCAGCAGCGAGGCACGGGCAGTTCTGATACGTCTACTCACCGCCTGGCATTCACGAGTGGCATTCGCGTCATCCTTCAGGACGCAAGGGGGAATGTCTGGTTCGGAAGCCACAACGAGGGTGTTGCGATGTATGATGGCAGCCGACTGCGATACTATACCGTGAGTAATGGGCTCACCGATATGAGTATCCGCTCGATCGACGAGGATGCTCAGGGCGGGATCTGGTTCGAAGGGATAAAAGGCTTGAGTCGAAACATAAACGGTTTGCTTACTCCGTTTGCACTGCGTGCCGGAAGTGACCCGGAACCGTGGTCGTCGGCACCAACCGACCTCTGGTTTAAGAAGAATTCACCCGCTGGGGCTAATGGCACTGAGCGCGATCCCGGTGTGTACCGCTATGATGGAGTATCGTTGCACTACCATATGTTGTCGATCGGCAAGGCGGTGGACCCTGAGCGCGACGTCACACTTTCCACGAAACCGGTGCACACAACAGACGGCACCGTTTGGTTCGGGGCCTATGGGGCTGTGGTTGGGTTTAAGGACGGCACGTTCCGTGTGATCACCGACTCAACGTTGGGATTCAACGACGCAACCGGGCGCTTGCATGTCCGATCACTCTATGCCGACAGCAAGGGAAACCTGTGGATTGGCAACAATGGTATCGGAGTCATCCGTTACGACGGAACGCAATTCGAGAACTTCTCCCTCAAGCACGGGTTGGTGTCGCCCAACAGCTCCCACAAAA
>JBIJAX010000088.1:0-2900 GCA_044345485.1 Kapaibacterium sp. (SeqCode)
TCATTACCGATTGCGTCGTTTTTACTTTTCGATTGACGGAGTAGATCTGTTAAAACCTACCCTCTCGTTTGCATGTTTCTTCTTGCTTCCTGTTGTCAAAGAACACCACCGATCTTCTGCAGCGACTTTGCCGCTGCCGTTTTCGGCTCCCAACACCACGATCTCCGCGGCGGGAACTTCAAACTTACGGAAGTCGGTGTGAATAATCCAAATGGGTAGTGAAAAATACTTTCGAGGCGCTCAGGCGTCACGTTCCGAGACGCTCTTGGAACGTAGAAAGAAGGCTCGAAAGAAGATGTACTCAGGGATCAACAGAAGCACGAGCGAAAGCGTGTCGGCAGTCATAAGGTCTTCCGGACGTGAATTGGGAAGAACCGCTCTAGCTATCGAACCAGTAACCGCCCACAATGTTGTCACTACCAACCCGCATGTGGCAACAGCCAACATCCCGCTTTTAAGACCTTCTTTCTGCCAACGAAGCGTAAAGGCGTAGATAACGCCCACTACGTGAAGGTGATATATCAGGATGTCGATCATTACTGTTCCAAAATTCTGTGAGACGCAAAAATGCAAAAGATGCCGGTTGTGATCGCAACTCCGCTTCGCACCGACCGGCCCCGAGAACGCCTAATCCAGGTTGGGCCAGATGCACTAAGCACACAGGAGCTACTCACGCTGCTGATCAGCTCGGGAACGTCGAAACGAAGCGCGTCGGATATCGCTCATGATATCCTGCAGCGCTTTACATCACTTGCAGATCTTGCGAGCAGAGACGTCGTAGAACTGATGTCGATACACGGCATGGGCGCGGCCAAGGCTACCACATTATGCGCCGCCTTCGAACTCGCCCGGCGCATTCAAGCAGAGCCGTTTACCGAGCGCATTGTCGTGAGTACACCAGCTGTGCTCGCACAGACAATGATTCCGCGCATGCGTCACTTGCGCACAGAGTCGTTTCGCGTGGTGTTACTCAACTCTGCCAATCAGGTTATTCGTGAGGTGTGCGTAAGCGATGGGTCGCTTAACGCTGTATTGATCCATCCTCGTGAGGTATTTCGCCTGGCAATTGCCGAGAGCGCTGCGTCGATCATTGTTGCACATAACCACCCTTCAGGAAACACCGAACCTTCCGGCGAAGACGTTGCAATCACGAAGCAGCTTATCGAGGCTGGGCGTATTGTTGACATCAAGGTTCTCGATCATCTGATCATCGCAGGCAATACGTACACATCGTTCGTGGAGCGAGGGTTAATGTAAAGCCCCTTTTGTGATATCTGCACAATGAGAGCATGATATTCGTCTCTAGATTGCGTTATGAATTTCAACGACTACTATAAGGAACTCGAGGTTCCGAAGACTGCTACAGCCGACGAGATTAAGAAGTCGTTTCGGAAGCTGGCACGCGAGTTCCACCCTGATACAAATCCAGACAACCCCGCAGCAGAGGAACGATTCAAACGTATCTCTGAAGCATATGATGTGCTCAGCGATCCGGAAAAGAGGCGCAAGTACGATCAATTGTCATCGCAATACTCACAGTATCAGCGCACCGGACAGCGCCCTACTAATGGGTTTGGTCAGCAGTTTACCATGGACGATGTAGATGGGATGTTCTCCGGAACGTCGTTCGGTGATATGCTCTCCGAACTGTTCGGACAGCGTACGTCTGCCGGCAGGGGGCAGACACGACGCACCCAGCCACGCCCGGCACCAAAGCCTGTGTATGCTGTTACGCTTACGCTTGAAGAGGCGTTTACCGGTATTGCAAAAAGATTTACGATCAATGAAAAAAAGGTCGACATATCCTTTAAGCCCGGCATTACAACAAAACAACGTCTGCGAATACCAGATGGAGAGATCGAAGTAACTGTTCAGGAGCATTCTCGGTACAGGCGCGACGGTAACGATGTTCATGTGCGAGAACACATTCCGATAACAACCGCTGTTCTTGGTGGACGCATCGAGTTGCGTACGCTCGGCGGCGCACTCACCGTCTCCGTGCCTGCAGGCTCACAATCGGGCAAGATTCTGCGCCTACGCGGACAAGGCATGCCTATGTACAACACGGAGGGGGCTCGCGGAGATCTATTTGTTGAACTGCATGTTGTTATTCCAACAACTATCACAGATGAACAACGAAGCCTGCTAGAGTCCCTGCGCGATACTGGATTGTAAGCGTTCTCTTCGTATCGTTGCTATGTGTCGAATGGGGGAGAACAACACATGAATACAACTGCACAACGCGCGGTTAATCCGTGGTCGTGGATTCCGTCGCTCTATCTTGCTCAGGGTCTGCCGTATGTGATCGTAATGACGGTTTCCGTGATTATGTATAAGCGGCTTGGTGTCTCGAATGAAGACATCGCCTTTTACACATCGTGGCTGTATCTACCCTGGGTGATCAAGCCTTTGTGGAGTCCGCTCGTAGACGCCCTCCGCACCAAGCGCTGCTGGATCGTTGCAATGCAACTTGTGATCGGCGCAGCGCTTGCAGGTGTTGCACTCACGATTCCCGGACCCGAGTTTTTCCGGTACTCTCTTGCTGTATTCTGGCTTTTGGCCTTTAGCAGTGCCACACACGACATAGCAGCTGATGGATTCTACATCCTTGCGCTTGATGATAATCAACAAGCAACGTTCGTTGGTATTCGCAGCACCTTCTATCGCATCGCAATGATCACGGGTCAGGGGGCTCTTGTTGTGCTTGCAGGAGATCTCGAAACTGTATCAGTGTTTGGCATAGGCGGCAGCGTACCAACTGCGTGGTCCGCAACCATTGGTTTCGTAGCAGCGCTCTTCCTGGCCTTCACACTTTACCATCTTGTTGCACTGCCTCGCCCCCAAACAGATGTTGGCACTGCTCAGGCGCGCTCTTCCGTGCTTGTAAAAGAGTTTATAAC